>NZ_JBSFDP010000001.1:331923-628952 GCF_053593975.1 Streptomyces sp. NPDC002004
AACCGCGCCGCGCGCGGCGGGGCCCCCCCCGGGGCGCCCCCCCCCCCCCGGTTGGGGTGGTGCGTGCAGGCCGTCAGACGTTGACGCCGAAGTCCTGCGCGATGCCGCGCAGGCCGGACGCGTAGCCCTGGCCGATGGCGCGGAACTTCCACTCCGCGCCGTTGCGGTACAGCTCGCCGAAGACCATCGCGGTCTCCGTGGAGGCGTCCTCGGAGAGGTCGTACCGCGCGATCTCCTGGTTGTTGGCCTGGTTGACCACGCGGATGAACGCGTTGCGCACCTGGCCGAAGGACTGCTGGCGGCTCTCGGCGTCGTAGATGGACACCGGGAAGACGATCTTCTCGACGTCGGCCGGGACACCGGCCAGGTTCACCTTGATCGCCTCGTCGTCGCCCTCGCCCTCACCCGTGACGTTGTCGCCGGTGTGCTCCACCGAACCGTCCGGGCTCTTGAGGTTGTTGAAGAACACGAAGTTCTGGTCATTGCTGACCTTGCCCTGCTCGTTCAACAGGATGGCACTGGCGTCGAGGTCGAAGTCGGCACCGGTGGTGGTACGGACGTCCCACCCCAGGCCGACCAGGACCGCGGTCAGGCCGGGCGCCTCCTTGGTCAGCGATACATTGCCGCCCTTGCTGAGGCTGACTCCCACGAGTCCTCCCATTGGTCTTCGGGGGCGGGGAGCCCCGTCGTGCGTTGGCATCGGATCAACGAATCGATCCTAGTGACGGGTTCCCGCCCCGTTCAGGGGTTGACCCCGAACGTTTTCGGGGTGTTGCCCCGACGCGTCACAGGGTTTCGAGGGCCTTGGCGTACTCGTCCAGGTCACGGGCGTCCGGCAGTCCGTTGACGACGGTCCAGCGGACCACGCCCTCCTTGTCGATGATGAAGGTGCCGCGCACCGCGCAGCCCTTCTCCTCGTCGAAGACGCCGTACGCGCGCGACGTCTCGCCGTGCGGCCAGAAGTCGGACAGCAGCGGGTACTCGAGACCCTCCTGCTCGGCGAAGACACGCAGGCTGAACGGCGAGTCGTTGGAGACGGCGAGCAGCTGGACGTCGTCGTTGACGAACTTCGGCAGCTCGTCACGGAGGGCGCACAGCTCGCCGGTGCAGACGCCGGTGAACGCGAACGGGTAGAAGAGCAGCACCACGTTCTTCTCGCCGCGGTAGTCCGAGAGCCGCACGGTCTCGCCGTGCTGGTTCTTCAGCTCGAAGTCCGGGGCCTTGGTGCCGACCTCGATCGCCATGGTCACGCTTCCCTTCCTGGGTCTGTTCAGGTGATGCCCACCCTACGCAGTGGAATGCGCCCGCCCACGCGTGAGGCCCCCGCCGGGGACGTTCTCACGTCCGGCGGGGGCCTCACGGGCGACGGTACGGGGCGTGGCCCGCAGTCGGCGCTTCGGCGCCTGTCAGCGCTTCTTCGGCGTGGCGAGACGGGTGGCGCTCCAGTCCTTGCCGACGCTGATGCTCTTGGTCTGGGACAGACCCGCGGTCTGAGCGGCGTCGCTGATGTCGCTCGGCTCGACGTAGCCGCCACGGCCGGTCTTCGGCGTCAGCAGCCAGATGTTGCCGTCGTCGATCAGCCCGATGGCGTCGACCAGCGCGTCCGTCAGGTCACCGTCGTCCTCGCGGAACCACAGCAGCACGGCGTCGGCGACGTCGTCGTAGTCCTCGTCGGCGAGCTCACTGCCGATGGTCTCCTCGATGGCCTCGCGGAGCTCCTGGTCGGCGTCGTCGTCGAAGCCGATCTCCTGGACCACCTGTCCGGGCTGGAACCCCAGCCTCGCGGCAGGGTTCGTCCGCTCCTCCGCGTGGTCCGCGGTCGCGCTCACGGGTTGCCTCCTGATCATGTTTCGAGTTCTCGGGTCTCCCCCGGCTCGCCCGGAGCTGGGGGAAGTGCGGCCTCACGTGTACGCGAAGCTTGGGCGTAGTCCACACGGGCGGGACGGATCGCGCAAGTACCTGGCCGCCGAGACCGCCGAAACGGTGACGTTCCCGGCCGTGTCGCCGCAACTCCAGGCATCAAATCACGGTATCCGCCGACACACACCACGGCGATGTGTACCCATATGCACATCCCTGTGCGTCTCCATTACCTCACAGTAGAGATGACGTATCGACGCCCGGGGTACACGATGGGGATCGGTGTACTCCCCCGGCGTACCGCCCCGACATCGCACGTACCTCCTCGAGAGCGAAGGAACAGCGTGGCTTCCGCATCCGATCGCAACCCGATCATCATTGGCGGCCTTCCCAGCCAGGTCCCGGACTTCGATCCGGAGGAAACCGAGGAGTGGCTCGCCTCCCTCGACTCCGCGGTCGACGAGCGGGGCCGCGAGCGGGCCCGCTATCTCATGCTGCGGCTGATCGAGCGCGCGCGGGAGAAGCGCGTGGCCGTGCCCGAAATGCGCAGCACCGACTACGTCAACACCATCGCCACCAGGGACGAGCCCTTCTTCCCGGGCAACGAGGACATCGAGCGCAGGATCCTCAACGCGACCCGCTGGAACGCGGCCGTGATGGTCTCGCGCGCCCAGCGCCCCGGGATCGGCGTCGGAGGCCACATCGCGACCTTCGCGTCCTCGGCGTCGCTGTACGACGTGGGCTTCAACCACTTCTTCCGCGGCAAGGACGAGGGCGACGGCGGGGACCAGGTCTTCTTCCAGGGGCACGCCTCGCCGGGCATCTATGCGCGCGCCTACCTCCTGGACCGGCTCTCCGAGCAGCGGCTCGACGCGTTCCGCCAGGAGAAGTCGAAGGCCCCCTACGGGCTGTCCAGCTATCCGCACCCGCGGCTGATGCCGGACTTCTGGGAGTTCCCGACGGTGTCCATGGGCCTCGGCCCCATCGGCGCGATCTACCAGGCGCGCATGAACCGTTACATGGAGGCACGCGGGATCGCCGACACCTCCTCGTCGCACGTGTGGGCCTTCCTCGGCGACGGCGAGATGGACGAGCCGGAGTCGCTCGGCCAGCTGACCATCGCCGCGCGCGAGGGGCTGGACAACCTGACCTTCGTGGTGAACTGCAACCTCCAGCGGCTCGACGGCCCGGTGCGCGGCAACGGCAAGATCATCCAGGAGCTGGAGTCGGTCTTCCGGGGCGCCGGCTGGAACGTGATCAAGCTCGTCTGGGACCGCAGCTGGGACCCGCTGCTGGCACAGGACCGCGACGGCGTCCTGGTCAACAAGATGAACACCACGCCCGACGGGCAGTTCCAGACGTACGCGACGGAGACCGGCGCCTACATCCGCGACCACTTCTTCGGTGACGACCACCGGCTGCGCGCGATGGTCGAGGGCATGACGGACGACCAGATCCTGCACCTGGGCCGCGGCGGTCACGACCACAAGAAGATCTTCGCGGCGTTCTCCGCGGCCAAGGCGCACAAGGGCCAGCCGACGGTGATCCTCGCCAAGACGATCAAGGGCTGGACGCTCGGCCCGAACTTCGAGGGCCGCAACGCCACCCACCAGATGAAGAAGCTCACGGTCGACGACCTCAAGGGCTTCCGGGACCGGCTGCACCTGCCGATCACCGACAAGCAGCTGGAGGACGGCCCGCCGCCGTACTACCACCCGGGCCGCGACTCGGAGGAAATCCAGTACATGCACGACCGGCGCAAGGGCCTGGGCGGGTACGTACCGACCCGTGTCGTGCGCTCGGAGCCGCTGACCCTGCCCGACGACAAGACGTACGCGAGCGTGAAGAAGGGCACCGGTCAGCAGGCCATTGCGACGACCATGGCGTTCGTCCGGCTGCTGAAGGACCTCATGCGGGACAAGGAGATCGGGCGGCGCTTCGTACTGATCGCACCCGACGAGTACCGCACCTTCGGCATGGACTCCTTCTTCCCGAGCGCGAAGATCTACAACCCGCTCGGCCAGCAGTACGAGTCCGTGGACCGGGAGCTGCTGCTCGCCTACAAGGAGTCGCCGACCGGTCAGCTGCTGCACGACGGCATCTCGGAGGCGGGCTGCACGGCCTCGCTGATCGCCGCCGGCTCGGCGTACGCGACGCACGGCCAGCCGCTGATCCCGGTGTACGTCTTCTACTCGATGTTCGGTTTCCAGCGCACCGGCGACCAGTTCTGGCAGATGGCCGACCAGCTGGCGCGCGGCTTCGTCCTGGGTGCGACCGCGGGGCGCACCACGCTGACCGGTGAGGGCCTCCAGCACGCGGACGGCCACTCGCAGCTGCTCGCCTCGACCAACCCGGCCTGCGTCGCGTACGACCCGGCCTTCGGGTACGAGATCGCGTACATCGTCCAGGACGGCCTGCGCCGCATGTACGGCTCCTCCGGCGAACACCCGCACGGCGAGGACGTCTTCTACTACCTGACCGTCTACAACGAGCCCATCCAGCACCCGGCCGAGCCGCCGAACGTCGACGTCGAGGGCATCCTCAGGGGCGTCTACCGCTTCCAGGCCGGCGAGCAGGGCGCGATCCCCGCGCAGATCCTCGCCTCGGGAGTCGCCGTGCCGTGGGCCGTGGAGGCGCAGCGACTCCTCGCCGAGGAGTGGAACGTCCGTGCGGACGTCTGGTCGGCCACCTCCTGGAACGAGCTGCGCCGCGATGCCGTTGAGGTGGAGCGGCACAACCTGCTGCACCCCGAGGAGGAGCAGCGCGTCCCGTACGTGACGCAGAAGCTGTCCGGCTCGGAGGGGCCGTTCGTGGCGGTCTCCGACTGGATGCGGTCCGTGCCGGACCAGATCGCACGCTGGGTGCCCGGCACCTACCAGTCGCTGGGCGCGGACGGATTCGGCTTCGCGGACACGCGCGGCGCGGCGCGGCGCTTCTTCCACATCGACGCGCAGTCGATCGTGGTCGCGGTGCTCACCGAGCTGGCGCGCGAGGGCAAGGTCGACCGGTCGGTCCTGAAGCAGGCGATCGACCGCTATCAGCTGCTCGACGTCTCGGCGGCCGACCCCGGTGCGGCCGGGGGCGACGCGTAGGGCCGTCCACAGGCGCAGGGGCGGCCGGGACCGGGTCCCGGCCGCCCTTCGCCGTGCGTGACCGCCCGGCCGACGACGGGCGGCGGTCCGTCGTGCGGCAACGCCGGACGGAGGGCCCTGCGCCTCGCCCGGCCGCCCTTCAGCGCTCCCACACCTTGAAGGCCCGTACGCGGTACGGGGACTCCGGCACCCAGGTGCCGCCTCCGGGGTAGGTCGCGAACTCGCCGGTCTCGGCGCACTGGGCGGACTGATAGGTCGTCACCGGTCGTCCGGTGCGGTTGGCGAGAGCCTCCGCGCTGTCCCCCTCCGGCAGCGCGACGCAGCTCTCGATGTCGATCCCGGCGAGTTCGTAGGTGTGCCGGGCGCCCTTGAACCCGGCCTTCCCCCAGAGGCACAGCTCCCCGGGGCCGCACCGTCCGAGCGGTGGTGCCGCGGCCCTGGCCTCGACGGCCCCGGCGTGGGCCGGGGCGAGCAGGACCGCGGTCAGGGCCGCGGCGACCGTCGCGGCGGTCGTCGTGCAGGTCCTCCTGGTACGCGTGGTGGTACGCATGTGGATCAACCCCCGTGTCGTACTGATCACTTGCTTGCACTGTGGCGTGCGGTGCGGGGGTGACGGAAGGGGTGCCGGGACGGGCCACTCGAATAGGGGAAATCGCCCCTGGGGGCGATCCCCGACGCCTCACGCGCGAAGAGCCCCCGCCGGTGCGGCGGGGGCTCTTCGCGCGGGCGAGGTGCGGGGCCCTAGATGTGGGCGCCGCCCGCGGCCGCCTCGGCGTTCTCGCCCCGCTTGGTCAGCAGGGCCACGAGGACCGCGACGGCGGCGACGCCGGCCGCGACCAGACAGGCGAGGCTCATCCCGGAGATGAACGTGTCGTGCGCGACGCCGGTGATCTTCTCGGCGATCGGGGCCGGGGTGTGCGGCGGCACCGGGGCCACGCCGACCTGGACCGCCTCGGACACCTGGTCGAGCTGGTGCGGGGTGAGCGGCGGCAGGCCGGCACCCGTCCAGTTGCCGGCGAGGTCGCTGTCGACCCTGGAGGCCATGACCGCGCCGAGCACGGCCGTGCCCAGGCTGCCGCCGATCTGCATCGCGGCCTGCTGGAGGCCGCCCGCGACACCGGACAGCTCCATCGGGGCGTTGCCCACGATGACCTCGGTGGCGCCGACCATGACGGGCGCGAGACCGAGGCCGAGCAGGGCGAACCAGACGGACATCGCAAGGCTGCCCGTGCCCGTCTCCAGCGTCGACATGCCGTACATGGCGACGGCCGTGAGGATCATGCCGCCGGCCAGCGGAATACGCGGCCCCGCCTTGGTGATGACCGCGCCGGCGAGCGGCGAGCCGACGATCATCATGCCGGTGAGCGGCAGGAGGTGGAGGCCCGCGTCGACGGGGCTCATGCCGTGCACGTTCTGGAGGTAGAACGTCACGAAGAACAGGCCGCCCATGAAGGCGATGGCCATGAGGACCATCAGGACCGCGCCGGCCGAGAACGGCACCGAGCGGAACAGGCCCAGCGGGATCAGCGGCTCCTTCACGCGTGTCTCCCAGACGCCGAAGACGAGGAAGGACAGCGCGGAGAGGCCGATGAAGCCCCAGGTCCAGGTGTCGCCCCAGCCCCAGGCCGGGGCCTTGATGAGCGCCCAGACCAGGAAGAACATGGCCGCGGAGAGCAGCACGATGCCGGGGACGTCGAAGGACCGCGGAGCGTTCTCGGCGCGGTGGTCCCTGAGGATGAGGACGCCGAGCACCAGGGCGGCGACGCCGACGGGCACGTTGATGAAGAACACCGACTGCCAGCTGACGTGCTGGACGAGCAGACCGCCGAGGATCGGGCCGCCCGCCGTGGACGCGCCGATGACCATGCCCCAGATGCCGATGGCCATGTTGAGCTTCTCGGCGGGGAACGTGGCGCGCAGCAGGCCGAGCGCGGCCGGCATGAGCAGCGCGCCGAACAACCCCTGGAACACGCGGAAGGTGACGACGAGGGCGATGCTGTCGGAGAGGCCGATGGCCCCGGAGGCCGCGGCGAAGCCGACCACGCCGAGCAGGAAGGTCTGCCGGTGGCCGAAGCGGTCGCCGAGCTTGCCCGCGGTGATCAGCGTGACCGCGAGAGCGAGGAAGTAGCCGTTGGTGATCCACTGGACCTGGGCGAAGGTGGCGCCGAGGTCCTTCTGGATGGCGGGGTTGGCGATGGCGACGATGGTGCCGTCGAGGGCGACCATCATCACGCCGATCGCCACACTGAACAGCGTCAGCCAAGGGTGGCCGCGCAGCCCCCTGGCCGGAGCCGGGGCGGGCGGGGCCGGGACCTTGTCGGCCGGTCCGGCCGCGTCGACGGTGGTCTGACTAGTCATACGGCCGAGGCTAGTGACAGCCTCTGACAGTTGACAAACCATTTCACATGTCGCTGACTGTCATGTCGCTCACAGCTAACCTGAGCTGCGGAAACACGAAAGAGGACCATGGAGTGACGACACCCCACCCCGGGCTGCGCGAACGCAAGAAGCGGCGCACCCGTGATGCACTGCTGCGTGCGGCGCTCGAACTGTTCTGCGCACAGGGCTACGAGCGGACCACCGTCGACGAGATCGCCGAGGCCGCCGAGGTCTCGCAGCGCACCTTCTTCCGCTACTTCGCGAACAAGGAGGAGACCGCCTTCGCCATGCAGCGGATGGTCGAGTCGCGGTTCGTGGACGAGCTGCGCACCCGGCCGGCCGACGAGGCCCCCCTGGAGGCGCTGCGGCGCGCTGTGCTGGACTCCTGGGACACCATCGGCGAGGCCATCGAGCAGACCGTGCCGGTGGAGCTGCACCTGCGCACCTTCCAGCTCATCGAGTCGACCCCCGCCCTGCTCGCCGTCCATCTGCGCCGGACCATGGAGCTCGAGGAGGAGATCGCGCGCATCATCGCCGAACGCGAGGGCCTCGACGTGGATGCCGATCCCCGGCCCCGGGTGGCCGTCGCCGCGTTCAGTGGTGTGATGCGCGTCACCGGTCATCTGTGGGGCGCACAAGGGGATCTCAGCATCGCGTCCATGCGGGCGCTGACGGAGGCGTACCTCGATCAGGTGGGCCCCGCACTCGCGAAGGACTGGCGCGCGCGGTGACCGCGCCTCGGGGGTTGCGCCCGGGGTCGCACTCCGGTGCGATCGAATCGAACTGACCGCGCACGGAGTGTGATTGACGCACCGGTAGTGTGTCGCCTTTGCCACAAATAGCCCGCAGGAAACGTGATGTGCCTCACCCAGAGCACAGGAGGGAGGGCGCTTCTCCTAGGGTGTCCCCCAGTGACTTCCTTCGACTCCTCCTCACCGCTGAACGTCTGGCGCGCCCTGCTCGCGCTGTCCATCGTGTTCGTCATGCTGGCGACCACGGGCTGGACCGTCGTACGCAGCCACCGAGGCGTCGACACACCACTCGGCTCGGCACTCTCCGCCTGGGACCACGGACAGGTGGACGGCCGCCGGCTGCCGGACCCCCACTCCTCGTCGGTCCGGCTCGCACAGTTCTTCGCGTCCCTCACCCCGCAGCAGCGCACACGGCTGGCGGCCAGGTACCCGCTGGCGGTCGGCAACATGAACGGCGCCCCGGTGGAGCTGCGCTACCGCGCGAACCGCGTCGCCCTCGACACGGCCCGCAAGGTCGAGAAGCGGCGGATGCACGACCCGAGGCTGTCGCTCGTCGGGCAGCAGGACGCGGGCAGGCGCATGCACCGCTTCGAGGCGCTGCTGCGCCCCGACCGCCGGATCCTCGCCTTCGACCCGATGGGCGGCGGACGGGTCGCCGAGGTCTTCGGCGACCTCGACCGGGCCCAGCGCGTCTCGGTCGTGGTCCCCGGGGTCGACACCGACCTGCTGACGTTCCAGAAGACCTACCGCCCGTACTCGGCGCCCGTGGGCATGGCGAGGTCCCTCTACCGCCAGGAGCGCTCCGTGAGCCCCGGCACGCGGACCGCCGTGATCGCCTGGGCCGATTACACCGCGCCCAGCGGGCTCGGTATGGACGCGGCCACCGCGATGCGCGCGGAGGACGGCGCCGTCCGGCTCAACGGCGTGCTCGGCGCCCTGCCGGGCCGGTCCACCGTCGCCCTGGTCTGTCACAGCTACGGCTCGGTGGTCTGTGGGGTCGCCGCCTCCCGGCTGCCCGCCCGGGTGACCGACATCGCCGTCGCCGGCAGCCCCGGCATGCGTGCCGAGACGGTCTCCGCCCTGCACACCCGCGCGCGCGTGTGGGCGATGCGGGACGGCGACGACTGGATCCAGGACGTGCCGCACATGGAGGTCGGCGGGCTCGGCCACGGCGCCGACCCGGTGTCCGCCGGCTTCGGGGCCCGTCTGCTCTCCGCGCGCGGCGCGCAGGGGCACGCCGGCTACTTCGTGCCGGGCACCGACAGCCTCGCCAACTTCGCAGACATCGGCGCGGGCGCGTACGAGCGCGTACGGTGCGAGCAGGCCGACCACGCCTGCAACGGCGATCTGCCCGCGGGCGCGTCCGCGGCCTGAAACGGGCGGCTCCGCCTGCCCGGAGGCCGTGCGTCCGCACGGGAAATCCTCGGTCCGACGCGCGCAGAATCGGACAGAAGAAGCAGAGAAGTAGGGGAACGCGCGTAGAAATCGGAGAAACAGCGGCTTGTCCCGGGAGGGGACGGAGAGGCGTGCGCCGCATACGATGAGCCGCATGGGTGACGTACTGGCCGGATTTCATGCCGCCTGGGAGTTCGAGACCGACTCCGTGCTCATCCGCTTCGAACGGGGAATCCGCACGCCGAAGCTGTTCCAGGCGCTCGGCGAGCGCCGCATCCCCCTGGAAGCGTTGGCAGCGGTGACACTGACCCCGGGGAAGCGGGGCACCACGGTGCTGCACGCCGTGCCCAGACCCGGCGCCGATCCGCTCATGGAGGCGGCCTCCGGACAGCTCAGAGACAGCTGCGACCCGTACCGGCTGGTGCTTCCCGCGGAGCGGGAGACGCTCGCCGAGTACTACGCGGACGAGCTGCGCGGCCGGCTCGCGCGCGACGCCGACCGGGCCGCGGACGCCTATCTGGTCGAACCGCCCGCCGCACCGCTGCAGTTCAAGGCGTACGACGGCAAGGCGTCCTTCGACGGAAAGTCCGTGTCCTACCGCTGGTCCTGGACCGGGGCCTCGTCGGCGAAGTGGAAGGCCGGCGACCAGAGCTTTCCCGTCGCCGACCTGAGCGGCGTCGAATGGCGCTCGCCGGAGGTCTTCGAGGGCCATCTGCGGCTGCTGCGGCGCGATCTGCCGGACACTCGGCGGGCGCAGGCCGACCAGGACCCGGCGGCGGTCGTGTTCGGGCTGGGATACGGGCCGGTGCACGAGTCGCTGCCGTTCGCGGCGTCCGTGCTCGCGGCGGTCCGCGCCTCCGGCGGCACCGGGGCGACGGCGGTCGGGGGCGGCGCTGCCGCGACGGCCGTGAGCGGCGGGGCCGCGGCCGTCGGGGCACTCGTGGTCGACGGGACCGCCGTGCGCCGGGACCCGGCCGACATCGCCGACCGCATCCGGCACCTGGGCGAGCTGCACCAGGCGGGACTGCTCACGGACGAGGAGTTCACGACGAAGAAGGCGGAACTGCTCGCGGAGCTCTGACCGGCCGCCGGGGTCCGGCCACGGGGCTCCCGACCGGCCACCAGGGTCCGGCCGCGGAGGGGTTACCGGGCGCCGGCCGCGGGGCGGAAGAGCGGAGCGGGAGAGTACGGCGCCCCCTGCGGGAGCCGGGGGCGGGACGCGGTGCAGGGCCGCAGCGGGTGGTGCGGCACCCGGCCCCGTTCATACCTGGGTATGAGGTGCCGGACGGCTCCCCGGTATGAGGCCCGGGGGCAGGTCCGTTGCCTACGCTGAACGGGCCATGAGCACCGCACACATCTCTCCCGAACACCCCGGCACCGGCGCCCGTCCGCCGACGCGCCGCCGCGCCGAGCCGCTGCTTGCCCGGTCACCGCGACGCTGGGTGCGCCTGCTGCCGTACGCGGTCGCGGTCGCACTGGTCGCGATACTGCTCCCGGTCACGACCCAGCTCCTCAGCCACGACTACCGCGTGAGCGGCGAGGACGCGTTCGTGCTGGGCGTCGCCCAGGCCGCCCCGCTGCTGCTGGCGGTCAGGCGCCCGGTGCTGGCGTGGTGGATCGTCTTCCCCGCCGATGTCATCGGTGCGCTCGTGGTCACGGCCTCCCCGGTCGCGGACCGCCCCGTGCCCTGGACCCCCACGGTGATCGTGGGCTATCTGGCGCTCTGCCTCGCGCTGTCGCTGCGCGCACGGCGCGGCACCGTCGTCGGTGTCTGGCTGGCCACGGTGACCGCGACCCTCCTCGTGGGCGCACGGGTGGACGACGGGCAGAGCACCGACGCGGTGATGGTCGTTCTCAGCGGTGTCGTCCTGCTGCTCGGCGCCCTGCTGCGCGAGCGCGGGGAGCAGCAGCGGCGGCTCGTCGAGCAGGAGACGATCAGCGAGGAGGAGCGGGCCCGGAACACGCTCCTGGAGGAACGGGCCAGAATCGCACGCGAGTTGCACGACGTGGTGGCGCACCACATGTCCGTGATCACGGTGCAGGCGGACTCCGCCCCGTACCGGCTGGGCGAGCTGTCCGACGAAGCCCGCGAGGAGTTCGCGTCCATCGCGGCAGGCGCCCGCGAGTCGCTGGGCGAGATGCGGCGTCTGCTGTCGGTGCTGCGCAGTGAGGGCACGGACGGGGAGCGCGCGCCGCAGCCGGGCCTCGGCCGTCTCCAGCAGCTCGTGGAGGCGACGGTGCGGGCGGGCGTGCCGGTCGGCCTGTCCATGCCCGGGGCAGCGGCCGTCGCGGAGTTGGTGCAGGCCTCCCCCACGGTCGACCTGTCCGCGTACCGCATCGTCCAGGAGGCGCTGGCGAACGTGGTGCGGCACGCACCCGGCGCGCGGACCGAGGTGTCGGTCTCCTCGGACCGGGAGCATCTGATGGTCCTCGTGGTCAACGGCCCGGCCTCGAAGCAGACCGCCTCGCTGGAGAGCACCGGGACCGGTCATGGTCTGGTCGGCATGAGCGAGCGCGTACGGTTGATCGGCGGCACCCTCGACGTGGGGCCGCTGCCCGACGGGGGCTTCCGCGTCGCGGCGCGCATACCGGTCGTCGAGCGCGACGGCGCCGCGGTGGCCGGTACGTAACCCCCCGCTCCCGCGAAGGAGTCCCGCTCGCCATGACCATCCGCGTGCTCATCGTCGACGACCAGGCCATGGTCCGGGCGGGCTTCGCCGCTCTGCTGAACGCGCAGAGCGACATCGACGTCGTCGGCGAGGCGTCGAACGGCAGGGAGGGAGTCGAGGCCGGCCGCACGACCCGCCCCGATGTGGTGCTGATGGACGTGCGCATGCCGGAGATGGACGGGCTGGCCGCCGCGCGTCTGCTCCTCGACCCGCCGCCGGGCGTGTTGCATCTGCCGAAGGTGCTGATGCTCACGACCTTCGACGCGGACGACTACGTCTTCGAGGCCCTGCGGGTGGGCGCGTCCGGTTTTCTGCTGAAGGACGCCCCGCCCGCGGACCTGATCTCGGCGGTACGGGTGGTGGCGGACGGCGAGGCCCTGCTGGCACCGTCGGTGACACGCCGTCTGATCAGTGAGTTCGCCCGGACCCGCAAGGCTCCCCACCGGAGCAGGTCGGCCGGTCTCCACGGTCTGACGGCGCGCGAGACCGAGGTGCTGGAGCTCATCGCCCGCGGGCTGTCGAACCAGGAGATCGCGGACAGTCTGGTGCTGGCCGAGCAGACCGTGAAGACCCATGTCGGCAAGGTGCTGGCGAAGTTGGGCCTGCGCGACCGGGCGCAGGCCGTGATCTTCGCGTACGAGTCGGGGCTGGTCACACCGGGGGACCGGTAGCCCGCGAGGCCGGTCCGGCCGGCGCCGCCGGCCCGCCCGCCCGGGTTCCCTCCGGCCGGTGAGCCACGGCTGCCCGGATGTCACTCGGGCCCGGACGTCACTCCGGCCCGGACGTCCCCCTTGCGCGCGCCGCTCCCGCCCTGCGCGTCATTCCCGCCCGGCGGACGTGAACGACATGTCCGCGTACCGGTCGCCGGACACCTTCGCCGCGATGGGGTCGAGGAGGGCCAGCTCGTCCGCGGTGAGGACGATCCTCGTGGCGGCGGCGTTCTCCTCGACACGGCCCCGCTTGCGGGTGCCCGGGATGGGCACGACGGAGAGGCCGTGCTGCGCCGCCTGCTGCTGCACCCAGGCCAGGGCGATCTGCGCCGGAGTGGCGCCATGGGCGTCGGCGATCGTGCGGACGGGCTCCAGGAGCGCGGCGTTGGAGGCTGCGTTGTCGCCGGTGAACCGAGGCTGCTGGCGGCGGAAGTCGTCGTCGGTGAGCTCCTTGTCCGCGGCGACGAAGGAGCCGGTGAGGAAGCCCCGGCCGAGCGGCGAGTAGGGGACGAGTGCGACGCCGAGTTCGGCGGCCACGCCCACCACGTTCGCCTCGATGTCACGGCTGAACAGCGACCACTCGGACTGCACGGCTGCGATGGGGTGTACGGCCTGGGCGGCCCTCAGTTCCCCGCCGCTGACCTCGCTGAGGCCGAGGTGGCGGACCTTGCCGGCGGCGACGAGTTCGGACATGGCGCCGACGGACTCCTCGATCGGCACCCGGGGGTCGCGGCGGTGCATGTAGTACAGGTCGATCGTGTCGACGCCGAGCCGGCGGAGGCTGCCGTCGACACAGGCGCGGATGTAGTCGGGGTCGTTGTTGATCAACCGCCGCGTCGGGTCGGCGGGGTCCACGGCCAGGGCGAACTTGGTGGCGAGGACGATGTCGTCACGGTGGGCGGCGACGAAGGGAGCGAGGAACTCCTCGTTCTCACCCGCGCCGTAGGCATCGGCGGTGTCGAACAGGGTGATGCCCAGTTCGAGCGCGCGCTCCAGCGTGGCGCGCGCCTCGTCCGCGTCGGTGGGTCCGTACGCCCAGCTCATCCCCATGCAGCCGAGGCCCTGCACCCCGACCTCGGGGCCGGTGGCTCCCAGCCGGACCTTCGTGATGGTGCTGCTCATCAGGTCGTCACACCCTCTCCGCCGGCGCGGGGGCGTCGGCGTAATGGTCGATCTTCCGGTCGAGTACGGCCAGGGTGTCCTGGAGTTCCGCGATCCGGGACAGCACGTCCCGGCGGGTGGCCTCCAGCAGCTCCCGGCGCTCGGGGAAGGTGGTCTCGCCCGCGCGCACCAGCTCGGCGTAGCGCACCATGTCGGCGACGGGCATGCCGGTGAGCCGGAGCTTGCCGACGAGGCCGAGCCAGTCGAGGTCGCGGTTGGTGTACCGGCGCTGCCCGGTGTGCGAGCGGTCGACGTGCGGCATCAGCCCGATGCGCTCGTACCAGCGCAGGGTGTGCGCGGTCAGTCCGGTGAGGTCGGCCACCTCGCTGATCGTGTAGCGGTCCTCCCCCTCGGGGCGTGGGTGCGCAGGACTCGGCGCGGCGCAGACGTCGGGCGTGTTCCGCTGGGTGCGGCCCGCCCTCCCGGTGCCTGCGGATCGGTCCGGCGCGATCGCCGTGGTGGTCTCCATCACCGTCATGACCACCACGCTATGACCCTGGAGTGCACTCCAAGCAAGCGGTTCCGGCGGGAAATCCGCACGACGCTCGCCCGCACCCTTGACTACGGTGCCTGGCATGTCGGAGCCACGCCACTGCCCGGTACGCCGCGCCACCCCCGAGGATGCCCCCGAGGTCCTGCGGCTGCGCCAAGTCATGATCGATTCGGTGTTCTCCACGGAGAGTTCGACCTCCTGGCACGCCGATTCCCTGCCGGTCCTGCGCCGGAGGCTGGCGGAGGGCGCCGCCGCGGACACGCTCGCCGCGTTCGTGGTGGACCATCCGGAGCGGCCGGGACGCCTGGCGGCACTCGTGGTGGGCACGCTGGAGTACCGCATCGGCCGGGCGGGCAACCCGCACGGTGTGAACGGCCATGTGTTCAGCGTGGCCACCGACCCCGACATGCGGCGCCGGGGGTATGCGCGGGCGTGCATGGAGGTGCTGCTGGACTGGTTCCGGGAGCGCGGCGCGGGCTCCGTCGACCTCAACGCCTCCATCGAGGGGGAGGCGCTCTACGCGTCGCTCGGGTTCGTGCGCAAGCCCGACCCCGCCATGCGGCTCACCTTCTGAGGCACCGGCCGCCGGTGCGACCCCTCGGTGCGGCCCGCGTCGCGCGGACCGTACGCTCGGTTGCATGCACAGCTTGCAGAGTCTGGCCCTGATCGACAGCTGGCCGGTGCCGAACGCGGCCGCCGCCGTGGTGCGCGCGGACGGCACGGTCGCCGGGGCGCACGGGGCGGTCGGCCACCGTTTCCCGCTGGCCTCGGTCACCAAGCCGCTCGCGGCGTACGCGGCGCTGGTCGCCTACGAGGAGGGCGCGGTCGATCTGGACGAGCCGGCCGGGCCCGAGGGGGCGACCGTGCGGCATCTGCTGGCGCACACCAGCGGGCTCGCGTTCGACGAGCACCGGGTGATGTCGGCGCCGGGGACGCGGCGGCTGTACTCGAACGCCGGGTTCGAGGTACTGGGCGATCACATCGCCAAGGCGACGGACATCCCGTTCGCCGAGTATCTGCGGCAGGCCGTGCTGGAGCCGCTCGGGATGGCGGACACGGCCCTGGAGGGCGACCTCTCGCCCGCCAGGGACGGGGTGTCCACGGTGGACGACCTGGTGCGGTTCGCCGCGGAGGTGCAGGCGCCGCGGCTGCTCGACCCGCGGACCGTCGCCGAGGCGATGAGCGTGCAGTATCCGGGCACGAAGGGCGTGTTGCCGGGGTACGGGCACCAGAACCCGAACGACTGGGGGCTGGGCTTCGAGATCCGGGGCACCAAGTCGCCGCACTGGACGGGCAGTTCGTCCTCGCCGCGGACCTTCGGGCACTTCGGGCAGTCGGGCACGTTCCTCTGGGTGGACCCGGATGCGGAGGCGGCGTGCGTCGCCCTGACGGACCGGGCGTTCGGCCCCTGGGCGGTCGAGGTGTGGCCCGCCTTCACGGATGCGGTGCTCGCCGAGCTCTGACCGGTGCGCATCGGGCCGCACGGCCGCGGTGCGGCGCGGCCCGGGGCCGGTGGGCGGTCCCTCGGTCCGGGGTGCCGCGGCGCCCGGCCCGTTCCGCCCGTGCCGGATCACGTGCCCGTGGCTATGCCGTCCCGGCCATCTCCCACAGCAGGAGTTCCGCCCCGGTGACGGCAAGGGCTTCCAGGCTCCGCGCGTCCGTGATGCGGGCCGCGTCGCCCGGCCCCAGCTCCGTGCCGTCGAGCCGCACCTCGCCGCGCACCACGTGGACGTAGACGAAGGGCGCGTCGGGGACCGCGGTGCGCTCGCCCGGGCCCAGTCGGCGCACATGGAGCATCGCGCCCGCCCCGGGGAGGGCGTACGGCGTGGAGTCGGCGATGCCGCGGACGGTCTCGTAGACGGGGTCGCCGCCCGGCTCCAGCGGGGCGAGCCACATCTGGACGAAGACCAGGGGCTCGGGGCCGTCGTTGCGTTCGACGTGCCGGACGCCGCCGCCCGCGCTCAGGCGCTGGACGTCGCCGGGGCGGACGAGGGTGGCGTTGCCACGCGAGTCGCGGTGCGTGAGCTCGCCCCGGACCACCCAGGTCACGATCTCCGTGTGGCTGTGCGGGTGCTCGTCGAAGCCGGCGCCGGGCGCGAGCCGCTCCTCGTTGCAGGCGATGACCGCACCGAAGCGCAGATTGTCCGGGTCGTAGTGCGGCCCGAAGGAGAAGGCGTGCCGGGACTCGATCCCGGCCGAGGGGTCCCCGCCGCGGTAGCGCTCGGCGTCACGCCGTACATCCATCACGGGCCCCACGGTAGTCCCGCCGTCCCCGTTCCCGGTGCCCCCGGGACCCGGCCGCGGCCCGTTCCCGGGGCGCGGCCGGCCCCGCGCAGCGGCGCCCCGGGCGGACGCTCGCGGGTCACCCGCACCCCGCTCCGCACCCCTCCCGAGACCCGCCGCCCCACACACCCGTCCCGATAAGGCACTCTTGTCCCCGTGCCCGAACCAGAGAAGACCGAGCCCGCAGTGCACCAGGTCCATGCGCATGCCGCGACGCTGAAACGACTGGAGAAGTCGTCCGGCAGCCTCGCCGCGCAGGCGATCGCGCGCATGGACGAGACATTGCCGTGGTACCGGGCGATGCCTCCGGAGAACCGTTCCTGGATCGGTCTGGTCGCGCAGGCCGGTATCGCCGCCTTCACGGAGTGGTTCCGGCACCCGGACGCACCGCAGGCGATCTCCACCGACGTCTTCGGCACCGCGCCGCGCGAGCTGACCAGGGCGATCACGCTGCGCCAGACCGTCGAGATGGTGCGCACGACGATCGAGGTCATGGAGAGCGCGATCGACGAGGTCGCGGCTCCCGGTGACGAGTCCGTGCTGCGCGAGGCGCTGCTCGTGTACGCCCGGGAGATCGCCTTCGCGACCGCCCAGGTGTACGCGCAGGCCGCCGAGGCCCGCGGCGCCTGGGACGCGCGACTGGAGTCCCTGGTGGTCAATGCGGTGCTGTCCGGGGAGGCCGACGAGGGCGCCGTCTCGCGGGCCGCCGCGCTCGGCTGGAACTCCCCCGACCATGTGTGCGTGGTGCTGGGCACGGCGCCCGACGGCGACAGCGAGCTGACCGTGGAGGCGATCCGGCGGGCCGCCCGGCACGCCAAGGTCCAGGTGCTCACGGGTGTGCTCGGCGACCGGCTCGTGGTGATCGCGGGCGGCAATCCGAACCCGCTGGCGGTCGCGAAGTCCCTGATCGGACCGTATGCCGCCGGGCCCGTGGTGGCCGGCCCGATCGTCCCCGACCTGCTGGCCGCGACCCGCTCCGCGCAGGCCGCGGCCGCCGGACTCAAGGCCTGCTCGGCGTGGCAGGACGCGCCGCGGCCCGTTCTGGCGGACGATCTGCTGCCGGAGCGTGCGATCGCCGGAGACCCCTCCGCGCGGGAACAGCTGGTGGAGGAGATCTACAGACCACTGGAGGAGGCGGGCTCCGCTCTCCTGGAGACGCTGAGCGTCTACCTGGAGCAGGCCAGCAGTCTCGAAGGAGCCGCCAGGATGCTTTTTGTCCATCCCAACACCGTCCGCTACCGGCTTCGACGTGTGACGGACGTCACCGGCTGGTCACCCTCCGACGTCCGCTCCGCCTTCACGCTGCGGATCGCACTGATCCTCGGGCGCCTGGCCGACGGCGAGGCCCAGCTCTAAGTGTTTGTCGGGGACCTACAATTCCCCCTGCGGTTCTTCGTCCCTGTCCCCACGGGCGGCGTCAGCCGTCCCCAAGAGAGAGTGTGAGAGTGCTCGTACTCGTCGCTCCCGGCCAAGGCGCCCAGACGCCCGGCTTCCTGACCCCCTGGCTCGAACTGCCCGGCGCCGCCGACCGCCTCGCCGCATGGTCGGACGCCATCGGACTCGACCTCGCCCACTACGGCACGCAGGCCGACGCGGACGAGATCCGCGACACCGCCGTGGCGCAGCCGCTGCTCGTGGCCGCCGGCCTCCTGTCCGCCGCCGCCCTGGACGCACGGCCGGACGCCGTCGCGGGCCACAGCGTCGGCGAGATCACCGCCGCCGTCTTCGCGGGTGTCCTCGACGACGCCGCCGCGCTCCGGCTGGTACGCAAGCGCGGCCTGGCGATGGCCGAGGCCGCCTCCGTCACCGAGACCGGCATGTCCGCCCTGCTCGGCGGCGAACCGGAGACCGTGGTCCCGCACCTGGAGAAGCTCGGCCTGACGCCGGCGAACGTGAACGGCGCGGGCCAGATCGTGGCCGCCGGCACCGCCGAGCAGCTCGCCGCGCTGAACGACGACAAGCCCGAGGGCGTACGCCGCGTCGTGCCGCTGAAGGTCGCGGGCGCGTTCCACACGCACCACATGGCCCCGGCCGTGGAGAAGCTCGCCGTTGCCGCCGGTGACCTGACGCCCGCCGACCCGGCCGTCGTCTACGTCTCCAACAAGGACGGCAGCACCGTCGCCACGGGCGCCGAGGTCCTGCAGCGTCTGGTCGGCCAGGTCGCCAACCCGGTCCGCTGGGACCTGTGCATGGAGACGTTCAAGGAGCTGGGCGCGACGGCTCTCATCGAGGTGTGCCCGGGCGGCACCCTGACCGGTCTGGCCAAGCGGGCGCTGCCTGGTGTGCAGACCCTGGCGCTGAAGACCCCCGACGACCTCGACGCGGCTCGCGCGCTCATCGACGAGCACGCGTCGGCCACGGTCTGACAAGGAGTTCCGAGCAGTATGTCGAAGATCAAGCCCAGCAAGGGCGCTCCGTACGCGCGGATCCTCGGCGTCGGCGGCTACCGGCCCTCGCGGGTCGTCCCGAACGAGGTCATCCTCGAGACGATCGACTCGTCCGACGAATGGATCCGCTCCCGCTCCGGGATCGCGACGCGTCACTGGGCGAACGACCAGGAGACCGTGGCGGCGATGTCGCTGGAGGCCTCCGGCAAGGCGATCGCCGACGCGGGCATCACGCCGGAGCAGATCGGTGCCGTGGTCGTGTCGACGGTCTCGCACTTCAAGCAGACCCCGGCCGTCGCCACGGAGATCGCGGACAAGCTCGGGACGGACAAGGCGGCCGCCTTCGACATCTCGGCCGGCTGCGCGGGCTTCGGCTACGGTCTGACGCTCGCCAAGGGCATGGTCGTGGAGGGCTCCGCCCGGTACGTCCTCGTCATCGGCGTGGAGCGGCTGAGCGACCTGACCGACCTGGAGGACCGCGCGACGGCGTTCCTGTTCGGTGACGGTGCCGGCGCGGTCGTCGTCGGCCCCGCCGACGAGCCCATGATCGGCCCCACCGTGTGGGGTTCGGAGGGCGACAAGTCCGAGACCATCAAGCAGACCGTGCCGTGGACGGACTACCGCGACGGCGAGGTCGAGAAGTTCCCTGCGATCACGCAGGAGGGCCAGGCGGTGTTCCGCTGGGCCGTGTTCGAGATGGCGAAGGTTGCCCAGCAGGCGCTGGACGCGGCCGGAATCAGCGCGAACGACCTGGATGTCTTCATCCCGCACCAGGCCAACATGCGGATCATCGACTCGATGGTGAAGACCCTCAAGCTGCCGGCGCACGTCACGGTCGCCCGTGACGTCGAGACCACCGGCAACACCTCGGCCGCCTCGATTCCGCTCGCGATGGAGCGGCTTCTGGCGACCGGCGAGGCGAAGAGCGGTGACACCGCGCTCGTCATCGGCTTCGGGGCGGGTCTCGTGTACGCCGCCACGGTCGTTACCCTCCCTTAGGCAGCAGTCGGGATCTTCCGGCAGCAAACGCCACACCCTCTGGATACATACCGAAGGAGCGCCAACATGGCCGCCACTCAGGAAGAGATCGTCGCCGGTCTCGCCGAGATCGTGAACGAGATCGCCGGCATCCCGGTCGAGGACGTCCAGCTGGACAAGTCCTTCACCGACGACCTGGACGTCGACTCGCTGTCCATGGTCGAGGTCGTCGTCGCCGCTGAAGAGCGCTTCGACGTCAAGATCCCGGACGACGACGTCAAGAACCTCAAGACCGTCGGCGACGCGACCGACTACATCCTCAAGCACCAGGCCTGATTCCAGGCCGAAAGGCTTGTGCCAGCCGCCACCCGGCGGTGGCGCCGCTGAATCCCTCGTAACCGTGGAGAAATTTCCTGTGAGCTCGACCAATCGCACCGTGGTCGTCACCGGTATCGGCGCAACCACACCGCTGGGTGGCGACGTTGCTTCCACCTGGGAAGGACTGCTCGCCGGCCGTTCCGGCGTGGGCCTTCTCGAAGAGGACTGGGCCGCTGATCTGCCCGTCCGAATCGCCGCTCGCGCCGCCGTGGACCCGGGCGAGGTCATCGCCCGTCCGCAGGCCCGCCGTCTGGACCGCTCGGCGCAGTTCGCGCTGATCGCCGCCCAGGAGGCGTGGCAGGACGCCGGTTTCACCGGCAAGGCGGGCGAGGACCCGGCCGTGGACCCGGACCGGCTCGGCGCGGTGATCGCGTCCGGCATCGGCGGGGTGACCACCCTGCTCGATCAGTACGACGTGCTGAAGGAGAAGGGCGTACGCCGGGTCTCCCCGCACACCGTGCCGATGCTGATGCCGAACGGCCCGTCGGCCAACGTGGGCCTCGCTGTGGGCGCCCGCGCCGGTGTGCACACCCCGGTCTCCGCCTGCGCCTCGGGCGCCGAGGCCATCGGCTACGCCATCGAGATGATCCGCAGCGGCCGTGCCGACGTCGTCGTCGCGGGCGGTACGGAGGCGGCGATCCATCCGCTGCCCATCGCCGCGTTCGGCAACATGATGGCGATGTCCAAGAACAACGAGGACCCGCAGGGTGCCTCCCGCCCCTACGACGTGGAGCGCAACGGCTTCGTCCTCGGTGAGGGCGCCGGCGTGATCGTCCTGGAGTCGGAGGAGCACGCGAAGGCCCGCGGCGCGAAGATCTACGTCGAGGCCGTCGGCCAGGGCATCTCCGCGGACAGCCACGACATCGTGCAGCCGGAGCCCGCGGGCAACGGCATCTCGCACGCCCTGCAGAACCTGCTCGACAACACCGATCTGAAGCCCGCCGAGATCGTGCACGTCAACGCGCACGCCACCTCGACGCCGGCCGGTGACATCGCGGAGCTGAAGGCCCTGCGCAAGGTGTTCGGCGACGACGCGGACCACATGGTGGTGTCCGCCACCAAGTCGATGACGGGTCACCTGCTCGGCGGCGCCGGCGGTGTGGAGACCGTGGCGTCGATCCTGGCGCTGACGAACCGGATCGCCCCGCCGACGATCAACATCAAGGACCTCGACCCCGAGGCCTGCGTGGAGATCGTCCGCGACGAGCCGAAGAAGCTTCCCGAGGGCACGATCGCCGCGCTGAACGACTCGTTCGGCTTCGGCGGCCACAACGTCGTGCTGGCGTTCCGGACCGTCTGACAGGCCGTCACACAGCCACGAAAGGGGCTCCCACCGTCCGGTGGGGGCCCCTTCGGCGTACTCGGCACCGCCCGCAGGCCCGGCCTGGCGCCGTACGTACCGGCGCGCCGCCGCGCGCCCGGGCTCCGTCCTCGCTGCTCCCCTAGACGACCTGGTGGAGCCAGCGCACCGGTGCGCCCTCCCCCGCGTACCGGAACGGCTCCAGCTCGTCGTCCCAGGGCTTGCCCAGGAGTTTGCACAGCTCCGCCTCCAGATCGCTCTCACCGCGCTGGGAGCGGGCGAGGGCGGCGCGCAGCCGGTCCTCGGGGATCAGGATGTCGCCGTGGATGCCGGTGACGGCGTGGAAGATGCCCAGGTCGGGCGTGGCGCTGTAGCGCTCGCCCTCAGCGGTGGTGCTGGGCTCCGCGGTGACCTCGAAGCGCAGCAGGTGCCAGCCGCGTAGCGCGGAGGCCAGTTGGGAGGCAGTGCCGGCCCTGCCCTGCCAGGAGAATTCGGATCTCCAGGTGCCCGAGGCGGCGGGCTGCCGGATCCAGTCGAGGCTGACGCGCGTACCGAGCACGCCTGCGACCGCCCATTCGACGTGCGGGCACAGCGCGCGCGGCGCGGAGTGCACGTACAGAACTCCACGTGTCGTCACCGGGACCTCCAGTGTGGGACGAGGTTCGCCTTCCCCTGCGGCCTCGCGCCCGTGCCGAGCATTTTATACAAATAGGACAGATGTGACGTGATGTAATTTAGCGGAACCGGTACAGCGGGGTTGTCACTCGAGGCCGAGGCTACCGTGCGGCGGCGCAAGGAGTGTGACGTACCGTCGGTCCGGAGGTGCGGAAACACCGAGCTTTCACTCGCGGGGATGCGTGTGGACGACGCGAGCGAGGACAGAGGGGAACCAGGGGATGCGGAAACGAAGCCTCCGCTCACGCGGCGTGGTCGCCGTCGTGTCGGCGGCGCTGCTCGGCGTCACCGGTCTCACGGGCTGTGACACGGAATCCGACAACTCCCGCAGCACGCAGAGCAGCTCGGCACACGGCAAGCAGAAGCCGCGGCGGGCCCCGGTGTGGAATCGCAGCCCCTCGTCGATCGCCGCCGTGGGCGACTCCATCACCCGCGGCTTCGACGCCTGCACGGTGCTGTCCGACTGCCCGGAGGTGTCGTGGGCGACCGGCAGCGACGACCGGGTGCGCAGCCTGGCCGTCCGGCTGCTCGGGAAGCAGGGTGCGGCCGAGCACAGTTGGAACCACGCGGTGACGGGCGCGCGCATGGCGGACCTGCCCGCCCAGATGGCGCAGGCCGCGGGCCACCGCCCGCAGCTGGTCACGGTGATGGTCGGCGCGAACGACGCGTGTCGCTCGTCGGCGCGGGCGATGACGTCGGTGGACGCGTTCCGCTCGGAGTTCGAGGACGCGCTGCACACACTGCGCCGCCGGCTGCCGAAGTCCCAGGTGTACGTCGCGAGCGTGCCGGACCTGCTGCGGCTCTGGTCGCAGGGGCGCACCAACCCGCTCGGCCGGCAGGTGTGGAAGCTGGGCATCTGCCCGTCGATGCTGCAGGACGCGGACGCGGTGGACCCGGCGGCGAACGCCCGCCGCTCCAAGGTGCGCGACCGTGTGGTCGCGTACAACAAGGTGCTGCGGGACGTGTGCGCGAAGGACGCGCGCTGCCGGTACGACGAGGGGGCGGTGTTCGACTACCGCTTCGACGGGGAGCAGTTGAGCCAGTGGGACTGGTTCCACCCGAGCAGGGACGGGCAGTCGCGGCTCGCCGAGATCGCCTACCGGGAGGTCACCGCCCGGAAGCCGGAGACCCTCTGAGCGCCGGACGCTCCGGCGCCCCTTCCTCGCGTATCGTCGGCAGCATGATCGGCGAACTCTTCGGCAGGCTCCCCGACCTCACCCGCGTCCACCGCTGGACCCTCGAGCGCGGCGGCGTGCGGGTGCGGGTGCTCACGTACGGCGGGATCGTCCAGTCGGTCGAGGTGCCGGACCGGGACGGGCGTCCTGCGGGGATCGCGCTGGGGTTCGACGAACTGGACGGCTATGTCGAGCACCCGGCGGAGTACTTCGGTGCGCTGGTGGGCCGGTATGCGAACCGGATCGCCGGCGGCCGCTTCCCGCTCGACGCCCATGTCCTTCATCTGGTGCAGAACAGCGGTCCGAACAGCCTGCACGGCGGCGAGTACGGCTTCGACCGCCGGGTGTGGGACGCGGAGCACGTTCCCCACGGGGTGCGGCTGTCGCGGGTGAGCCCGCACGGCGAGGAGGGCTTCCCCGGGCGCCTCGAGGTCTCGGTGACGTACACGCTGGACGAGGACGGATCGCTGCGCATCGCCTACGAGGCGGCCACCGACGCGCCGACCGTGGTGAACCTGACGAACCACACCTACTGGAACCTGGGCGGAGCCGGCTCACGCGGAGCGGGCGGGCAGGAGCTGCGGATCGCGGCGTCCCGGACGACCCCGGTGGACGCCGATCTGATCCCCACCGGAGAGTTCGCGCCCGTGGACGGGACCCGCTTCGACTTCCGGCGGGCCCGGACGGTGGGCACCGGATACGACCACAACTTCGTGCTCGACAAGGGTGTGACGCCCACACCGGAGCCGGTCGCCGAGCTCCACGACCCGGGCAGCGGCCGGGTGCTCACCGTCGCGACGACCGAGCCGGGCCTCCAGGTGTACACCGCGGACCACTTCGCCGGCGACCCCTACCGTCCCGGCGACGGTGTCGCGCTGGAGACCCAGCACTTCCCCGACTCCCCCAACCGCCCGGAGTTCCCGAGCACGGAACTGCGGCCGGGTGAGACGTACCGGTCGGAGACGGTGTACGGCTTCGCCGTCCGCGGCTGAGGCCGGCCCCGGCGGCCGTGCACCCGGGGGTGTCCGGCGCCCGGGGGTGTCCGGCGCCCCGGGGCGGGTCAGCCGCTCTCGCCGCGCATCCTCTGGGTGGCCTTGCCGAGCGCCGCGACGGCACCCAGGCAGATCAGCGTCACCGCGGCGCCGGCGATCGCGCCCGTCGCGTCGGACGACTTGATGCCGTTCCAGGTCACCGTGGCGGCGAGCAGGAGGATGATCGAGTACAGGCTCCGGCCGACGCGCGCGCCCGCCGGAATCACCTGGAGCAGCTGCGGGATGGTGGTCGCCGCGGCGATGCCCATGCCGAAGGGGATGAACGCGCCGAGCATCAGCGCCCCGAAGCCGAACGAATTGCCGTACGCACCCCAGTCCGCGCCCTTGACCAGCAGATAGCCCGCGGCGGCCAGGGAGATGACGACCAGCAGGCCGTTGATGTACGCGGCCTGGGTGGCGGCCTTGCGGGCGCCGGGCAGATGCGCGGCCGGGGAGCGCCAGGCGTCCGGGGTGATCAGGCGCAGCTGCCGCTTGAGGGCGTTCGACTTCACGAGGAAGAGGACGCCGACCGCGAGGCCGACCAGGCCCAGGAGCGCGGCGGCGAAGCCGATCGGGTTGCTGGTGATGCCGAAGTGGACGCCGCCGAAGGTGAGGGGGATGCCCAGCACGAAGCCGAACGCGAACCCCTTCGTCTTCTCCTGGATCTGGAGCACGAGCGCGCGCTGCTCGGGGGTCAGATTCGGGTCGAGCCGCATCCGGCCCTCGCCGAGGTTCTGGTCACCGGGGGCGTGGGGCTGCGGATGTCCCGGCTGCGGCTGCTGGGGCTGCGGATACCCCTGCTGCGGCTGCGGGTAGCCCTGCTGCTGCGGGTGGGGCTGCTGCCCGTACGGGCCCTGCTGCTGCGGATAGGGCTGCTGCCCGTACGGGTCCTGCTGCTGCGGATAGGGCTGCTGCCCCTGGTACGGCCCCTGCGGGTACGGGCCCTGAGGACCCTGTGGGTACGAGCCCTGCGCCCCTTGCGGGTACGGCCCCTGCGGATAGGGTCCCTGCGGCCCCGGCTGACCTTGCTGCTGGCCCGGATACATGTACTCTCCCCCGAACTGCTGTTGTCGGCCCGCGAGTCTGCCACACCGCACCGACACCGCACGAACCCCGGTCCCGCTGTCATGTCCCGGACCGGAAAGGGCTCTTGTCGCTCCGTGAGCCGCGCCCGGCGCCGCTACCCCTGCGTCGCACCGATGTGGGCCACCACCTCGGAGATGTCCTCGTGGGCGAGGCCCGGATCGGTGGCGGCCGCGGCGTAGTGGGCACGCATGGCTTCCAGCACCGGCAGGCTCGCGGTGGACGTGGCCAGGTGCATGTCCTTGACCGCGAGGGCCGTGGCGAAGTGGAGGTCCCGCGCGAAGGCACGGTGGACGGCGCCGCCGAGCGGCCCGTTCGCCAGCGTCTCGCGGGCCACGTTCTCTTCGATCCCGAGGCGGTCGGCGAGCGTCATCGCCTCGGCGACCAGGGTGACCCCGCCCAGGATGGCGGTGTTGACGACGAGTTTGAGCGCCGCTCCCGAGCCGAGGGGCCCGGTGCGCGTGACGGTGCCGAAGCGCGACAGCACCTCCTCGACGCCGTCGGCGTCACCGCCCGCGAGGATCCTGAGCTCCCCGGCCTCCGCCCGGTCGGTGCTGCCCACCACGGGCGCGTCGACGAGGTGCGCGTCGTGCCCCAGCCGTGCCGCCAACGCCTCCACGGCGTCGGGCCCGATCGTGGACATCTCCACCCAGTACGCCCCGGGGCGGAGCTCGGGAACGATGGTGTCGGCGATGTGGGCGACCGCCGCGGGGTCGGCGAGCATCGTGATGACGACATCCGCCCCGCGCACCGCCTCGGCCGGGTCGGCCGCCGCCGTGGCGCCCTCGGCGGCCAGCGGCTCGGCCTTGGCCGGCGTCCGGTTCCAGACCGTCAGCGGATGTCCGGCGCGCAGCAGTTGACGGGCCATCGGGGCGCCCATGTGTCCGAGACCGAGGAATGCGATCTTCTGCATACACCGACGCTAGGTGCGGGCCCGGAACCCCGCAAGCACGCGCGCCATGCGCCGTAGCGGACGTCACTCCCGCCCCGCGATACTGCGGCCACCGCGCTCCTGCCCCACGCGTGGTCATGCAGCCGCACCGGCGACGGAAGGACCCAGGTGATCCCTCAGGCCCCGATACGCACCCGGAACACGACGCCCCGCGCTCGTCTCGCCGTCCTCGGCGCGGCGCTGCTGCTCGGGTTCGCGAGCGTCCCCGCCCGCGCCGGTTCCGCCGCGGCGGAACCGGCGCCGCCGCCCACGGCGGAGGAGCAGCGCCTCGACCGGGCGGCGCCCCAGGAGATCCTGCGCCGCAGCGGGTTCGACTCCGTGGCACCGCAGTTCGCGCGGGCGCTGGGCCGGGCCGGGTCGTACGAGGACGCGGCCCGCATCGTCGTACGGGAGGGGGACCGGCTCTGGCGGCGGGCGGTGGACCGGGCGCAGGGGCGGGGGCCCGCGGGATGCGGCGGATGCGCGGCACTGCCCCGCGAGGGCGGGGACGGGGACGGCCTCAGCCGGGACGACGACCGGCCGCTGTACTGGGCACGGCTGGGCATGACGCGGGAACTGCGGCGGTGGGAGCCGCGGTTCGGCCTCGGCGAGGATGCCCGGGCCCGGCTGTCGCGGGCGCTGGAGCGGGCGTCGCGGGGGCAGGACGCGGTCCGCTATCCGAAGGACCGCGGGGTGAAGCGCATCCTGGTGACCGGGTTCGACCCGTTCACGCTGGACCGGGACGTGCGGATCAGCAATCCGTCGGGCGCGGCGGCGCTCGCGCTGGACGGAACGGTCATCGATACGGCGGACGGGCCGGCCCGGGTGGAGGCCGTCGTCTTCCCGGTGCGCTGGCAGGACTTCGCTGGGGGCACGGTCGAGGAGGCGCTGCGCCCGCACCTGCCGCACGTCGACCTGTTCACCACGGTCAGCCAGGGCCGGGTCGGACGCTTCGACATCGAGCGGACCAACGGCGCCTGGCGGGGCGGCTTCCCCGACAACGACAACGTCTCGCGCCTGGAGACCGTCCCGGTCGCCGACCCGGCGTCACAGCCGCAGTGGACGACGACGACCCTGCCGTACCAGCGGATCGTGGCGGCGCGGACGGGGCGCTTTCCCGTGTACGACCACACGGACGTGACGGAGATCCCGGCGGGCGGCACCGAACCGGTGGACCGGCCCGACGGCCCCACCCAGGGGTCCACGGCCCGGGCGGGCGGCGGCGGGGACTACCTCTCCAACGAGATCGCCTACCGGGCGACCCTGCTGCGGGACCGGCTCGGGCTGCACGACCGGCTGCCGGGCGGGCATGTGCACACCCCGGTGCTCCAGTTCGGCGCGGGCAACACGGACCCGGCGACCGGGTCGGTCACGGACCCCGAGTTCGTGCGCAACCGGCTGGACATCATCGCCCAGGTGCGGAGCATTCTCCAGGTGGCGGCGGCCCCGGACGTCAGCCCGCGTACGGAGTAGCCGGGGCGGCCGCTCCGCCGGCCGCAGCACCGTAGGCGGCTACGCCGTCCCCGGTGTCGTCGGTGTCGTCCGTGTCCTCCCTGGTGTCCTCGCCGAGCAGGTCCCGGGCGAGGAAGGTGGCGCCGGCGACCGCACCGGGCATCAGGAAGACGGCGACGAACGGGACCAGGAAGGCGACCGCGAGCGGGGTGCCGAAGCCCCAGACCAGGGTCCTGCGGGAGCGCAGCAGCGCAAGGCGTTCCCGCAGTTCGACCCCGCGGCGCTGGAGGGCCACGGCGGTGAGCTCCTCGGTGAGGAAGAAGCCGGTGACGAAGAAGCCGAGCACCGGGACGACCGTCTGGCCGAGGAAGGGGACGAAGCCGAGCGCGAAGAGGAGCACGCCCCAGAGCGCCGCGCGGACGACGATACGGAGGCTGTCCCGGGCCGAGATCCACAGCTCGCGCCAGAGCGGCAGGGCGGACTCGGGGGCGGTGCCGTCCGGGGAGGCCGAGCGGTCGGCCCGCTCCGACAGCGACTCGTAGAAGGGCTGGCCGATCAGCAGTGTGACCGCGGTGAACGTGACCACGGCGAGAAGGAGGGCGAGCGCGAACAGGACCACCGTGAGGAAGCCGCGGAACAGGCCGAGCCACGGGTCCTGCCAGTCGTCGGCGAAGGGCGTGGCCCAGCCGACGACGTCGCTGCCGTGGAGGGCCAGGGCGACGAGCGCGGCGACGTACAGCACGAGGGTGATCAGACCGGGCAGCAGCCCGAGGCCGAACGTCCTTCCGTTGCCGGCCGCCCATCGTTGTCCTCTGGCCAGATAGCGGAGGCCCACCCCTAGATCACGCATGCGCGCACTGTATCGGGGCCGGTGGACGGGCACGGCCCGGCCCCCGTGGGGAGCCGGGCCGTCCGCCGCTCAGACCAGCGCCAGCGTGACCTCGATGTTGCCCCGTGTGGCCTTGGAGTAGGGGCACACCTGGTGGGCCTTCTCCAGGAGGGCCTGCGCGGTGCCGGCGTCGACGTTCGGGATGTTCGCCCTGATCGCGGCGGTGATGCCGAACCCCTCGTCGTTCTTGCCGATGCCGACCTCGACGGTGACGGTCGAGCCGGAGACGTCGGCGTTCTCCTGACGGGCGACGACGGCGAGTGCGCCCTGGAAGCAGGCGCTGTAGCCGGCCGCGAAGAGCTGCTCGGGGTTGGTACCGGCGCCGCTGCCGCCCATCTCCTTGGGCGGATTGACGACGACGTCGAGCCTGCCGTCGTCGGTGGCGACGCGGCCGTCGCGGCCGTTCTCGGCGGTGGCGACGGCGGTGTACAGGACGTCGGACTGCTGGATGGCCATACTGCGCATTCCTCCTGTGGTGCGCCGCGACTCGCACCCACGGTCGCGGCGGTTCGGAAAGAGATTACCGGATGGTGGAATGGCGCAGCAGGGCCGTCGGAGCCGGGCGCCGGGGCGCACCGGTTCCCGCCGCTCAGGCCTCCAGCTTCACGACCATCTTTCCGGTGTTGTCGCCGCGCAGCACACCGAGGAACGCCTCGAGGTTGTTCTCGATGCCCTCGACGACCGTCTCGCGGTACTTCAGCCTGCCGGAGCCGATCATCCCGCCGACCTCCCGGACGAACTCCGGCTGGAGGTCGTAGTGGTCGCCGACGAGGAGGCCCTCGATACGGCCGCGGGTCTGGATCAGACGGACCAGGTTGCGCGGGCCGGGGGCGGCCTCGGTGTTGTTGTAGATCGAGATCATGCCGCAGATCGCGATACGGCCGCCCTGCCTGAGGGAGTCGATGGCGGCTTCGAGGTGCTCGCCTCCGACGTTGTCGAAGTAGACGTCGATGCCCTCGGGGGCGGCGGCGCGCAGCTGCTCGGCCACGGGGCCGTTCTTGTAGTTGAAGGCGGCGTCGAAGCCGTACTCCTCCGTGAGCAGCTTGACCTTCTCGTCCGAGCCCGCGGAGCCGATGACCCGCGCGGCGCCCTTGAGCTTGGCGATCTGGCCGACCTGGCTGCCGACCGCACCCGCGGCGCCGGAGACGAAGACCGTGTCGCCCTCCTTGAAGGAGGCGGTGCGCAGCAGGCCCGCGTAGGCCGTGAGGCCGGTCATGCCGAGGACGCCGAGGTAGGTGCTCAGCGGGGCCAGCTCGGGGTCGACCTTGACCGCGGTCTTCGCGTCCACGACCGCGTACTCGCGCCAGCCGAGGAAGTGCAGCACGTGGTCGCCGGCCTGGAAGCCCTCGGCCTCCGACGCGATCACCCGGCCGACGGCACCGCCCTGCATCGGCTGGTCCAGCTCGTAGGGAGCGACGTACGACTTCGCCGCACTCATCCGGCCGCGCATGTACGGGTCCACGGAGAGGTACTCGTTGCGTACGAGGATCTGCCCGGGGCCGGGCTTCGGGATCTCCACCTCGCGCAGGGCGAAGTTCTCGGGCTGGGGCCAGCCGTGCGGGCGGGAGAGGAGGTGCCACTCACGGCCGGTGGCGGGAATCTGGGGGGTGACGGACATGGGAGCCCTCCTGCGGCTTGCTGTTCGTGCAATTACTTCATGACCTGAAACAACCATGGACCCCAATAGTTAATGATGTCAAGTAACTGGGTATCCTGAGAGCATGGCCACCACCCGGATGCCCCGTACCGACCCGCTGACCCTCGAGGTCGTCGAGCTCATCGGCGACGTCGTGGCGCGCTATCACGAGGAGTACGAGCAGGCGGCGGCCGAGCACGCGCTGACCGGCGTCCAGGCGCGGGTCCTGGGCCTGCTGGCGCTGGAGCCGACGCCGATGCGGCACATCGCGCGGAAGCTGAAGTGTGAACCGTCGAACATCACGGGGATCGTCGACCGGCTGGAGGCCCGTGGTCTCGTCGAGCGGCGCCCCGGCGCGGCCGACCGCCGGGTGAAGCTGGCGGCCGCCACCGCCGAGGGCAGACGGATCGCGGGCAGTCTGAGCGAGTCGCTGGACTTCGCGCGCGAGCCGCTCGCCGGGCTGTCCCGGGACGAGCAGCTCGTCCTGCGCGATCTGCTGCGACGGATGCTCGGGGACGGGGCCCCTCAGGACTGAGCGGCTCGGGGACGGGGCCCTCTCGGACTGAGCGGCTCGGGGACGGGGCCCTCTCGGACTGAGCGGCTCGGGGAAAGGCCCCCTCGGACCGAGCGGCTCGGAGAAAGGCCCCCCTCAGGACCGAGCGGCTCCGGAAAGCACTCCCGCTCCCGGCGCACCGGGCGCGCCGGACCCCGGCGTCAGGTGCACCACCACAGGAAACGGTTGCAGGTCTTCGTCGGGGCGGGCGTCGGCGTGGGATCCGCCGTGGACGGCCGGGGCGCGGGCGGCGGAGTGCGGGGCCCAGCGGTGTTCGAGGGCGCGGGCGCCGCGGTGGGCCCCGTGGTTGCAGGCTGCCCGGAGGACGCCGGGCTCGCCTTCTCCTCGTCCTTCTTCTCGGGTTTCCCGGACTTCGACGCCGAGGGGGACGGGGAGGCGGACGCGTGCGGGTCGGCGGAGGCGGAGGGCCTGGTGGCGTCGCTCACCGTCACCGCGCTCGCCCCCGGCGTCGGGGTGGCGTCGTCTCCGGAGGTGTCCGCCGAGTCGGGCGCCGCGTTGCTGTTGGGCAGCTGCCAGGGCGCGTCCGTGCCGAGTTCGACGTAGCTCAGGGTGCCGGCGGCGAGGACGGCGCCCGCCGTGACGAGCAGCACCCGGCGCCGTTTGCGGCGGTGGGCCCGTCGGTTGGTGCGCGCCCGCCGGTCCGCGCGACGGCCGCCCGCGCGCGGGCGCGGACCGGCGCCGCCGCCGTCGTCGCCCTCGTCGAACTCGTCCGCGTCCTCGAACTCGTCCGCGTCGGCGGAGTCTTCGTACCCGTCGGCGTCGTCGTAGCCGTCGGTGTCGTCGTAGCCGTCGGCGTCGTCGTACCCGTCGGTGTCGACGATGCCGTCCTCGTAGCCCGCGGACTCACCGAACGCGTCCGGCTCCCCGGGCGCGCCCGCCTCCGGGTGCTGCTGCTCCGACCGTCGGGGCTCCGCGTAGGCCCCGCCGACCTGTCCGGACCCCGCGTACGGGCCGGCTCCTTGATGGACGACGGCGTATGCGGGGTGACCGGGCCCCGGGTACCCGACGTGCTGCCCGTACCCGCCGGACGCCGTGTGCTGTTGGGCAGGGCTCCCGCCCGGCTGTCCGGCGGCCGCCGCTCCCGCGCCCGCCACCGTGCCCGTGTGCGCGGCGGACGGCACGACGGGCGTTCCGCACCCCGGGCAGGCAAGGGCGCCGTTGAGGTGCCTGCGGCACGGGTGGCAGTAGTCCATGACGCAGGAAGGCTAGGCCGGACGCCGGTAACGGAGAAAGCCACGCCTGTGAAGGTTGTGTGCGGAAGCTGCCGTTCCGGGCGCGCCGCGCACGACACGTGTGCGCACCATCGCTCACCGCTGTGCCACCCGCGAGCTCGCGCCGCCGGACCCGGCAGGCGGCAGCCCCGACTGCACGCCGGCACCGGTTCGTCGGCCGTCGGCACCGTCCCGGGCACGCGTCGGACACCCCGGACGGACGCAGTCACCGCCCCGTGGCGGTGGCACCCGGGCGCGTGCAATCGCCGCCCCGCGTACGGCTCGGGCACCCCACTCGGCCGTCGCACCGCCCGAGTGCGCATCGGCCACCCCGTGCGAGCGTCACCGCCGTCCGCGGTACCCGCCCAGCTCGCCCCGCAGCCGCCTGGCCCGCAGGACCAGCTCCAGTTCGAAGCGGCGGTCGGGGTCGTCGATCTCGTCGCCCCACAACTCGCGGATCTGGCGCAGCCGGTAGCGGACGGTCTGCGGGTGGACGCCGAGGCGGGCCGCCACCTCGGGGGCGCCGCCACGGGTCTCCAGCCAGGCGAGCAGGGTCTCGGCGAGACGGCGGCCGTGCGTGGGGCCGCAGTGGCCGAGCGGTGCGAGGCAGCGGCGCGCGAGGTCGTCGACCAGTTCCTCGGGCTGCAGCAGGACCAGTGCCTCGGTGTGTTCGGTGCAGTGCAGCACCTCGCCGGCGGGCAGCAGCCCGCGCTCCATGAGGCCTACGGCGGCATCGGCCCAGCGCAGCGACTTCGCCGCGTCGGCCAGCGGCACCGGCGGCCCGATCGCGCCGGACCAGCCGGTCATGGCGCGGCGCAGCAGTTCGGGACGGCCCGCCGCGTCGGGGTCGGGCACCACCATGCGGGGCTGTTCGGTGTCCATGTCGAGCAGCACGTCCGGTCCGACGGCGGGTGCGACGGCTTCGCGGGCCGGGCGCAGCAGGACACCCACGGCGACCGTGCCGGGCAGCGGCCAGCCGACGCGGGCGGCGCGTTCGGCGAGCGCGTCCGCGACCCCCTGCCGGCCGGGCCGCTCGGGGGCGGCCGCACGGGGGCGGTGCTCGGCGAGCAGCAGCTCCATGAGGCCGCGTTGCAGCCGCAGCCGCTCGCCGGCCTGCCGTGCTGCGGCCTCGGCATAGCCGCGCACGGTCTGGTCGACGAGGCCGTCGAGGTATTCGTAACCGGCGTCGACGAGTTCGTACATGGCCGGCGGCGGAATCCGGACGTGCTGGCCGATCTCGGCGAAGCGGCGCCAGGCGAGGCGCACCCCGAGCCGGTACATGGCCTGGAGCGAGTCGAGGCTGCGGCCGTAGAGGTTCTCGCCGCGGCCGAACTCCTGGAAGACCTCGGGGTGGACCCGCGGGCGGCCCTCGGCGGTCTCCAGGTTCTGCAGGAACACCTCGATGGCGCGACGGATGCCGACCAGGGCGATGGGCTCGCCCGATTCGTCCAGGACGAGGGGTAAGCGGGGATGCTCGCGGCGGATCTCGGCGAGTATCCGCTCGGCGAGCGCGGGTGCGTCCGCGAGGGCGAGCGAGGTGAACCTGCGGACCTGGGCACGGGGCACGTCGTGCCAGGCGGAGCGGTTCGTGGGCGGGGATCCGGTGGCCACGGTCATCGCTGTCCGGCCGGGGCCCCGTAGTGGATGAGCGGGGTGTTCGGCTGTTCCGGTGCGGCGCCGACGACCGCGGCGATACCGAACGCGGCGCCGACGGCGAGGGCCGCGGCGGCGGCAACGGTCAGTGCGGCGACGAGCAGTCTGGACATCGCAGGGCAGCCTCTCTGTAGGAGGTCGTCCCCCACCCCTGGGGCCCCGGGCCCTCGGCATCGCTCGAGCGCGGGGACCCCCGCGGACCCGTGGTCAGCAGGTGCCGTGGTCGCGTCCCGTACCGGCCCCGTCCGGCACCTGCCCAGTTTCGACAACGCATTGACACTCCGTCAAGGGTGCGCCTACGGTCCCGGCCCGTACCGCACGCGCACGGTTCCCGCCGGTTCCCACCACCGGTCCCCCACGGGTCGACAGGCCTCGAAACCCCAGGAGTGCCCGCATGCGACGTACCGCCCACCCCTCTTCGGGACCCCGGCCCTCGCGGCCGCAGCTGCCGCCCTCGCTCCCGTTCGTCCTGCTCGGTCTGGGAGTGTTCCTGCTGGTGCTGTCCCCGCTGCTCGCCCGGTACGTCGAGCCGCGTGCCGCGCGCACACCGGTCGGCGTGGACACCACCGCCGTGTTCACCGGCACCGGAAGCTACTTCGACACCCGGAGCGTCAGCACGCTGCACCACCGGCGGATCACCGTCACCCAGCAGGTGCGGGGCGACGTCGCCGACGGCGTGCGCAGCGGGCACGCCGTCTGGGACGTGTCGACGTCCGTGACCACCGACGGGACGAAGGCGACCGCCGATCCGCACACCGCGCTCCAGTGGACGCTGGAACGCTGGGTCACCGACCGGAGCACCAACGCGCCGGTGCACTGCTGTGCCGAGCACCCGTACTTCGAGGGCGAGGCCTATCTGAAGTTCCCGTTCGACCTGCGCAAACGCGCCTACCGCTGGTGGGACGACACACTCGGCGCGACGGTCGAGCTGACCTACCGGGGCACCCGACGGGTCCAGGGCTACGAGGGCTACCGGTTCACCGGGACCGTCGCCCCGACGAGGACGGGCACGCGGCTGGTGCCGGGGCGGCTCGTCGGCGAGCCGGAGCGGAGCCAGGTGCTCGCCGAGGAGTGGTACGCCAACCACGGCATCGACCTGGTCGCCGACCAGCGCACCGGGCGGATCATCTACGCGGCGATCGGCCCCCGCAAGACGCTGCGCGCACCCGGGACGCACAAGAACGCGGTGGTGCTGCTCGACAGCAGGCGCATCGCGTTCACCACGGCCACGCAGAAGCAGCAGGTGGGTCTCGCCCGCACGGACAGCGGACGGCTGCGACTGCTGGGGCGGACGCTGCCGGTGGGGGCGGGAGCCGCCGGCCTGGTGCTGGCGACGGCGGGTGCCGTGCTTGTCGTACGACGCCGCCCGCATCCCGGTGTGTCCCCGACATCCCTGTAATTCCCCACGACATGACGAGACGTCAGGTCAAGAAAGCCCGGAAATTGTCACGCCGGTGAGTAGCCGCATCGAACACCGCGGCGAAAACTATCCACCCACCCGAACACAGACCGCCCACATCCCCCGCACAGTCCCGCACACCCCGGCACCGCCCGCGCGCATCCCCGAACCGTCCCCGCACGCCCCGCCGACCCCCACACGCCACGGAGCCAGGCGCCTTTCACACCGCCCCCCACGGTTCCGCCCCCGACGAGTTGGAGCACCCATGCCCCAGCACGTGCCTGCACCGCTGCGCACCGCTCGCCCACCGGCGACGCAGCACCCCCCGGCGCTCCCCCCGCATCCGCGCCGGATCGTCTTCCTCGCCCACCGCGATCTCGGCCATCCGGCCGCTGGAGGCTCCGAGATCCTGATCGACCGGCTCGCGGACGGGCTGACCCGGCTCGGGCACCAGGTCACGCTGCTGTGCGGCGGGACCGCGTCGTACCGCGGCTACCGGGTCGTGTCGGCGGGCGGGGACCTCGCCCACTACCTGCGCGCCCCCTCCGCGTTCGCCCGCCAGGTCGGGGACTGCGATCTGCTGGTCGAGGTGTGCGACGGCATGCCCTATCTGGCGCCGCTGTGGCACCGCGGACCGACGGTCTGCCTGGTCAACCATGTGCACACGGACCTGTGGGGCATGCGGCTGCGCGGGCCGCTGGCACCCGCGGCACGGCTCGGCCGGCGGCTGGAGCACTGGGCACTGTCGGGTGCCCCGCAGCGCGGCAATCTGCTGGTGGCCGTCTCCCCGTCGACGGCCCACGCGCTGCAGGCGATCGGCGTGGAACGCGAACGCATCCGGGTCGTGCACAACGGCGTCGAGGAGCCGGGGCCGCCCGCCCCGGCCTCCCCCGAGCCGCTGTTCCTCGCGATGGGCCGGCTCGTCGAGTACAAACGGATCGACCTGCTGTTACGGCTGTGGGAGCGGGTCAGGCCGGTGACGGGCGGCCGGCTGGTGATCGTGGGCGACGGGCCGGAGCGCGAGCGGCTGCGCCGACTCGCCGGGCCTGACGTGGAGTTCACCGGGCATGTGCCCGAGGCCGAGAAGCACCGTCTGCTCAGCTCGGCCTGGCTGCTGCTGCACCCCTCGGCCGTCGAGGGCTGGGGGCTGGTCATCACCGAGGCGGCGGCCCGCGGCACCCCCGCGATCGGCTTCGACGTCCCCGGGGTGCGCGACTCCGTCCACGACGGTGTGACCGGGCTGCTCGCCCACGGCGAGTCCTCCTTCGCCGCCGCCTGGTGCACCCTCGCCCTCAGCACGGAGCGCCGCGCCCGGATGGCCGGGGCCGCCGCCGAACACGCCGTGCGCTACCGCTGGCCGGCCACCGTCCAGCGCTTCCGCGACGTCGCGGCGGAGGCGGTGGCCGCCCATGCGGCGGACACCGGGACGGCAGCCGCCCTGCCCCGGAGGTGAGCGGCGCATGGCCCGCGCACTGACCGGGGACGCCGCCCGCCCCGCCCTCAAGGACCCCTCCCTGCGCCGCTCCCTGGCCCTGTTCCGTGCCTTTCTGCGCGAGCAGCACGACCCTCGGGCGTGCTACCGCCTCCTCGCCCGCGACGCCGTCGACCAGGTGGAGGCGTACGGCGGACCGGTACGGGGCCGGGTCGTCGTCGATGTCGGCGGGGGCGCCGGGTACTTCACCGAGGAGTTCCGCCGGCGCGGTGCCCACGGGCTGCTGTTCGAGCCCGACGTGGGCGAGTTGGGGGCCGGACCGCCGGGCGGCGCCGTCGTCGCGGACGGGTATCTGCTGCCCCTCGCGGACGGGGCCGCCGACGTGTGCTTCTCCTCGAACGTGCTGGAGCACGTGGACGACCCGCAGACCTTCGTCAGCGAGATGATCCGGGTGACCCGGCCCGGCGGCCTGATCTACGTGTCCTTCACGAACTGGCTGTCCCCGTGGGGCGGCCACGAATGGGCGCCCTGGCACTACTTCGGCGCCGACCGGGCGCGCGCCCGGTACCGGCGCCGCACCGGCCGCGACGCCAAGCACGCGCTCGGCGAGAACCTGTTCGCCGTGCACGTCGGCCCGACCCTGCGCCAGGTCCGGGCCCGCTCCGACGTGACGGTCGTGGCGGCACGGTCCCGGTACTGGCCGTTCCTCGCGGGCGCCGTCACGAAGGTGCCGGTCCTGCGCGAGTTCGCCACCTGGAACCTCCTCCTCATCCTCAGGCGGTGTCCATGACCAGTACGGCCCCCACGGTGCAGGCTCCCCCTCCGGCGGCCGGCCGGCGCGCCGGCGGTGCGCAGGGACCGCCGGACGGCCCCCGGTCACGGCGCTGGCTGCTCGGCTTCTGGGCCGTGGTGTTCGTCCTGTTCACGGCCGCCGCGCCAGGGCGCGAGACGTTCGAGACCAAGCTCGGTGTGGCGCTGGACCCCTGGCGGTTCCTGGCCGACCTGGGCCGGCTCTGGCACGACCGGGGCGGCTTCGGCGGACTCGCCGACCAGTACGTCGGCTACGCCTTCCCGATGCTGCCCTTCCACGCAGCCGCCCGCCTCGTCCATCTCCCGGTGTGGCTGGCCGAGCGCCTGTGGCTGTCCCTCGTCGTGTCCACCGCCTTCTGGGGCGCGCTGCGGCTGGCCGAGCGGCTGCGGACCGGCAGCGGACCGACCCGGCTGCTCGGCGCGGCCGCGTACGCGCTGTGGCCGACGTTCACGATCGTCGTCGGCTCCACGTCGGCGGCCGCCCTGCCCGGCGCGCTGCTGCCCTGGGTGCTGCTGCCGCTGACGAACGACCGCGCGAGCGCCCGGCTCGCGGCGCTCCGGTCCGCCCTCCTCATCCCCTTCATGGGCGGGGTCAACGCCGCCGCCACCCTCGCCTCGCTGCTGCCCGTCGCCCTGTATCTGCTGTCCCGGCCGCCGGGCCGGCGCCGTGCGCTGATCCTCTGGTGGGTACCGGGCGTCGTCCTCGCCACGCTCTGGTGGGTGGTGCCGCTGCTGCTGCTCGGCACGTACGGCGCGAACTTCCTGCCCTACGTGGAGACCGCACAGACCACCACGGCCACCATGTCGGCGACGGAGACGCTGCGCGGGGCCGGGAACTGGGTGGCGTATCTGCACTTCGGCGAGGCGTGGCTGCCCGCGGGCTGGGCGGTGGCGGCCTCGGTCCCGGTGATCGTCTGCTCGGCGCTCGCGGCGGCCCTGGGCCTCGCGGGCCTGGCGCGCCGGGACCTGCCGGAGCGGCGCTGGCTGGTGCTGACGGCGCTGACGGCGGCGCTGCTCACCCTGGCAGGCTACGGCGGCTCGTTCGGCGCCCCCTTCCACGGCTTCGTGCAGGACCTGCTGGACGGCCCGCTGGCCCCCTTCCGCAACGTCTACAAGTTCCAGACGGGCCTCGCCCTCGTGCTCGCCCTCGGCCTCGCCCACCTCGCGGGCGTCGCCGCCGACCCCCAGGGCGCCCGGCCGGTGCGCGGGCGCCGCTTCGCGCCGCTGCTCGCCGCAGTCCTCGTCCTGCCCGGCCTCGCCTGGCCGTATCTCAACGGCTCGGTCCTCCAGCCCGGTTCGTTCCAAGCGCTGCCGGCGTACTGGCGGACCACGGCGGACTGGCTGCACACGCACGCGTCGGACAGCCGCGCCCTCGTCGTGCCCGCCACCGCGCACGGCATCTACACCTGGGGCTCGCCCATCGACGAGCCCCTGGACGTGCTCGCCCGGTCCCCCTGGGCCCAGCGCGACTACGTCCCGTTCGGCGCGCCCGGCAACCGGCGCGCCCTGGACGCCGTCGAGCAGGCGCTGATGACGGGCGGCGCCGTGCCGGGGCTGCGGGACTACCTGGGCCGGGCCGGGCTGTACTACGTCGTCGTACGCAACGACCTCGACCCCGACCAGCTGGGCTACGTGCCGACCGCGACGGTGAAGCGGACGCTGGAGCAGTCCGGGTACCGGCGGATCACCGGCTTCGGGCCCGTGGTGACGGGCGGCCGGATCGCGCACGGCACGCCCGTGCAGGTCGAGGGGCTGTATCCGCGGCAGCGGGCGGTGGAGGTCTACGGGCCGCAGGGGGCGGACGCCCGGCCGCCGGGCCGGGCCGGGCTGTGGCCGGCCGCCGCCACCGCCGTGGTGTCGGGCGGCCCCGAGTCGCTGCTGCCGCTGTCCGCCGACCCTTCGCTGCGGGACCGGCCGACCGTGCTCACCGGCGACAACCACCCGGGCGTCGGCGCCCCGCCGCTGCAGATCGTCGGCGACGGCATGCGGCGCGCCGACACGCGTTTCGGGCTGGTGAACGCCAACACGTCGTACACGTACACGGCGACCGAGCGGAACCCGTCCGGGAGCCTGCAGGACCCGGGCCGGGCACCGCGGCAGATCCTGCCGACGACGGGGCTCGCGCACCAGACCGTGGCGCGGCTGCGCGGGGCGCAGGCGGTGACCGCGTCGTCGAGCGGCAACTGGCTCTTCCAGCTGCCGCAGTTCGACCCGGTGAACGCCTTCGACGGCGCCCCGGACACCGCCTGGGCCGTGGGCAGCCCCGGCTCGCCCAGGGGCCAGTGGCTGCGGATCGTGTTCACGCGATCGATCCGGCTGCCCGGGGCGCTGAAGGTCACCCCGCTCCCCCAGGACGGGGTGCGGGCCGCGCCCACCCGTGTCCGTGTGGAGACCGAGCGGGGCGCCGCGACGAGCGCGCTGGCCCCGAACGGCATGACCCAGCCGGTGAAGGTCCGGGCCGGCACGACGCGCTGGCTGAGGATCACCGTGCTGGACGCACAGGCCGCGCACCGCGGGCTGACAGGCGCGGGCTTCTCGGAGATCTCCGTGCCCGGGGTGCAGGTCACCCGGATGCTGGGACTGCCGTCGGACGCCGCGGACACGGAGGCCGGCGCCGAGGTCTTCTCGCTGCACCGCGCGTCCGACCCGGGCGGACTGTCCCCCACGGGCACCGAGTCGGGCCTGCACCGGACCTTCGAGGGCGCCGCGGGCTCGTACCGGGTGGCAGCGCGGGCGGTCCCCGTCCCCGGTGCCGCGCTCGACGAACTCCTCTACCGGGTCGCCCCCGAGCAGCGGCGCCGTGTCGTGGCGACCGCCGACTCGACGGCCCCGCTCGGCACCGGCCTGTCGCCGCGCAATCTCACCGACGGTGATCTGACGACGGCGTGGATCGCGGGCGACCGCCCGGTGATCCATCTGCGCTGGCCGGACAAGCGGCCGGTCGGCGAGGTCGTGCTCGCGGCCGCCGGCGGCCTGTCCACCCGCCCCACGAAGGTCGAGATCGGCTCACCCGACGGCGCGGCGGTCGCCGGGGTCGACGAGAACGGCGTCGCACGCTTCGACCCGATCACGACGGACCGGCTGGACATCACCGTCACCGGGACGGCCCCGATGACCCTGCACAACCCGGTCGCCGACGGGCAGTTGCAGCTCCCGGTCGGCCTGTCCGAGGTGTACGTCCCGGCGCTCGACCGGTACCGCACGCCGCAGCCGTCGCCCTCGCGGAGCTTCACCCTGCCGTGCGGCAAGGGCCCCGACGTGGCCGTCGACGGGACGCTGTACGCGACGGGCGCGCGGGGCACGGTCCGGGACCTGGTGGAGCGGCGCCCGGTCGCGGTGACCCTGTGCCCGGCCCCCACCCTCTCCCTCGGCTCCGGCACGCACCGGGTCGAGGCGGGCGACGCGGGGCCCCTCGCGGTCACCGATGTGACGCTCACCCGGGGCTCGGCCGCCCCGCCCGCCGGCGCCGGCCGGCACCTCGGCGTGCGGGACTGGCTCGGCGACCGCCGCGCGGTGACCGTCGGCTCCGGCGGGGCCGCCTACCTGTCGACGTACGAGAACGTCAACGACGGCTGGAAGGCCGCGCTGAACGGCAAGGAGCTCACCCCGGTCCGGCTCGACGGCTGGCAGCAGGGCTGGCTGGTCCCGGCGGGTCGGGGCGGCACGGTGACGCTGTCGTACGAGCCCGCGCGGTGGTACGACGCCGGGCTGGTCGCCGGCGGTGCCGGGGTCGTGGCGCTCGCGGCCCTCGTGCTGTGGCTCCGCCGCCGTGAGCGGCCCCCGGCCGGAGCGCCCCCGGTGCCCGCCGCACCCGGCCCGCTCCTCGGCACGGTGGCACTGACGCTGGTTGCCGCGGTCGTCGCGGGCCCGTTCGCGCTCCTCGTCCCGGTCCTCGCCCTGGTGGCCCGGCGCCGCCACGCCGTACTCGTCCCTCTCGCCTTCCTCGCGATGGCGGCGGCGGGCATCGCAGCGGCCACCGGTGCGGGCAGTGCGCCGGCGGCGGGCGCGGGGGCCTTCGGGCGGACCGCCCAGCTCTGCGCCCTGATCGCGCTGTTCGCGGCGCTGGTGACCGCACGGGACGCGGGGCATGCGACACCGGTGGTACGGGCGGCACGGAGCGAGGAGGACCCGGGTGCCCGGGGGTCGGCGGGGCCGGCGACGGGCCGGGCCCCGGACACCGGCCCGCCGCCGGCTCCCCTGCCGCGGCGGCGGCGCGCACCCGAGGGCGGTCCCACGGCGGCCACGCCCGCGCGCGTCAGCGGTCCGACCGTGTCGGCGCGCGGCCCCGCCCCCGACCGGCCCGGCCCGGCCCCGCGGTCCGCCGGAGCCTTCCCGGCCGGGCCGCGGCTCAGGGCGACCCGGCCGGAACCCGGACCGCCGGACGACGGCGCCCCGCCCGACGTACCGCCTCCCCCGACGCGGAAAGGCACCGCACCATGACCGCACTTGAGCATCCGGCGCACCGCACGCCGGCCCGGCGGCCCGGACGGGTGCCGTTCCCCGTCGTCGACGAGATCGCGCGGCACTGTCTCCAGGAGGAGGAGCCGGAGACCGTCCACATCGAGGTCCATCTGCCGGGGCGGCCCGAGGAGGAGAGGCTGAAGGCGGCGTTCGGCGAGGCGCTGCGGCGCCACCCGCGGGTCCTCATGAGGGAGGCGCCGCGCAGGTGGTACCGGAGGCAGTACCTGTGGGAGCTGACACCGGAACCGGATGTGGAGGTCGTGTCCTTCCCGGCGCCGGAGCCCGAGGCACCGGCCAGGGCCCGGGCCCGTGCGCTCGCCTTCGCGCCCCCGCTGGAGCTGTCGCCGCCGGTGCGGCTGGAGGTCGTCCGGGACCCGGAACACCCCGGCGGCTCGGTGCTCTTCCTCACCATCAACCACACCGCGCTCGACGGGCCCGCATGCCTGCGTGTGCTGGCGACCGCGGCCGAGCTGTACGGGGGCCGCGACAACGCGCCCGCCGCGGCCCCCGTCCGCCGCGCCCCCGAGACCCCTCCCGCGCCCGTCGACGCCCCCGCGGGCTGGGCCCTGCCCGCCCGGGTCGCTCGCGGCGCACCGGAAGCCGGCCGGGGCAACGGCCTCCTGGTCGCCGAACTGCCCGTTCCGCACCGGCCTTCGGGCGCCCCGTACACGGTGAACGACCAGCTCATGGTCGCCACCGCCCTGATGCTCGCGCACTGGAACCGCGAGCACGGCCGGCGGCCCCGCCCGCTGCGGATCACCATGCCCGTCGACGACCGCCCGCGCGGCGCGGACATGCCGATCGGCAACGGAACCCGGCTCGTCGAAGTGCCGTTCACCGCGGCCGAGTCGGACCCGCCGGACCTCGCGGAGCTGCTGCGGCGCACCGCCGAGCGCACCCGCGCCCTCAAGGCCCTCGACCGCCCCCAGCTCGGACGCGGAGCCGCGCTGCTCACCGCGCCCGTCGTCCCCGTGGCCTGGCGGGGCGCGGCAACCCGGGCGCTGCGCAGGGCCGCCGGACCGTGGACGTCGACGACGCTGCTCAGCAACATCGGCCGGATCCCGTACCCGCTGGACTTCGGGGACGCGGGCCGCGCGCACGCCGTGTGGTTCTCGGCCCCGGCGCGCATGCCGCGCGGGCTCACCGTGACGACGGCCTCGACCGGGGGGCGGCTGCATCTGGCGCTGCGCTGGTCACGGGCGCTGCTGGGCGAGGGCGACGCGGCGCGGCTGCGGGAGCTGTTCGAACGGTATCTGCGCGCGACGGAGGGACCGTGGTGACGAGCACCGTCCCGCGCGGGCTGCGCGACTTCTACGAGGACCCGGCCGTGCCGGTCGCGTCGGGCGACGCCCGCAGCCTGCGCCAGGCGCGGATGCTCGCCGCGGTGCTGGGCCCGGCCGCGGCCGGGCCGGCGACCGTCCTGGACGTCGGCTGCGGCGACGGCTCGGCCGCGGCCACCGCCGCACCGCTCCTCGCCGGGCACCGCATGGTCGGCGTCGACTGGTCCCAGGACGCCCTGCGCCGCGCCCACACCCGGCTGCCGTACGTGGTGCGCGGCGAACTGACCGACGGCGGGCTGCCGTTCGCCACGGGCACCGTCGACGCGGTGCTGTTCGGCGAGGTCGTCGAGCATCTCGTCGACCCGGACTCCGCGCTCGACGAGCTGCGGCGCGTGCTGCGCCCCGGCGGGCATCTGATGCTGTCCACGCCGAACCTCGCCGCCTGGTACAACCGGGCGCTGCTGCTCGCCGGTGTGCAGCCCGTCTTCTCGGAGGTGAGTCTGCGCGCGGTGCACGGCCGCCCCGGCACGGAGGTCGTCGGCCATCTGCGGCTGTACACGGCCCGCGCGCTGAGGGAGTTCGTCGCCGCCGCGGGGTTCGAGGTGGTGCGGCTGTCCGGCGCTCCCTTCCACGGCGTGCCGCGGGCGTTGCGCCCACTCGACCGGCTCGCCTGCCGCGTCCCTTCGCTGGCCTCGATCCTGCTGCTGCACGCCCGCAGGACGTGACGCCGATGTGGTGGGGTGTGGCGGCGGCACTGCTGGCGAACGTCCTGTACAGCACCGGCTTCGTCCTGGAGAAACGGGCACTCGCCGCGCTGCCGTCGGTGAGCGTACGCCGCCCGGCACGGCTGCTGCGCCTGGTGCTCGGCAGCCCGCTGTGGATCGGGGGTTCGCTGGCGCTCGCCGCCGGCTTCGGCGCACAGCTCGCCGTCTACCGCACCCTGCCGATCGCGGCGGCCCAGGGCATCTTCGTGTCCGGTCTGGTGCTGCTCCTGCTGCTGTCGTCGGTGCTGCTCGGCGAGCAGACCTCCGGCCGCGAGCGGTACGCGATCGGGGCGATCCTCGCCGCGCTGCTGATGGTCGTGCTGTCGCTGCGCCACGGGCCGGGGGACGCGGACACGGTGGGCCGGGGCGCACCGGTGCCGCTGCTCCTGCTGGTGAGCGTGCCGTCGCTGGTGGCGGGGCTGCTGCTGTACGGCGCGGCGGAGCGCCGGGCCCGCCACCGGCACCGGATGCCGACGGCCGGCGTCGAGTACGGGGTGGCGGTGGGTCTGCTGTACGGGGTGAGCTCGCTCGCCATCAAGGGCGTGTCGGGCCGCCTCGCGGAGTTCCTCCACCGGCCGGGCGCCGCCGCACTCGGGCTGCTCGCCTCTCCGTACCCCTATCTGCTCGTGTGCACCGGCGTGTTCGGCCTGGTCATGTCGCAGGCCGCGCTGCAGCGCTGCCGGGCCTCCCTGATCGTCCCCGTGTGCACGACGGTGACGAGCCTGTTCTCGGCCGTGGCCGGCACGCTCGCGTTCGGCGAGGCGCTGCCGCACGAGCCGGTACGGCTGGCACTGCGCCTCGCGGGCACCGCCCTCGCCGTGTGCGTCCTGCTGACGATGCCGAAGCACGACGCCGCACCCACCCGACCCCCCACCGGCGTCAAGGAGTTGACCTGAGGTGACACCCGACGACCCGCTGCTGCGGATCCTGGCCTGCCCGCTCGACAAGGGCCCACTGCACCTCCTCGTACCGGACCAGGCCCTGTACAACCCGCGGCTGCGCCGCCGCTATCCGATCGTCGACGGCATCCCCCAGCTGCTGCCGTCCTCCGGCGAGCAGGTCGCGCAGGAGGAGCACGAGCGGCTGCTGCGACGCGCCGCGGCCCCGGCGTCCGGGCCCGGCACGGACCCGGACGGCGGGCCGCCGCCGGGGCCGGGAGCCGCACCGTGACCTGGCCGGCCCGGCTCGCCCGGTACGTCCCCGACCGGGTCGTGGCCGCGGCGGCGCGGCTGGTCTATCCGCGCTTCGAACCGGAGCTGGCCCGCATCGGCGATCTGTGCCCGGCGGACTGCGGCACGGCCGTGGACGTCGGCGGGTGGTACGGGCCGTGGACGGTGCGGCTGGCGGGCCGGGCCCGGCAGGTGGTCGCGCTGGAACCCGCGCCGCGCCTCGCCCGCCGCCTCGCGGCCGCCTCGCCCGGCAATGTGCGCGTGATCCGGGCGGCGGCGGGCGACCGGACCGGCACCGCGCGGCTCTGGCTGCCCGACGGTGACCGGGGCGAGCGCGGGGTGTCGTCGCTGGTCCGCCGGGACATCCACGCCCACGCCGTCGAGGTGCCGTGCGTGACCCTCGACGGGCTCGGGCTGCGCGGTGTCGGCTTCGTCAAGATCGACGTGGACGGCCATGAACTGCCGGTGCTGCGCGGCGCCGTCCGGCTGCTCGACCGGGACCGGCCCGCGCTCTTCGTCGAGCTGGAGTCCCGTATCCAGCCCGTCGCCCCGGTCGTCGAGCTGCTGGCCCGGCACGGCTACCGGGGCTGGGTGCTGCCGGACCGCACCTGGCTGCCCCTCGACGCCTTCGACCTGACGGCCCACCAGAAGCGCACGGCGTACGTCGCCACGCACGGACTGCTCCGCCGGGTCCTCACCCCGCGCGCCGTCCGCTACGTCAACTCGGTGCTGTTCCTGCCGGACGGCCGCCGCCCCGGGCCCCGCCCCGTGGGCCACCATGGGGTCCATGCCGGATCCCGCACGTAGGCCGAGCGGCCCCTTCACCCCGCTGGACTTCCAGCTGGTGCTGCTGCGCCGCATGGCCGACCACAACCCCGACCTGGTCGAGGCCGCCCGGCGCACGCTCGGTGTGTCGGTCGCCGGGATGCGCGAGGCCAACCGCCGCTGGCAGGCGATGGCCCGTTCCCCGCGCGCCCGCGGCGCCGCCGGCCGGTACCGCTCGGTGCTCGGCCCGCCCGAGTCGACCGCCCCGCGCCGCATCGGCGATCTCGAATGCGAGGCGCTGCTGTGGCCCGTACCGCTGTGGCCGGACCTCCGCTTCGAGGTGCTGCTGGGCCCGAACCGCGCGGTGTGGAACGAGTGGCTGGTCCGCGCCCCGGGCGCGCCCGCGCCCGGGCTCAGCACCATCGGCGACCTCACCCCCTGGTCCTGCACGGTCGACGAGGCGGCCCGCGCCTTCGCCCCCGCCCGGCCCCTGGAGGGCACCGCTCCCACCCGCTGGGGCCTGTCCTTCACGGCCCCGGACGAGAAGGGGGTGCCGCACCGGTGCGTGGCGGAGTTCACCTGGGGGCTGTTGCAGCGGGTCGCGGTGGACGGCTGACGCACCCGGGGACACACGCCACCGGCGTGCGAGCGGCGCTCCTCGGGAGCGTGCCGACGGCGGACCGCACCGTGACCGTCGAGCGGACCCGCCACCGGGCCCGGCACGGGATGCCGCACGGGCAAACGTCTCCATCGATGCACCACGGGGGCGGACCGGGCGCGCCCCGATCGCCGTCGCACCACCCGCGCCCCATTGCTCTGGGTATTGGATCAACTACACACTGTTGCTGTCCGTCGGCGATCTCCTTCGCCCGCGGCGCGACAGGAGGGACGTCGGCATGGAGGAACGCGACTCGGCGCGGAAGGCGGCGTACGGCTCCCTTGGAGCCGCGGCCGCCGACGTCGCCACCGGGCCGTCCACCGGCGGCTCCCTGGGGCCCGGTCCCCTCGGGCTCCGCGGCATCCGGGACAACCCGTGTCTGCCGAGCTGACGTTCACGGTCCTCCCGGACACCCACGGCGCCCGTACCGCCGCCCTCGCCCTGTGCGCGGTGCCCGGTGTCCGGGTGATCCCCCATGCGTCGGGGCGGCCCTGGCTCGTGGGGCACTGGCCGACCGGCGCGGTGCGGGTGGCCGGGGCGGGCCGCGCCCGGGTGGCGGTGGCCGGGTTCTGCCCCGTCACCGCCCGCCGGCTCGACGCGATGGCGGCCGAGTTGCGGGACCTGGCCGAACCGGCGGACCTGGCGCGCCGGCTGCACGGCAGCGCCCACCTGATCGCCTCGGTCGGCGGCCGGGTCCGGGTGCACGGGACGGCGTCCGGGGTGCGGGCCGTGTTCCACACCCTGTTCGGCGGGGTCACGGTGGCCGCCGACCGCCCCGACACGCTCGCGGCGCTCACCGGCGCGGACATCGACGAGGACCTGCTCGCGGCGCGGCTGCTCGCACCGGGGGTTCCCCATCCGCTGCGGGAGCGGCCGCTGTGGCAGGGTGTGGCGCAGGTGCCGCCCGACCACTGTCTGCAGCTGGAGCCCGACGGGACGGCCACCACGGCCCGTTGGTGGTCCCCACCCGAGCCCGCACCGACGCGGGCGCAGGGCACGGCGGCGGTGCGCGAGGCCCTGACCGAGGCGGTGTTCGGGCGGGTCGGCGCGGGCGACGTGGTCAGCGCCGAGCTGTCGGGCGGGACGGCCCAGGGCGCGGTGGCCCATCTCGCGGCCCGTGCGAGACCCCATCTGATCACCGTCCGCACACCGCAGTTCGGCCCCGGGGGCGACGACGCGGTGTGGACGGACCGCAGCGCCGCCCTGCTGCCGGACGCCGAGCACGTGGTGACGGCGTACGAGAACGCGCCGACGCTGTTCGCCCGTCTCGGCGGACGGACCGAAGGGACGGTCCTGGCCTCCGAGCCTCCCTACCGGGTGCGGTCCGCCGCCCGCTTCGCCGACGCCGGCCGGACCGTCGCGGCCCGCGGATCGCGTCTGCACCTGTGCGGGCACGGCGGGGACGAACTGTTCCCCGCCCCGGCGGCGCCCGCGCCCACCGTCACCGGGCCCCGCCCGGACGTATGGCATCCCCTCGTGCGCGCGCGGCGCGCTCTGGCGCGCGGACCGCTCGCCGCTCCCGGGCGGGCACTCGCCGGATCCCGGACGTTCCCTGCCTGGCTGGCGCGCAGCGCGGAGCGGCTGGGTGCCCCGCCGCCGTCACCGGGCCGTGCGGCACTCGGCTGGACCCCACCGCTGCGTATGCCGGCCTGGGCCACCGCGGAGGCCGCCGGGGCGGTGCGCGGCCTGCTGCTGGACGCGGCGGGGCGAAGGCCCGAACCGCTCGCCGCGGGATGCGGGGCGCACGCCGTGCTGGACTCCGTGCGCCGGGCGGGCGCCGCGGTCCGCTATGCCGAGCGGCTGATGGCCGCGCACGGCGTGCATGTCGCCGCCCCCTATCTCGACGACCGGGTCGTCGAGGCCGCTCTCGCGGTACGGCTCACGGAGCGCACCGCGGGCGGCCGCCGCGCACCGCTGCTCGCGGAGGCGATGCGCGGTCTGGTTCCCGACGACCTCCTCGGCCGTGGGGCCGGGGGCAGCTACGGCTACGGCTACGGCGAGGACGTCCACGACGGGATGCGCCGGAACCTCGGGGCGCTGCTGGGGCTGTTCGACGGCTCCGAGCTGGCCCGCCGCGGCCTCGTCGACGACGCCGCCGTGCAGGCGGGACTGCGCGCGGCCCACGTCACCGACGCGCCGCCGGCGTTCCTGACGGCCCTGGAGCCGACGCTGGCCTGCGAGGTGTGGCTGAGGTCGCTGACGGACGGGGCCCGGCCGCCCGGCGCCCATCCCCTGACCACGACGGAGGGATCCCCGTGAAGCCCGCGTCGGCAGCCGCTCACCCTGCCGCGAGCGTGGCGGCCCCGAGGATCGCCTCGGTGACCGCGGGCAGCGAGCCCGGGTGGACACCCAGGAAGAGGTTGGGCTCCAGGAGTTCCAGCTCCATGACCAGCGGTTCGCCGTCGTCGCCGTCGACGAGGTCCACGCGGGCGTACAGCAGCTCCGGTGTGCCGGGGACGGCGGCGAGTGCCTGCCGGGCGACGGCCAGTTCGCCGGGGGTGGGGTCCCAGGGCCGGGCGTCGGGGTGCGGGACCTTCTCCGCGTCGTAGGCGGTGCCGGACGCGAGGACCGCACCCTTGCGTATCGCGTGCAGGAAGCGGCCGCCGAAGAACAGCAGCGCACGTTCGCCCGCCGCGTCGATGCGGCGCATGTACGGCTGCACCATCGCCGTCAGCCCCTCGGCGTGCATGCGCTCCAGCTGTCGCCTCGCCGTCTCCCGCTCCCCCGCCGTGTACCGGGCGGCGAACCGGGCGCCCGCGCCCGCCGTGGGCTTCACCACGTACTCGCCGTCGCCGTCCGGCAGTTCGAGCGGGTCGCCCGGGGCGAGATAGCGGGTGGGCACCACCGGCACGCCGGCCGCCGCGAGATCCCCCAGGTACCTCTTGTCGCTGTTCCAGCGCACCACCCCCGCCGGGTTGGCGAGCGTGGTCCGCGCGGCGCACCGCTCGGCCCAGGCCACGAATTCGGCCGTGCGCCAGCTGTAGTCCCAGGTGGACCTGATCACGGCCAGGTCGTAGCCGCCCCAGTCGGCCTCGGCGTCGTCCCAGTACACGGCCTGTGCCTCGGCCCCCGCGGCGACGAGCGCGGCCACGAGCAGGGGCAGATCGCGGTCCTCGCTCGCTCCCGGGCCGGGGCGGCTGGTGACCAGCGCGATCCGGCAGGGCTTACGGGCGGTGCCTGGCATGGCGTCTCCTCGTCTCGGGGCTCCGCGCGCAGGCTAACAACCCCGCCCCCGGAGCCTCGCCCTCCGCCCCGGGAACCGCCACGGGGCAGGCCACCGCCCGGGGCGGGGAGCGGCACCGGGGTGGCCGCACCGTGCGCCGCCACCCCTGAACTCCGCGCACCCGCGCCCTGGTCGGGGCGCCCGGACGACGCCCGTCGCCCGGCCGGGAGCACCGCGACGGCGGGCGGGCCGGGGGCGGCCCGGCGCCGTGGCTGCGCCGCCCGGGCGCGCGTAGGTTGGGAGCAGTCGATCCCTCGTGCGCAAGGAGTGCGACGCGTGTCCTCTCTCTTCCCGGCCCTGACGAGCGGGGGCCCCGGCGCCGACCGGTGTGCCCTGCGCTTCGGCGACCGAGCACTGACGTACGGCCGGCTCGCACATGCGACCGCGGCCCTCGCCGCCCGCCTCGACGGCGCGCCGCGGGTCGCCGTCTGGGCCACGCCCGGCCTGGAGACCGCCGTCGCCGTGGTGGCCGCGCTGCGGGCCGGGGTGCCGGTCGTGCCGCTCAACCCCAAGTCCGGCGGGAGCGAGCTGACGCACATCGTCTCCGACAGCGCCCCGGCTCTCGTGCTCACCGCGCCGGGCGACGCCCTGCCGCCGGCCCTCGGCGACGTGAAGCGCGTGGACGTGGTCGTGGACACGGACACGGATGTGGCCGTGCACGCGGACGTGGCCGCCGCCGGCTCCGGGGCGGCGGCTGCGCCCGCCGAGCCCGAGGACGAGTCGGCCCCCGCGTTCATCGTCTACACCTCCGGCACCACCGGCCCGCCGAAGGGGGTCGTCATCCCGCGCCGTGCGATCGCCGCCACCCTGGACGCGCTCGCGGACGCCTGGCGGTGGACCGGCGACGACGTGCTCGTGCACGGCCTGCCGCTGTTCCATGTGCACGGTCTGATCCTCGGGATCCTCGGACCGCTGAGGCGGGGCGGCGAGGTGCGGCACCTGGGCCGGTTCTCCACGAAGGGCGTGGCGCGGGAACTGGCCTGCGGGGCAACCATGCTGTTCGGGGTGCCGACGATGTACCACCGCATCGCCGAGACACTGCCCGGGGACCCGGAGCTGGCGCGGGCGCTCTCCGGGGCGCGGCTGCTCGTGTCCGGCTCCGCCGCGCTGCCCGTGCACGACCACGAGCGGATCGAAGCGGCGACCGGGCGACCCGTCATCGAGCGGTACGGCATGACGGAGACGCTGATGCTGTGCTCGGTCCGGTGGACACCCCCGGGCTCCCGGCCGGGCGGCCGCGCGGACGGCGGGGCCCGTCCCGGCACGGTCGGGGTGCCGCTGCCCGGTGTCGACCTGCGGCTCGTCGACGAGGCGGGGGCGCCGATCGGGACGTACGACGGGGAGAGCGTCGGCGAGATCCAGGTGCGCGGGACGAATCTGTTCACCGAGTATCTGAACCGGCCGGACGCGACGGCTGCGGCGTTCGCGGAGGACGGCTGGTTCCGGACCGGGGACATGGCGGTCCGCGACCCGGACGGCTCCCTACGGATCGTGGGGCGCAAGGCCACCGACCTGATCAAGAGCGGCGGCTACAAGATCGGCGCGGGGGAGATCGAGAACGCGCTCCTCGAACACCCCGGTGTGCGCGAGGCGGCGGTGACCGGCGAGCCCGACGAGGATCTGGGCGAGCGGATCGTCGCGTGGATCGTCCCCGCGTCACCCGGCGCCGCTCCCTCCGCCGAGGAGCTGGCGGACCATGTCGCCGAACGGCTCGCCCCGCACAAGCGCCCGCGCACGGTGCGCTATCTGGAGGCGCTGCCCCGCAACGACATGGGCAAGGTCATGAAGCGGGCGCTGCATGCCTGAGGCCGCGCGGCGGATCACGGCGCGTGACGTGATCGCGCTCGTCGCCGCCGACTTCGACGACCTGCCGATACCCGGGCGGGCGGTCCCGCCCGACGGTCCGCTCGGCTGGGCGGGATACGACGCGGCACACGCCCGAGCATCGTCCCGCACCGGCGAGAGCGAGTCCGTCGTCTGCGGGACCGCGACGGTGGGCGGCACCCGGGCGGTGCTGATCGTGTTCGAGTTCGGCTTCCTCGGGGGCTCGTTGGGCGAGCGCACCGGGGACCGGCTGGAGGCGGCCCATGCGTATGCGCGCGAACAGCGGCTGCCCGTCGTCTCGTTCGTCGCGACGGGCGGCAGCCGGATGCAGGAGGGCATGCGCGCGCTCGTCCAGTTGCAACGGGTGGCCCGCGCCTCGGCGCTGACGCGTGAGGCGGGGCTGCCGCAGATCGCCGTGCTGCGCGACCCGACCACGGGCGGCGGCTGGGCGACCCTCGGCGCCGGCGCCGATGTCACCCTGGCACTGCCGTCCGCCCAGATCGGCTTCGCGGGCTCCCGGGTCCGCCCGCCCGACGCGGACCCGGCGGCATACACCGCGGAGTCGCAGTACGCGGTGGGCTCGGTCGACGGGGTGGTGCCGGCGCAGGAGCTGCCCCAGGTGCTCGGCCTGTGGCTCGGCCTGCTGACGGTCGGACCGCCCGCTGCCGCCGTGCCGGACGCCCCGGCAGGCCGGCCCGCCGCCGCGCCGCCCCCGGCCGCCCTGGGCGCGCACTCCGGCCTGCCGGCCACCGGCTGGGACGCCGTGCTCCGGGCCCGGGACCCGCGCCGCCCGCGCGCCGAGGCCTATCTGGATGCCTACTTCGACCGGAGGGTGGCCCTCCACGGCGCTCGCTCCGGTGGCGCCGCCGACGACGGCATGCTCTGCGGTTTCGGCCGCCACGACGGACGTACGGTGGCCTTCGCCGCGCAGCGCGGAACGGCGACCCGGCCCGCCGGGTACCGCACGGCGGCGCGGCTGATCCGGCTGGCCGGGCGGCTCGGCATCCCGGTGCTGACACTGGTGGACACGCCCGGCGCGGCGAACGACGCGGCGGCGGAACACGCCGGCGCGGGCGCCGCGATCGCCGACGTCTTCGACGCGGTGGCCACCGCCCGCACCCCGGTGACGACACTCGTCATCGGCGAGGGCGGCTCCGGCGGCGCGCTGGCCCTGGCGGCGCCCGGCAACACCTGGGCCACACCGGACAGTTACTTCTCCGTCATCGCCCCGGAGCTCGCGGCCGCCATCCTCAAACGCGCCCCCGACGAGACCCGAGCAACGGCCGACCAACTCCGACTGCGCCCCCAGGACCTGGTGGAACTGGGCGTCGTACGGGGAATCGTGGGGCCGGGGGAGCGATAGCAGGTCCGCCGCCATTCATGACGCCTCTCAGGCCCCTTGAATCCCGAGTTCACGTACGTAGATGTCCCAGAAGGGCGGCGTGACGCCCGCCAGAGGCCCCTTTCTGCCGACAGTACGCCACCCCAAATGCCGGTAAAATTCCTGCGTGGAGAGGGCTGTTGGTTGCACAGAGAGGACAGCACGCTGCTCTTGGCGGCCGTCCAGCAGCGCGTCCATCAGACGCCTCCCGAGTCCGCGTCCGCGCCATTCGGGGCGGACCCCCATACTGATGGCGGCGAAAGTTCTCCCGTTCCATTCACGGACAAATTCGACGGGAAGCGGCTCCAAGAAGTCGTGCCACCAACCGTGGTTCACAGCGAGCGGATGGCCGTAGATATACCCAATAAGATGATCCCCGCGCCTGACTACAACAACTTTAAACCCTGGATTGTTCGCAAGACCTGAAAGCTCCTTTTCATGTTGCGGCGACATCTCCGGAACCCACGCGAAAGGCTCTCGCGAAAAGACGTCGTCATGTACGCCGCAGATCCGGGAGAACCAAGCACTGGCCAAATCAGGGCCACCCGTTTCGAATATGACTTTATTCGCGCCCACCGCTCTGATCTCCATTCTCCATGCGCACACTGTCGTCGATCCGCCTTCGAAGTTGATCAGCAAGCGGATCCCCCAGATCGTCGTAGATGATCACGGCCTTTTCCCAGCAATCACGGGCACTTGCTGATTCATGGCGCACCAGAAACGACTCACCAAGTTGCGTAAGCGCCAACGCCTCACTGCGTCGATCTGTGAACTCGTGGAATATCCCGATAGCCCGCACAAGGTAATCTTCAGCAGCATGGGCATCACCCAATGCCATAGGGCTTACAGCAAGAGGAAGTGAGCCCCACGCTTCACTCCACCTGTCACCGATTTCGCGAAAGATATCCAGAGCTTGCCGACAGTGGGAAGCGGATTCAGCGTGATCATTCCGGGCACGCTCACACTCGGCGAGGCTCAGCATGCTCATGCCCTCCCCACGCCTGATTCCATGCGTCCTGAACACGGCCAGTGCGGATTCAAAGTGCCCCTCAGCCGCAGGGTCACCCTGCTCCACCGCCACCAGCCCCAGGCCCCTGAGCGAAAAGCCCAGAAGCCACGCATCATCGATGTTTCGACTGAGTTCGATTGCGCGTCGATAATTCCCAGCGGCGTCGTCGTATGATTTGGACCGCCAACTCACATCCCCAAGACACAGAAGATTTGACGCTTCACCCAGATCATCCCCAATGAGACGGGCAGCGTCCAGCCCCACTTCGTGAACATACTTCCAATCCACCCAATGCGATCCCAACTCGAAAAATCCGTCGGTGACCACAGGAAGCATCCAGGCAATGTCGTACTGACCCCATTTAACTGCTTGCCGTAGCGCGGAGACCAAGTTCTCACGCTCGGTTTCAAACCACTGCATTGCCTCAGCAGCATTATCGAAGGATTCGATCGCACGCACCTCACCGGGAGGCACCAAAGGAATTGCGTGTGAATGCGGAAGGATGGCCTTCCGGCCGGCTTCGGCGCTCAGCAAGTACCAGGTGAGACCCCGACGAACGGCACGGGTTCTCTCCTCCTGAGGATCCTCAGCAACAGCCCGCTCCAGTGAATATGAGCGTAGTAGATCGTGCATGCGGTACCGGTCCCTGGAAATTTCATGCAGAAGATGGACCTCGGTCAGCTCACGGATCCTACGCCGAGCCACTGCCGGACTAACTGTGAGAAGTGCTGCCGCAGAACTGCCGCCCAGAGCCTTCCCTTCATGCAGGCCCAGCAGGCGAAACGCTTTCCTCGTCTGCTCCGAGAGCGCTCTGTAAGACCAAGAGAAGACCGCGCGCACATCGCTGAGTTCGTCTTCTCGATCGGCCAATGCATCGAGAAAGTCCTGCTCGTCAACGAGCTCATCAACAAGTTCCGTCAGCGAAAGAAGCGGTCTACTGGCCGCTCGTTCAGCCACGACCCGCAGAGCCAGAGGCAGGCAACCACAGAGCTGCGCCACTCGCCGGGCCGCTTCGGGTTCCGAATCGACCCTTGCTCCACCGAGCACTTCACGTAGGAGGTGGACCGACTCCTCCGGCGACAGTACATCGAGCGTCACACGCGCTGCTCCCTCCCGCGCCACTAAGCCAGACAACGTACTACGGCTGGTGATCAATACAAGGCTAGAGGGCGAGGCGGGGATTACCTGTCTAATTTGAGCCACCGACGAAACATTGTCGATGAATAATAGGACTTTCTTCCCGTAGAGTAGTGAGCGGAACAGCGCAGCCCGCTCCTGCTCATCGAACGGGATACGGTCTGCCTCCACACCAAGCGCCCGCAGGAAGGAATCCAGGGCCTGATCAGGGCGCAGGGCATCGCTGGAGTTGAATCCACGCATGTCGATGTACAGATCGCCATCTACGAAACGACTGCGCACTTTGTGAGCCCAGCGCAGCGCGAGCGCGGTCTTCCCGACGCCCGGCCCTCCGGTAATTGCCGTCACTACGGCCGGCGTATTATCCTGACTCCCCTCGGAGGGTTGCGGGTACAGGGCGTCCAGTACAGTCAACTCGTTCAGGCGGTTGACGAACCCCGGGACTTCGTAAGGAAGCTGGCGAGGTGGAGGGAAGGAATCGCCATGCACGATGCCAGCCTGAACCACTGCACCGCTGTCGCCACCTGAAAATTTGTTCGAGACAGATTTCGGCTCGTTGGCCATTTATCCAGTCCTATTTCCGGTGACGGCGCGTTTTTGTTCAGCCTGAAATCCCGAGTTGATCCGGATATGTGCGAACGAACTCCCGATACGGGATAGCAGACGCTTGAGCAACGTCACGCCAGTAGTTGGCCTCGACGACTCGTCGCGGATCGTCGATGATCTCGGCGGCCGAGAAGCTACCGTCGTCGTCGTAGAACATGGCAACGAGCTGATTGGAGTCGAAGAGCCAGTAGTCGTAGTGCGGCAGCTCTGACGGCCACTCCTGATTCGTGACCGGCAGAATCCGTACGTCTTCGCCCGCCTCTGTCGTATGCTCGTAGGCCCAAGCGCATTCAAAGCGAACGTAGTCGGATGCCGGAAGCTCGACCACGTGAACCCGGCTCAGGCTCTTTCCGGCCGCTACCGCCTTGGCGACAGTGCCGTCGATCCACTCTGCGATGCCGGGAAATTCTCCTCTCGATTCACCGGAGAGGAATCGTGCGAATTCATCTTGCTCATAGGACACGTCATACCGTTGAAGAGATTCCAAGCGGTAGGCCGTGAACTTGAACTCGGTGAAGAGGCGGTTGAATTCCTCATCCGCCAAGGAGTAGAACTTGCGCCCCACTAGCGCCCCTCACTCTGCTGACTGTAGTACCGCTCCATGGCGCCGGCCACGACGTCTGCGGCGATGCGAACGGCACCTTCTCCCGGCAGGACATTCTCCAGCTCTTCGAACGTGGCACTGTCCACTATGTGGCCCTGCACGACCAGCTCTCCAGTCTCACCGAGATAGACCGTCGGGCAGCCATTTCCGCCGGACCCCTGATCTTTGTACAGCTTGGTGAGCTTCATTCTTGCCCCCTTCTGGGCGACAATCCCGTTCCGTGAAAGGCTAGGGGCGTAGCGTGAAGTCCGTCAAGGATGCCACGGACGAGATAGCGTATTACGCTACTCTTGGCTGATTTATTTCGTCGACCGCCGAAAAGGAACGCTAACTCGCCGGAGATGACATCGAATTCGGCACATGAGAGTGAGCACTGGGGTCGCAGTTGCCGGTGCAGATATTTGATGCGGCGCTTGTCAACAACATGAGCAGCGATCGAGGCTCCTGCATACATGCTCAACCTTGATCCGCATCCATGGACCGGGGAGGTGACGTAGGCCCGAAAGAAACGTCGCCGTGAAGGTCGCTGGCCTGAAGAACGTTCCCCTGTGCCTCACCACTGATGTTGTTGACCCGCCCATCCTCAGCCGGCCGACCTTGGCCTGTTCCAGCCAGGCAACCAGAGATCGACCAAAGTCCGAGTCGTCCTCCGCTCGCTCCTTGAGCGCATCGGCAAGCGCTCGCGCCGCACCCGTCACGTAAGGATTGACTTCAAGAGCCGTCAGTTCCCGCAGTCCCGGAGTCGACTCTCCCGTCACCAGCCGATCGCCACGCTGGAACGGCCGGCGCATCAACGCACCGAGTCCCGTCCAGGCTTGCGCCCCTGCGGCACCTCCCGCGCCGCTGGCCAATGCCACCAGAAGCCCTGCTGAAATCGGGTCCACTCGGTCCCACCCCCGAGCGCCACTACAGACCGTAAGTGTTGTATAGCAGTTGGTAGGTCCCCTGTCTCCCGAACCAGCGAAGCTCCCTGGGTGCGCCTCGTCGATGAACCTGAAGGTGCTGACACCTTGCCCCGCACGGCGGCACCGCTCGCCGCTTCATCACTCTGGGGGCTCGGTCATGAACACCATTGCCCCGTGGCGGCAGGAGAGCCCTCAAGGCCACTGACACGCTAAGTGATGCGCGACTCTGAGACTGCTGACGCGCCTTGACTGCTGCTGTGGCTACGCAGATCTACAAGAGGTGAGAATGGCGAGCCCTCCGCGCGGCGCTCGCTGCATGTGCAGTTCGCCGTTCGAGCGGCAGCGAAGTCGGCCGGTGTGACGCCGCGTTCGCCAGTGGGACCGGCCGGGGCGTACGCCGGGCGCCGCCTCCCCCGTCCCGGGGTGGCGGCGCCCTTGTGTGCCCGGTGGTGTCGGGGCTACCGCACGCCCACCGCGCGGATGATCTCCTGTGTCACCCTGCCGCCACGGTCGTCGCCCGCCGACGCGCGCAGCGAGACGAAACCGGTGCCGTGGGGCACCTTCAGGGCGCCGCGCCAGGCGGTCCGGCCGTCACGTCCGCCGTTCCGGTCCAGGGGGACCGACCGCCAGGTCCTGCCGTCGTCGTACGACACCTCCAGGGCGCCGCCGCCGATGGTGCCGGTGCCGGCCGCTCCCTTCACGTACGCGGCGGAGATGCCGATCGGCACCCGCCCGTCGCGGACGTCGCCCGCGAGGTCGGTGTCCACGTCGAAGCCGAGGTTGATCAGCGGCAGGAACGTCCACCGGTCGTCCGGCGTCTTCGCCGACCTGAAGGTCCACTCGGAGTGGCCCCTGGCCGACAGCCGCCACTTCTCCGGGTCGAGGGCGGTGTCCGTGACCACCTCGTAGGTGTGCTCGTCGGCGGGTGCGTCCCACACATAGACCCCGGAGCCGGTGCGCCGCTGGACCAGCTTTCCGTCCAAGTAGGCCTCGGTGGTCTGGGTCATGCCGTTCTCCGGGGTCCACACATCGCCGAAGCCGGTGTGGTCGGGCCCCGAGTCGCCCCAGCCGGGGGTGTTGAACTGCAGGTCGTTGCCCGCCCGCTGCTGGCCCCAGCCGAGGCCGGTGCCCAGCCACGGGTGCCAGACCGGCTTGAACCAGTCGAGCCGCCGGTGCGTTCCGCCCCGGTAGCGGATCAGCCCGCTGCGCTCCTCCAGGGCGAACGGCCCGTTCTGCACGGACTCGTGCCACAGCTGGCCGGGCTCCGTGGAGACGTAGTCGGTCCGCTCGGCCGGGTAGTCGATCCGCTCGAGGAAGCCGAGGCCGATCGGGAAGGCGTCGGTGATCGAGTAGCGGAACTCGCCGCCATCGGCGGGCCGGTCGCCGTGGAAGGCGGTGCTCAGGGCGGCCAGCTCGCCGTCGCCCGGAGCGTAGGTGAGGTCGCGGTCCGGGACCGCGCCCTTGTGCCCGTCGGACAGGTCGTACATGTACGGCGAGTTGGCGGTGCCGGTCATCGTGATGCGCTTGCCGGTGCGTGCCGCCGTGCGCAGCACCGCGGCGTCGGCCGTGTCCACCGTGGCGATCTGCATCGGGCGGTCCGTGTAGTCGGCGGTGCCGAACCAGGTGTTGAGGCGGCCGGGCCGGTCGTCGGTGACGAACAGGGCCTTGGCGCCGGCGTCCTGGGCGGCCTGGGCGAGCGCCACGGGGTCGGCCCCGTCGGCGAGGCGCGCGAGTACGGCGCGGCCGCGCACGTCCTTGCCCGCGTAGTCGGCGGGTGCGCCGTTCCCGGCGTCCGTGATGCGCAGGCTGCTGCGGCCTTCGGCGAGCGTGCCGCCGAGGGTGACGAGCGCGTCGCGCACGCCGTCGACCATGAGCTGCGGCTTGCCGAGCCGCCAGACGGTGCGGTACTCGAAGCTGCCCCGGCTCACCTTCGGGGTGGGCGCGGCGAAGAGGCTGTCGTACTTCACGGGCACCTGGACCGCGTCGAACAGCGTGTTGCCGTTGCCACTGCGGTTGTACTCCATCAGCAGCTGACGGGTCTCGGTGCGGCGGTCGACGCGGGCCCTGACCTCGCGCAGCGTCCGCGCGTCGAGGGTGACCTCGCGGTCGCGGTCGAGGGTGATCTCGGGCGCGGCCAGGAAGCCGAGGCCGAGCGAGTCCTTGCCGTGGCTGCCGCGCACGTCGAGGAACGAGGTCAGGCTGTACGTGCCCGGCTTCAGCCGCAGTGCGAGGGTGCCGGAGTCGCCGACCCGGGCCGGGACGGCGTCCACGCCCGCGGCGAGCTGTTGCACCGCCAGGTTCGCGCCGGTCGCGGCGCCGTCGCGGTCCTTGACGTGGACGGTGAGCGTGTACCGCTCGTCCTCCTTGACGAGCCCGAAGGCGGTGTGTGCGACGGGTCTGCCGTCGGACGATGCGACGATCCGGCCGGAGGTGTTCCCGACCGGCGCGTGCGCGCCGTCGCCGGTGACGGTGGTGGAGGCGGTGCCGTGTGCCGGGACGGTCAGCCCGCTGTCGGCGAGCGACACGACGCCGTCGGCCGCGCCCTGCGCGGCAAGGGTCAACTCGACCGGGTCATCGGAGGAGTTGGTGTAGGTGAGCGTCCTCGTCACGGGCTTGTGGCCGTCGTACGGCCAGGAAGTGAAGCCGAAGTCGACGCCGCCCGTCGCGGTGACCGTCGCGTCGACCGCGTCGGGCACGGACACCCGGCCCGCACCCAGCTCGTACGCGGAGGCGTCGAGCTCCTTCGACGTCGACATCAGCGCGTTCTTCAGCTGGGTGCCGCTCCAGTCGGGGTGCTTCTGGGCGAGCAGCGCGGCCACGCCCGCGATGTGCGGGGTCGCCATCGACGTACCGCTCATGGCGGTGTACGGGCCGGTGCCGCTCACGTACTGGGAGCGGGCGGCGAGGATGTCGACGCCGGGCGCGGAGATGTCGGGCTTGAGGGCGTTGTCGCCGTACCGGGGGCCCTGGCTGGTGAAATAGGCCGCCCGGTCGGAGGAGTCGACGGCGCCGACGGTCAGGGCGGAGTCGGCGGCGCCGGGCGAGCCGATGGAACCGGGGGCGCCGGAGTTCCCGGCCGCGACGACGAACAGGGCGCCGGTCTCCTGGGAGAGGGTGTTCACGGCCTGTGCCATCGGGTCGGTGCCGTCGCTGGGCTCCGTCGAGCCGAGGCTCATCGACACGACCTTCGCGTGCACGTCGCGGGCGGCCCACTCCATGCCCGCGATGATCTGCGACTCGGAGCCGAAGCCCTCGTCGCTGAGCACCTTGCCGACGGCGAGCGTCGCCTCGGGCGCCACGCCCTTCTCCTTGCCGTCGGACGCGGCTCCGCTGCCGCCGACGGTCGAGGTGACATGGGTGCCGTGGCCGTTGCGGTCGGTGACCTCCTGGCCGTCGATGAAGCTCTTCGAATCGGCGACGCGTCCCTCCAGGTCCGGGTGGCCGGCGTCGAAGCCGGTGTCCAGGACCGCGACCTTCACGCCCTTGCCGGTCAGCCCGGCCTGCCAGGCCCGCTCCGTGCCGATCTGCGCGTTCGACTCGGCCATGTCGCCGTGCACGCGCCCGTCGAGCCAGATCCTGCCGATGCCGTCGGCGAAGGCTCCGTTCGCGTCGGCCGCCTTCGCCGTCGGCGCGGCGCTCCTCGGGGCCACCGTCCTCCAGAAGGTCGGCCCCGCGCCGGCGCGCACCGCGGCCCCGCCGACGCTCGGCAGCGACCGCACCCTGCTCGTGCCGCGCGGCACCCCCGCCGTGTCCCGCGCGCTCTTCCGGTACGTGACGATCAGCGGCAGTCGGCCCTTCTCGCCGTCACCGCCGATCCCTTGGCGTATCAGCCCGCTCACGTCGAACAGCCGCTCGTCGAGCGGTGCCCGCCCGCAGATACGGCAGCGCCTCGTCCGGTACGACGGTGATGCGGCCGTTGGACCGGAGCGTGCAGACGGCTCCGGTCGCACCCTCGGGGCGGTCGACGGTGACCGTCTTCCTGCCGCCGCCGAGGTCGGTGACGGTCACCTTGTCGCCGGTCACCAGGGTCACGGTGTGGGCCGCGCGGGCGGCGTGGGCGGTGCGCGGGGGACGGTCGTCGGCGGCCGGAGCCGCCCCCGCCGCGCTCGCCGTTCCGATGGGGAGCAGCGCGAGCACGAGCCCCGCTGTCAGAGCCCTCTTCATTCGGTGCCCTCTCTTCGTCGGAGTGCTGCGAAGAGTTTCGCGGGGCCGATGCCGTACGGCTGTGGGGAGAACCTGGCGGGAAGCTGCCCTGGCGGCTTCCCGCCAGCCGACGCCCGGACCCGGGCGGGGCGGGACCGGGTGGGGCGAGGCGCGGGCCACCGGCCGGGCGGAGTCGAGGAGTTGCCTGCGGCCGAGAGCCGGGCGGCGGAGTCACTCGCGGCCGTGGGCCGGGCGCGCGGCCGCGGGCGTCCGGAGTGGGTCGCCCGCGTCACTCGTGGCCGAGGACCGGCGCGGCCGCGGGGGACCGAGGACCCGGCACAGTCGCGGTTGGCCGCGGTCCGGGCACAGTCGCAGATGGCCGCGGTCCGGGCACAGTCGCAGATGGCCGCCGGACCGGGCACAGTCGCAGATGGCCGCGGACCCGGCACAGTCGCAGATGGCCGCCGGCCCGCGGCCGAACACGCCGCGGTGGGCGCCGTGTTCGGGACCCCGCGTGCCGGGGCCCGCGTTCCCGGGCCGTGCGTGTCAGGAGGGGCGCCCCCAGGGCCGCGCGGCTCCGGGACGGATGCCTCCCCGGCTACGCCTCCGGCGACCTCGCGTCGTAGCGCGCGAAACGGCGCCACTTCAGGGCGAGCAGGGCCACGGCGACCACGCAGGCGACGCCGCCGCCGGTCACGGCGGTCGCCGGGGAGGTGAGGTCGGCGGCCGAGCCGGCGATGAAGTCGCCGAGCCGCGGGCCGCCCGCGACCACGACGATGAAGACGCCCTGCAGGCGCCCCCGCATCTCGTCCGGCGTGGCCGCCTGGAGCATCGTCGAGCGGAACACCATGGAGACGGTGTCGGAGGCGCCGGCGAGCGCCAGGAAGAGCACCCCCAGCCAGAGGTTCCGGGTCAGACCGAAGACGGCGACGGCGCCGCCCCAGCCGGCGACCGCGATCAGGATGGCGAGCCCGTGCCGCCGGATACGGCCCAGCCAGCCGGAGAAGACGCTGCCGAGGAGCGCCCCGACCGCGGGCGCGGCGACCAGCAGGCCGGTGGTCCGGGCGTCGCCGCCGTACCAGAGGACGGCGATCGCGGGGAACAGCGCCCGCGGCTGCGCCAGCACCATGGCGCACATGTCGGAGAAGAACGTCATCCGGATGTTCGGCCGGGTCGCGAGGAAGCGCAGGCCGTCGACGACCGACGCGCGCTTCGAACGGTCCGACGCGCCGTCCGGCCGCATCGAGGGCAGCCGCCACATCGCGTACAGGGCGGTGCTGAAGGCGATCGCGTCGATGGTGTACGCGGCCTGGTAGCCCCACAGGCCGACGACGACGCCGCCCAGCATGGGGCCGAACATCGTGCCGGACGTCGTCGTCATGGACTGCAGCGCATTGGCGGCGGGCAGCTGTTCGGGCGGCAGCAGCCGGGGCACCATCGAGGTCCGGGCCGGCGAGTTCAGGGCCCCGCAGACCGCTTGCAGCGCGACGATCCCGTACAGGTACCAGACATGGTGGAAGCCGGCGAAGGCGGCCACGGCAAGGGCGACGGAGAGGACGCAGGAGCCGACGGCCGAGTACAGGCCGAGCTTGCGCCGGTCGACGGTGTCGGCGATCGCACCGCCGTACAGACCGAACACGACCAGCGGGACGAGCGAGAACAGCCCGACGAGCCCGACCGAGAACGAGGAGCGGGTGATGTCGTACACCTGGAGGGAGACCGCGAGCGCGGTCATCGCCTGGCCGATCCAGGAGATGGTGTTGCCGGTCCACAGCCGGCGGTAGTCGGCCGAGGTGCGCAGCGGGGTCAGATCGGCGAGGATACGCCGCCGGTCCGCGGCGGCGGGCCCGCCGGGTATCCGGGGCTCGTCCCCGTCGCCGTCCGTCCGCTCCGTGGTCCCGGCGGCCCGTCCGGCCGCCGTCCTGTCTTCTTCGTCCGAGGTCATGCTGGTCACACGGGATGCTAACAACGGCCCCGGAACCCGCCGACCGGATTTTCGCCAGTGTCAAGATCATCGGCGAGTGGCACGGCGGACTCATCACAGTGGACCTCACCGGAACCACCCGTGCGGCGCTGCCCCACGCGGCTCATTCCGCCGTGCGGGTCGCCGTGGGGCGGCGGACGATGCAGAACAGGACCGTCATCCGGCGGTCCGTCGGTCCGCGCTCTGGAGGAACTGCCATGACCGCGAGTCTGGAGCAGCTGCGCCGCTGCCACATCGCCGTGGACATGGGGGCCGCGCGCACCCGTGTCTTCGTGCGCGGCTCCGGACTCGTCGTGGACGAACCGAGCGCCGCGGCGGTGAACACGCGGACCGGTTCGCTGATCGCGGTCGGCGAGTTCGCGGAGCGCATGACGGGGCGCACGCCCGCGTACATCCGTGTGATGCGCCCGGTGTCCGGCGGGACGGTCGTCGACATCGAGATGGCGCAGCGGATGCTGCGGCACCTGCTCGGTGAGAAGCTGCGCAGGTCCCTGCGCCGCAAGCCCTGGCTGCGTGCCGCCGCAGCGACCCCGCACGACGCGGATCCGCTGGCGCAGCGCGCCGCGGTCGAGACGATGGTGGGGCTCGGCGCACGGCGCGTGGAGCTGGTGGACACGCTGATCGCCGCCGGTGTCGGCTGCGGGCTGCCCGTGGAGCAGCCCGAGGCGACGATGATCCTGGTGTGCGGGGCGGCCACCACGCAGGTCGCGGTGCTGTCGCTGGGCTCGATCGTGACCGCGCAGCGGATCCCGGTCGGCGGCGAGGCCATCGACAGCGCGATCGTGCAGCATCTGCGCACCCAGCACGAGCTGATACTGCCGTCCCAGTCGGTGCGGCCGTTGCAGATCGCGCTGCACGGCAACGGGCTCACCCTGAACGGCCCCTCGTCCACCGAGATCCACGGCCGGGACGTCGCCACGGGGCTGGCCCGGTCGGTGCGCGTGGACACGGCCACGGTGCGCGACGCGGTCAGCCGGCCGCTGACCGCGGTGCTCGACGGCATCGGGAAGGTGCTGCGGAACTGCCCGCCCGACCTGGTGGCCGACCTCGCCGACCGCGGCATCATGATGGTCGGCGGCAGCGCGCTGCTGCCCGGCCTCGACGAGATGCTGCGCGAGGCCACGGGCATGCCGGTGTCCATCGCCGACCGGCCCGACGTCTGCGTGATCCTGGGGCTCGGCGCCATGCTGGAGGGCACCATCCAGCCCATGGTCCTGGACCCGCTGTCGCTGTGACCCCGGCAGGCGGGGACGGGAGGGAGCAGCCGCTCCCGTCCGGTCTCCTCCCCCGCCTCCTGGAGGCCGTGCTCCGTGTCGGCGCCGATCCCACCGTGGGCGCCACGCTCCAGCACCTCGTGGAGAGCGCGGCCGAGCTGACCGGTGCCCACTACGCCGCGCTCGGCGTGGTCGGTCCTGACGGCCGCCATGTCACCGACCTGTACACGACGGGTCTGTCCGAGTCCGAGCGGGACCGCATCGGCCCGCTGCCCGAGGGGCACGGGCTGCTCGGCGTGCTGATCCGCGAGGCACGGCCCCTGCGGGTGGCCGACCTCGCCCAGGACCCGCGCTCGTCCGGCGTACCGCCCGGCCATCCGGAGACGGGCAGTTTCCTCGGCGTCCCGATCCATGTGCAGGAGGAGGTCTTCGGGAGCCTGTACCTCGCGGGGCGGAGCGGCGGGCCGTTCACCGAGGAGCACGAGCAGCTGCTGCGCGTGCTGGCCGCGCAGGCGGGCATCGCCATCGGCAACGCGCGGCTGTACGAGACGGCCAGGCAGCGCGAACGCTGGATCGAGGGAGCCGCCGCCGTCACCACCGCGCTGCTCTCCGGCGACGCGGCGGAGGACGCGCTGATGACGGTCGCCGAGCGGGCCCGGCTGCTCGCGGACGCCGCCGCGGGAGTGATCCTCCAGCCCACCGACGAGGGCGGCATGCAGATCGTCACGGCGTCCACCTCTCCGCTCGACGACCCGGGCGACCTGGTGGGGACCACGATCCGGCCGGGCAGCCCGGTCCTGGAGCAACTGCTCGGCGGAGAGCCGGTGTTCGTGGACGACTCGGCGACCGACCCGCGGATGACGACGCACGTACGGACCCGCTTCGGACCGAGCATGATGCTGCCTCTCCAGGCGGCGGGCCGTCTCATCGGTACGCTCGCGCTGCCGCGAGGCCGCGGGGGCCGCCCGTACACGCCGGTGGAGCGGCTGCTCGCCACACAGTTCGCGTCCCAGGCGGCACTCGCGCTCGTCCTGGCCGACGCCCAGCAGAGCCGGGAGCGGCTGGCCGTCCTGGAGGACCGCGACCGGATCGCCCGCGACCTGCACGACCTGGTCGTCCAACGCCTGTTCGCGACGGGCATGATGCTGGAGTCCACCCGCCGTCGGGCGGACGACGGGGACGACAGGCATGCCGGGGGCGCGGGAGACACGGGAGACACGGGGGACGCCGGGGACGCGGTCGGCGGGATGCTCGAACAGGCCGTCGAGGAACTCGAGGCCACCATCCAGGAGGTGCGGACGGCGATCTTCGCACTCCAGCAGCCCCCGGCGGATGCGCCGACGACCGTACGCGGCAAGGTGCTGCGCGAGACGGCGGGCGCCGCGGCGGTGCTGGGGTTCCGGCCCTCGGTACGGTTCACGGGGGCCGTCGACGCCCGGATCGGCGACCCCACGGCCGGGCACCTCCTGGCCACCCTGCGGCGCGCCCTCGCCGCCGCGTCCCGGCGTACCGGCACGACGCGGATCGACGTCACCGTCGACGCCGAGGCCGCTCTCGCGGACGGCCGCCCCGCCGTCCGGCTGACGGTCCGGGACGACGGTACGACCCGGACGGGCGGCACGGGCACGACGATGACCTGGCAGTCGCCCCTGTGACACCGCCGGTCCGTCAGCCGTTCGCCTCCTCGCCGGGGCGGAACGCTCCGGCGCGTGCCGCCTCGTACGCCGCCTCGGCGCTCATGTGGACCAGGCGACCGTCGATGGGCCGGCGCAGGATGAGCAGCCGGTAGTAGAAGGGGGCGCCGAGGGCCGCGATGACCTCCATGGCGTCGGTGTCCGGCGCCAGTTCGCCCCGGGCGACGGCGCGGCTCACGAGCAGTGTCACGTGCTCGACGCGCGCGAGGAACGCACCCCGCACGATCTCCGACACGAGTGGGTCGTGCGCGGCCGACGCCACCAGGGACTCGACGAGGTTCCGGTTGCGCGGCATGGCGTGGAAGTCGGCGATGGCCTGGGCCAGTTGGTGCAGGTCCCGCCGGAAGTCGCCGGAGTCCGGCGTGGGGAGCGTCTTGCTGTGCTGCGCCAGCAGGTCGGCGACGACGCCCTCGACGGTGCGCCAGCGGCGCCGGATGGTCGATATGTGGACGCCGGAGCGCACGGCGAGCCTGTCCAGGGTCAGCGCGCCGAACCCCACCTCCTCGAGCTCCTCCATGGTCGCCGCGAGGACGGCCGCGCGGGTACGGGCCGTGCGCCCGCCGGGGCGGGTGGAGCCGGGTGGGGGTCGCTCAGTCATCGGCGCCCAATGTAATGCGCTTGTATGGGGCAACAGTCACCGGATCCACGGTTTCGCCGCATCTCGGTGCCCGACGACGCCTCCCGGCGCATCACATCCAGTCGTCGGGTCCCGGATCGCCGCCCGCCGCCGCCGTGGCGAGCCGGTCCGTGTGGTGCACCCAGCCCTCCTCGTGCGCGGCGCAGGCCTCCGGGGACGGCAGGTCGCGGTGGACCAGGCGCAACAGGGCGCCGTCCGCGACCGGTTCGACGGTGCTCGAACCGGACGGCACGGGCATCGAGCCCTCCGCCCAGCCCCAGGTGAAGACGAGCCGTGTGGGCGGGTCGACCTCGACGAAGCGGCCCTCGGCGACGTTCCCGCCGGTGACGGTCGTCCGGTAGGCGCCCCCGGGCCGGAAGTCGAACTCGCCGTCCTCGCCCATCCAGGACAGCCACTTGTCCCGGTCGGTGAAGAAGGAGAACACCGTCTCGGGCCGGGCGGCGATGTGCCGTTCCACGGTGACCACGTTCGTGTTCAAGGGCGCGCCCCCTCGGAGTCCTCGGGCTCGTCCCGCCCGGCCGCTTCCGCCAGCTCGGCGAGCGTGTCCAGCCTGGCCGCCCACATGGACTGGAGATAGTCGGCCAGCGGCCCCAGGGCTTCGCGGTCGGCGCGGTAGAAGCGTTTCCTGCCTTCCTGGCGCAGCGTAACCAGACCCGAGTCCCGGAGCACCTTGAGGTGCTGGGAGACCGCGCCGAAGGTGATGTCGAACCGGTCGGCGATCTCGCCCGCGGACAGCTCCGCGTCCCAGACCAGGCGGAGGATCTCGCGCCGTCTGGGTTCGGCGACCGCTCGTACCGCATCCATGGAGCTCATTTTAGTCGCCGCTACAGCTTGCGATCCAGCGCCGTCATTTTAGTCTCGGCCAAAACGAACGCCGCCCGGACGGGTACCGGGTACGCCATGGAGTGACGGAACGATCCCGAGTGGACCCAGGGCATCCGCACGGCCGAACTCACCCGGGAGGCGGACACCGGCGGATTCGGCGTCGGCGCCGAAGTCACCCGCACCGCGCACTTCCTCGGCAGGCGCATCGACTACGTCCTGCGCGTCGCGGCGTACGACCCTCCGGAGCTGCTGGACATGGTGTCCGTGGCGGGCCCGATGCCCATGCACGTCACGTACGGCTTCACCGCGCACCCCCGGGGCACCGTCGCCCGTATCCGGGTGCGGGGCGACGCCGGCCGCCTCTACCGCCTGGCCGCGCCCGTGATGGCGAGACAGGTCCGTTCGTCCATCGGCAAGGACCTGCGCGATCTGGAGCGCAACCTGCTGGGGCCGTCGGCGGCGCGGGCCTGACCGTCGCGCGGCGGCCGGGGCCAACCGGACGCCGCCCCGGCCCCGTTCACGTCCGGACGGCACAGCCCCCTGCGGTCCTCATGGGCCGTTCAGGGGGCTCGTCGGCGTGACCGGGGATCGGTCCGCGTCGATGCGGGGCGGCGCGATTCCGCCCGCGGGGCGGTGGCATCACGGGTCGGGCAGACGGACCGGACCGTTCCGGGCAAGCGGGCGACGGCGACGGGCGACGCTGCAGGGATGCCCGGCTGCACGGCCGCTCGTCGGCGCGGCTGCTCCGGTGCGGCCGGGGCCGGCGGAGGGCGGCGGTGCGCCCGGCGGTGACCGGCGCGGGTGAGCACGGAGCGCGGGCCGCGGCGGACGACCGGCCGAGGGGTCATTGCGCGTTGCGGTCGTGGGAATCCCGGGCGGGTCGCGGGGCCGGACAACGATCCCTGGCGTGTCGCTCCCCGCACCCTCAGTGGGCGGGGACACACTGTTCGTGCAGCTGGAAACGTTCCTGCACCGAGGGTGTCATGGTGGGGCGGGTGGGACTCGAACCCACGGCCGACGGATTATGAGTCCGCTGCTCTAACCGGCTGAGCTACCGCCCCATAGCGGCGTGTCGCGTACAAGTGTGCGCGCCGTGTGCCGCAGCATAGCCGCTCATACGATCTCCTGCTTCACGTGGCCGGCTTCGCCGACCATGAGGACTTCAGGCGTGCCCGCACGGTTCCCGGGAACGCGAATGAACAGGGACCGGGACATGAAAAAGGACCCCGGAGGGGCCCTTCATCGTCCTTCTCGGCTGCTCCCCCGACTGGACTCGAACCAGTAACCTGCCGGTTAACAGCCGGCTGCTCTGCCAATTGAGCTACGGAGGATCGAGCTCCCCCGACTGGACTCGAACCAGTAACCTGCCGGTTAACAGCCGGCTGCTCTGCCAATTGAGCTACGGAGGATTGCCTCGATTGCACCGAACGTACCTACCTGGAACTTCGCCGGGCGGCGGACGTTCGCTGCGACACATACATTAGCGCAAGCAGGGGGGTGCTCCGCCAATCGGTATCCCCCGCGACCGTCGTCGACGCAAGCGAACCCAAGGGAAAGGGTGGCAGCCATGCGCTACCGGCTCACATTCGTCGCCGGACTGGGCCTCGGCTATGTGCTCGGGGCACGGGCCGGGCGGGAGCGCTACGAGCAGCTGAAGAAGTCGTTCCGCGACTTCGCCCAGAACCCGGCCGTGCGCAACGCCGCCGAGACCGCCGCCCAGCAGGGGCGCCGGATCGCCGGCGAGGCGTACCACTCGGTGAGCGACAAGGTGGGTGACCGTATGCCCGACTCGGTGGCCGACCGCGTCCGCTCCCTGCGTGAGCGAAGCCGGAACGGCGGCGAGGACGACTGGGGCACGAGCAACACCTGACCCCGCGCCGCGGGGCTGCGGAGAACAGCACCCGACGTACGTCACACCGACACCATCCCGCCTCACCCATACGGCAGAATGCCCGGCATGGGGATAGTCGCCGGGTTGGACAGTTCGCCCGATTTCACGCGCATTGTGGTCTGTGACACGGAGACGGGGGCCGTGCTCAGGCAGGGCTATGCCCCGCATCCCCTCGAGGCCGGCCCCGACGGAGGCCGCCCCTCCGACGTCGATCCGCAGGCGTGGCTGCTGTCCCTGGGCGAGGCAGCCACGGGCGGGCTGCTCGAAGGCGTGCAGGCGATCGGCGTGTCCGCACAGCAGAACGCGGTCGTGCCGCTCGACACGCAGGGCGCCACCGTGCGGCCCGCCCTCGTCGGCAACGACCGGCGTGCCCAGGTCGCCGCCGCCGATCTGATCGACGGACTCGGCAGCCGCGAGGCCTGGGCCTCCGCGGTCGGCAGCGTCCCGGGGGCCGCGCAGCCCGTGACCAAGCTGCGCTGGCTGGCGAAGTGCGAACCGGAGTCCGCCCGGCGCGTCGGGCTCGTGCTGCAGGCCCACGACTGGCTGGTGTGGCAGCTCCTGGGCCGTCCGGCGCGCCGCACGACCGACCGCGGCGGAGCCTCCGGCACCGGCTACTGGTCGGCGGCCACCGGCGCGTACCGCCCCGATCTGGTGGAGCTGGCGCTCGGCCACCAGGCGATGCTCCCCGAGGTGATCGGTCCGGCCGAGGCCGCGGGCACCACGCCGGAGGGGCTGCTGATCTCCGCGGGCACCGGCGAGACGATGGCCGCCGCCTTCGGGCTCGGCATCGGGCTCGGCGACGCGGTGGTCTCGCTCGGCGCCTCCGGCTCGGTGATGGCCGTGCACCGCGAGGCACTCGTCGACTCCAGCGGGATGATCACCTCGCTGGCCGATGCCACCGGTATGCACCTGCCCGTCGTGCACACCCTCAACGCGACCCGCGTGCTGCGCGGCACGGCCGAACTGCTCGGGGTGCCGGACCTGGAGACGCTGTCGGACCTCGCGATGAAGTCCACGCCCGGCTCGCACGGGCTCGTCCTGCTGCCGTACCTGGAGGGCGAGCGGACACCGAACCTGCCGCACACCGCCGGTACGTTGGCGGGGCTGCGGCGCGAGTCGATGAAGCCGGAGCATCTGGCACGGGCCGCGTTCGAGGGCATGCTGTGCGGGCTCGGGGACGCGCTCGACGTGCTGCGCGGCCGCGGGGTCGAGGTGCGCCGGGTGTTCCTGCTCGGGGCCGCGGCGGGGCTGTCCGCCGTCCAGGCAGCGGCGCCCGCACTGTTCGGGGCGCAGGTCGTCGTGCCGCAGCCCGCGGACTACGCGGCGCTCGGCGCGGCCCGGCAGGCGGCCTGGGCGCTAGGCGCCGCGCAGAACACCGTCGACCCGCGGACACCACCCGTGTGGCACAGCGCCGCCGTCCAGGTGTTCGAAGCCGGCGACGATCTGCCCGTCGGACAGGCGGTGCGCCAGCAGTTCACGGCGGTGCGGGAGCAGACGCACCCGGGCGCGTTCGGGGCCTGACCCGGGGCGGACCCGGAATCCCGGCGCACGCCCCCTCGAGCACCCGGCGCACGGGGCGCCCGGCACACGGACCCGCGGGGAACCCGTGACCCGCTCCTGCGGGACATACAAGGACAACAGCGCCCATACACGTACACATCGAACCTGATGGATGCACAGATCCGGGACCGGAGCTTCCGGTCCCGCGTCCGGGGTCTCCACCGGGGTCCATCCGGTTCCCTCTTGGCTTATTCGCTTGAGGTAACACGGGTGGAGTGTCGGACGATAGGGGGTGGTGCACAGATCTGCCGACCGCCTCACGATCCCGAAAGTTCGAGTGTGCTCATACGACTTCTACGGACCCACCTGAGTCCGTACCGGAAACCCATAGCCCTCCTGGTGCTGCTGCAGCTCCTGCAGACGTGCGCCACCCTCTATCTGCCCACCCTCAACGCCGACATCATCGACAACGGTGTCGTGAAGGGCGACACGGGCTACATCCTCTCCTTCGGCGCACTGATGATCGGCATCACCGTCGTCCAGATGGTGTGCAACATCGGAGCCGTCTACTTCGGCGCGCGTACCGCCGCCGCGCTCGGCCGGGACCTGCGGGCCGCCGTCTTCGACCGGGTCCAGTCGTTCTCGGCGCGCGAGGTCGGGAACTTCGGCGCGCCGTCGCTCATCACGAGGACCACGAACGACGTGCAGCAGGTCCAGATGCTCGCGCTGATGACGTTCACCCTGATGGCCTCGGCGCCCATCATGTGCGTCGGCGGCATCGTGATGGCCCTCGGCCAGGACGTGCCGCTGTCCGGGGTGCTGCTCGCCGTGGTGCCGTTCCTCGGCATCTGTGTGAGCCTGATCGTGCGCCGGCTGCGGCCGCTGTTCCGCACCATGCAGGAGCGGCTCGACACGGTGAACCGCGTGCTGCGCGAGCAGATCACGGGCAACCGCGTCATCCGCGCGTTCGTCCGCGACGACTACGAGAAGGAGCGCTTCCGCGGCGCCAACGGGCAGCTGACCGAGGTGTCCCTGGGCACCGGCCGGATGCTCGCCCTGATGTTCCCGATCGTGATGACCGTCGTGAACGTGTCGTCGATCGCCGTGGTGTGGTTCGGTGCGCACCGCATCGACAGCGGCGGCATGCAGATCGGTGCGCTGACGGCGTTCCTCGCCTATCTGATGCAGATCGTGATGTCCGTGATGATGGCCACCTTCATGTTCATGATGGTGCCGCGCGCGGAGGTCTGTGCCGAGCGCATCCAGGAGGTCCTGTCCACCGAGAGCAGCGTCGTGCCGCCGGCGGAGCCGGTGCGGGAGCTGCGCGCTCACGGCCATCTGGAACTCCGTGAGGCGGGATTCCGCTATCCGGGTGCCGAGGAGCCCGTCCTGAAGGCGGTCGACCTGGTCGCGCGGCCCGGCGAGACCACCGCCGTCATCGGCTCGACGGGCAGCGGCAAGTCGACGCTGCTCGGCCTGGTGCCGCGGCTGTTCGACGCGACGGAGGGATCGGTCCGGGTCGACGGCGTGGACGTGCAGACGCTCGAACCGCAGTTGCTGGCACGCACGGTCGGGCTCGTACCGCAGAAGCCCTATCTGTTCGCCGGGACGGTGGCGACGAACCTGCGCTACGGAAACCCGGACGCGACGGACGAGGAGCTGTGGCACGCGCTGGAGGTGGCGCAGGCCAAGGACTTCGTGGAGCGGCTCGAAGGCGGCCTCGGGGCGCCCATCTCCCAGGGCGGCACGAATGTGTCGGGCGGCCAGCGGCAGCGGCTCGCGATCGCGCGGACGCTGGTGCAGCGGCCGGAGATCTACCTCTTCGACGACTCGTTCTCGGCGCTGGACTACGCGACGGACGCGGCGCTGCGTGCCGCGCTCGCCGAGGAGACCTCCCGGGCGACGGTCGTGATCGTCGCGCAGCGCGTCTCCACCATCCGTGACGCGGACCGGATCGTCGTCCTCGACGAGGGCCGGGTCGTCGGCACCGGTCGCCATCACGAGCTGATGGCGGGCAACGAGACCTACCGGGAGATCGTGCTCTCCCAGCTGACGGAAGCGGAGGCTGCCTGATGGCGGGGCCGGCGAGGTGGATGGCCGGGGGCGGCCCGGACCAGCGCTCGATGGATTTCAAGGGCTCGGGCAAACGGCTGCTCGGACAGTTCCGGCCCGAGCGGCTGACGATGTACGGAATGCTGGTCTGCGGTGTGCTGAGCGTCGCGCTGTCCGTGGTGGGCCCGAAGATCCTGGGCCGGGCGACCGACCTGGTCTTCGCGGGCATCGTCGGACGGCAGATGCCCGGCGGTATCACCAGGGACCAGGCGATCGAGGGGCTGCGCAGGCGGGGTCAGGGCGGCATGGCGGACATGCTGTCGGGGCTCGACTTCACGCCCGGCAAGGGCATCGACTTCGGTTCCGTCGGTTCGGTGCTGGGCCTCGCACTGGTCACGTTCCTGGTGGCGGGCCTGCTGATGGCGGTGGCGACCCGGCTGTCGAACCGCGCCATCAACAAGACGGTGTTCCGGATGCGCGGCGAGGTGCAGGCGAAGCTGTCGCGGCTGCCGCTGTCGTACTTCGACAAGCGCCAGCGCGGCGAGGTGCTGAGCCGCGCCACGAACGACCTCGACAACATCGGCCAGACCCTTCAGCAGACGATGGGTCAGCTCATCAACTCGCTGCTGACGATCATCGGCGTGCTGGTGATGATGTTCTGGATCTCGCCGCTGCTCGCACTGGTGGCACTCGTCACCGTCCCGATGTCGTTCCTCATCGCGACGAAGGTCGGCAAGAGGTCGCAGCCGCAGTTCGTGCAGCAGTGGCGCACCACCGGCAAGCTGAACGCGCACATCGAGGAGATGTACACCGGCCACACGCTGGTGAAGGTCTTCGGCCGCCAGCAGGAGTCGGCGAAGCTGTTCGCCGAGCAGAACGAGGCGCTCTACGACGCCGCGTTCAAGGCGCAGTTCAACAGCGGCATCATGCAGCCGCTGATGTTCTTCGTGTCGAACCTGAACTACGTACTGGTCGCCGTGGTCGGCGGTCTGCGCGTGGCGTCCGGCGCCCTGTCCATCGGTGACGTGCAGGCGTTCATACAGTACTCGCGCCAGTTCTCGATGCCGCTCACCCAGGTCGCCTCGATGGCGAACCTCGTGCAGTCCGGTGTCGCGTCGGCGGAGCGCGTGTTCGAACTCCTCGACGCTCCCGAGCAGGGGGCGGACCCGGTGCAGGGCGAGCGCCCGGACGAACTGCGCGGCCGGGTCGAGCTGGAGAACGTGTCCTTCCGCTACGAGGAGGACATGCCACTCATCGAGAACCTGTCGCTGAAGGTCGAACCGGGCCACACGGTCGCCATCGTCGGCCCGACGGGCGCCGGAAAGACCACGCTGGTGAATCTGCTGATGCGGTTCTACGAGGTCACCGGCGGCACGATCGCCCTGGACGGCGTCGACATCGCCAGGATGTCCCGGGACGAACTGCGCTCCGGGATCGGCATGGTGCTCCAGGACACCTGGCTGTTCGGCGGCACCATCGCGGAGAACATCGCCTACGGCGCCTCGCGCGACATCACCCGCGAGGAGATCGAGGCGGCCGCGCGCGCCGCGCACGCGGACCGGTTCATCCGTACGCTGCCGGATGGCTACGACACCGTCATCGACGACGAGGGCACGGGCGTCAGCGCGGGCGAGAAGCAGCTCATCACCATCGCGCGGGCGTTCCTGTCCGATCCGGTCATCCTCGTCCTGGACGAGGCGACCAGCTCGGTCGACACCCGGACCGAGGTCCTCATCCAGAAGGCCATGGCCCAGCTCGCGCACGGGCGCACCAGCTTCGTCATCGCGCACCGGCTCTCCACCATCCGGGACGCGGACACGATCCTGGTGATGGAGAACGGCTCGATCGTTGAGCAGGGCACGCATACGGAGCTGCTGGCGGCGCAGGGCGCGTACGCGCGGCTCTACAAGGCCCAGTTCGCGCAGGCGGTGGCCGAGGTCGACTGAGCCTCAGTCGAGATAACCGCGGAGCTGGTCGGCGAAGGCATGGTCCCGCAGCTTGTTGAGGGTCTTGGACTCGATCTGGCGGATGCGTTCACGCGTCACGCCGAAGATCCGTCCTATCTCCTCCAGGGTGCGGGGCCTGCCGTCGGCCAGTCCGTAGCGCAGCTGCACCACCTTGCGCTCGCGCTCGCCCAGCGTGGACAGCACGGCCTCCAGATGCTGGCGCAGCAGCAGGAAGGCCGCGGACTCCACGGGGCTGGCCGCGTCCCCGTCCTCGATGAGGTCGCCGAGCGCGACGTCGTCCTCCTCGCCGACGGGCGCGTGCAGCGACACGGGTTCCTGGGCGAGCCGCAGGACTTCGCTGACCCGCTCGTGCGGCAGGTCGAGCTGGGCACCGACCTCCTCGGGGGTCGGCTCGTACCCCCGTTCCTGGAGCATCCGCCGCTGCACTCTGATGACCCGGTTGATGAGCTCGACGACATGGACCGGGACGCGGATCGTGCGGGCCTGGTCCGCGAGGGCGCGGGACATGGCCTGGCGGATCCACCAGGTCGCGTACGTGGAGAACTTGTAGCCGCGCGCGTAGTCGAACTTCTCGACGGCCCGGATGAGCCCGAGGTTGCCCTCCTGGACCAGGTCGAGCATGGTCAGCCCGCGTCCCACGTACCGCTTGGCCACCGACACCACGAGCCGCAGGTTCGCCTCGATCAGGCGCCGCTTGGCCATCCGCCCCATGACGACGAGCCGGTCGAGGTCGAGGGCGAGCTGGGAGTCCAGGTCGGGGGTGCTGCCCAGTTTCTCCTCGGCGAAGAGACCGGCCTCGACCCGGCGGGCCAGCTCCACCTCCTCCTCCGCGGAGAGCAGCGGGATCCGGCCGATCTCGCGCAGGTACTGACGGAACAGATCGGAGGACGGCCCGCTGGTGTCGGCGCGGGCGCGCGGGACGGGCAGCTCGACGGACCCGCCCGCGTCGGACTCGGGCCCGTCGGGGCCGGCTTCGTCGGAATCCGGGGCCGCGTCCTCGTCGATGGCCTCGGCCCGGGGTTCCGCTTCCGCCTCGGGATGGTGTGCGGCCCGGCTCTGCGCGGGCACCGCGGAAAGGATCTCGGACTCCGCATCGGCGTCCGGACCGGTGCGGTCCCGGGCGGGGGCGGGCGTCGTCTGGCTCAGGGTCTGGGTCTGCACGGGGGCGACCTCCAGGGTGATCGCGCTGCTGAGGCGTGCGACAGCGGTACGGCGGGACCGGCATCGGCGGCCTCGCCGCTGTCCGTCCCGTACGCAGTGAGCGGAACCGCGGGGGTGTCGGGCCCGCCAGGGACGGACCGGCCGCGCTCCGAGGACTCAGGCACCGGAACCCAGTGTGGAGTACGACACATCGCTGCCACGAGGGGCGTGCGGTGACTTTTTGAGTCCGGTCCGTGACCGCGTGGTTACCCTCCCGGGAAACCCGAGTGCGTGTTCGTGCCCGCCCTGTGCCGATCGCGCGGTGCCCGATTCCCTGTACGACACCCGTGTGCCCGTGCGCCACGAGCGGTTCGTGACCCGGCGCTGCCACGGGGTGCGGCGTCGAGGACGCCGGTCGCGCCCCGGCGGAGCTGCCGGCGGCGCTCGTGGACCACGATGTGCTGTCCGTGACGTCGCGCAGGAGCCTGGCGGCGACTCCTAGAGCGCGTCGGCCCCGCGTACGCGCAGGGCCTGGCCGTACTGCTGGAGCACCCACAGCTCGTTCTGGACGGCGGCCAGGTGGGCCGGGTCGGCGTGCTGGCCGAGCCGGGAGAGGGTGCCCTGGATGTCGCGGATGCGGCGGTCGACGGCACGGCGGCGGACCGCGACGAGCTGGTCACCCGCGTAGACCTCGTCGACCGTCTTGCGCAGGATCGCCTCGACGGCGAGTTCCGTGACCATGGCGCGGACCGTGTCATCGGGTGCGGCCTCGCGGACGCGCACCAGATAGGCCTGGGAGTCCTGGGCGCCGAGCTCGGCGCCGCCGGCCTCGATGACGGCCTGCCGGACCGCCGCGTAGGGCGGGGCCGTGAACTCGTCGACGCCGTACGCGTCGAACGCCGGCGAGACCAGTTCGGGGCGCTGGAGTGCGAGCTTGAGGAGCTCGCGCTCGGTGGCGTGCACCGGGTTGCGGAGGTTCAGGGCGGGGCCGGAGGCGGCGGCCCGGGGCGCGGACGCCTCGTACGACGGCTGCTGGTTCGGCCGCTGCGGGGCTGCCGGTCCGCGTCCGCCCCGGTCCCTGGCCCAGCGCGCGAGCTGGGCGACGCGCTTCACCACGAACTGGGTGTCCAGGATGCCGAGCATGCCCGCGAGCTGCACCGCGACCTCGTGCTGCGAGGCGCTGTTCTTGATGCGCGCCACGACCGGTGCCGCCTCGTCCAGTGCGGCGGCGCGGCCGGCCGGCGTCTCCAGGTCGTACCGCTGCACGATCTGCCGCAGGGCGAACTCGAAGAGCGGCGTGCGCGGTTCGACGAGGTCGGCGACCGCCTCGTCGCCCTTGGCGAGCCGCAGCTCGCAGGGGTCCATGCCGTCCGGGGCGATCGCGATGTACGTCTCGGCGGCGAACTTCTGGTCGTCCTCGAAGGCCCGCAGCGCTGCCTTCTGGCCCGCCGCGTCGCCGTCGAAGGTGAAGATCACACGGGCGGAGCCGTTGTCCATCAGCAGCCGTCGCAGGATCTTGATGTGGTCGCCGCCGAAGGCGGTGCCACAGGTCGCGATGGCGGTCGGGACACCGGCGAGATGGCAGGCCATCACATCCGTGTAGCCCTCGACGACGACGGCCCTGCTGGACTTGGCGATCTCCTTCTTGGCGAGGTCGATGCCGTACAGGACCTGGGACTTCTTGTAGATCGCCGTGTCGGGGGTGTTCAGGTACTTGGGGCCGTTGTCGTCGTCGCGCAGCTTGCGCGCGCCGAAGCCGACGACCTCGCCGCCGATGTCGCGGATGGGCCACATGAGGCGGCCGCGGAAGCGGTCGATGGGGCCGCGGCGGCCCTCCTGGGCGAGTCCGGAGAGCAGCAGCTCCTTGTCGCTGAACCCCTTCCCGCGCAGATAGCGGGTCAGGTGGTCCCAGCCCGCCGGGCTGTAGCCCACGCCGAAGTGCGCCGCCGCGGCCTGGTCGAAGCCGCGCTCGGCGAGGAACTTCCGGCCGATCTCCGCCTCGGGGCTCGCGTCCAGCTGCTCCACATAGAACTGTGCGGCGATCTTGTGCGCCTCGACCAGACGGATGCGCTCGCCGCGCTGGTGGCTGGGGTTGTACCCGCCCTCCTCGTACCGCAGCGTGATGCCCGCCTGCGCGGCGAGCCGCTCGACCGCCTCCGAGAAGGAGAGGTGGTCCACCTTCATCACGAAGGTGATGGTGTCGCCGCCCTCCTGGCAGCCGAAGCAGTGGAAGAGCCCCTTGCTCGGGCTGACCTGGAAGGACGGTGACTTCTCGTCGTGGAAGGGGCACAGGCCCTTCAGATTGCCGCCGCCGGCGTTGCGCAGCTGGAGGTACTCGGAGACGACGGCGTCGATCGGGACCGCGTCCCGTACCGCCTTCACGTCGTCGTCGTTGATCCTGCCTGCCACGCGTGAATTCTACGGGGGAGCAGAGACAGTCGTGGGCGCCTGCCCCGGCTGCGGCTGACGGGGCGCCTGCGCCCGGCCGCCGCTCCGGGGACGAGCGCCCCGGAGCACGGTTCACGCGGCGCGCGTTGCCGGGCCTCCTGTCACGGGACCAGCGACTCCAGGGCGACGGACGGGTCCGTCAGCGCCTCGGCGTCCACCTGCTTGCGGGCCCGGATGAGCTTCTGGATCGGGTCCGTGACGTCCCACACGTTCACGTTCATCCCGGCCAGCACCCGGCCCTCCTTCAGCCAGAAGGCGATGAACTCGCGCCGGCCCGTGTCCCCGCGGACCACCACCTGGTCGTACGCCCCCGGGGGCGCCCAGCCCGAGTACTCCATGCCGAGGTCGTACTGGTCGGAGAAGAAGTAGGGGACCCGGTCGTACCTGACCTCCCGGCCCAGCATGGCCCGGGCCGCGGCCGGCCCGCCGTTCAGGGCGTTCGCCCAGTGCTCGACGCGCAGCCGGGTGTCGAAGAGCGGGTGGTGGTGGGCGGCCACGTCGCCCGCGGCGAAGATGTCCGGGTCCGACGTGCGCAGGGACTCGTCGACGGCGACCCCGCCGCCGTGCGCCCGGTCGACGAGCGCGAGCCCGGCGGACTCGGCGAGCGAGGTGCGCGGGGCGGCGCCGATCGCGGCGAGCACGGCGTGCGCCGGGTGCTCCTCGCCTACGTCGGTGCGGGCCGCCAGCACCATGCCGTCCTGTCCGGTGATCTCCGTGAGCTTCGCGCCGAAGTGGAAGCGGACGCCGTGCTCCCGGTGCAGATCGGCGAAGAGCTCGCCCAGTTCGGGGCCCAGGACGGCGTGCAGCGGCGTCGCCAGCGGCTCCACGACGGTGACCTCGGCGCCGTACGACCGGGCCGCCGCCGCCACCTCCAGGCCGATCCAGCCCGCGCCCGCGATGACCAGGTGGCCGTTGTCCCGCCCGAGCGAGGCGAGCACCCCGCGCAGCCGCTCGGCGTGCGCGAGCCGCCGCAGGTGGTGCACGCCCGCCAGATCCGTGCCGGGGATGTCGAGACGGCGCGGTTCGGCCCCGGTGGCCAGCAGCAGCTTGTCGTAGTGCAGGACGGCGCCGTCGCCCAGGCGCACGGCCTTGCCCTCGCGGTCGATGTGCACGGCGGTCTGGCCGAGGTGCAGCTCGATGTCGTTCTGCGCGTACCAGGCGGGCTCGTGCACGAAGACGCTGTCGCGTTCCTCCTTGCCGAGGAGATAGCCCTTGGACAGCGGCGGGCGCTCGTACGGGTGGTCACGCTCGTCACAGACGAGGATCACCCGGCCGGTGAAGCCCTCCGCACGGAGTGTCTCGGCCGCCTTCGCGCCGGCCAGCCCTCCCCCGACGATGACGAACGTCTGATCCGCGTCGACCACTTGATGCCTCCTCGCCGGGGTCCGGGGACAGCGGTGGGGACCGCTGGGACGGGCTGCCCGGCTGAACCTAGTCGTGTCACATAGTCCTGTCGCCCTTGCGAGCGTCCCGCACGGAGCGTGATGCGGGAAGAGGGAGTGGCCCGATCAGGCCAGTCCCCGTCACACCCCGTGGCCGTCCTTCGTCACGCTCCGCGGCCGGTGAGCCGGGCGTGCAGCGATCCCGCGGAGGCGTCCGTGAGGGAGGCGATCTGATCGACGATCACCCGTTTGCGTGCACGGTCGTCGGGGGCCGCGTCGAACAGCGCCCGGAACTGCGGGTCGAGACCGTCGGGCGCGCGGGCCGTGAGCGCGGCGGCCAGCTCGGCGACGACGACCCGCTGGTCGGCGCGCAGCCGCTCCTGCTCGGCACGCTGCATCACATAGCGGTCGGCGACGGCCTTGAGCACCGCACATTCGAGCCGCGCCTCCTGCGGTACGACGAGCTCGGCGGCGTACCGGGTCAGGCGCCCGCCGCCGGGACCGCCCCAGCGCTCCCGCGTGGCGGTCTCGGCGGCGAGGCAGAACCGGCCGATGAGCTGGCTCGTCGCGTCCTTCAGACGGGCCTGCGCGACCGCGGAGCCGTCGTATCCGTGCGGCCACCACTCCTGGTCCAGGAGCCGGTCCAGCGCCGCGGCCAGCTCCGCCGGGTCGGTGTCGGCGGGGACGTACCGGCCGATCGCCACGTCGTAGACGTCACGGCGCTCGGGCTCCGAGCGCAGCGCCTCGGGGTCGATGTGCCCGGCGTGCAGCCCGTCCTCCAGGTCGTGCACGGAGTACGCCACGTCGTCGGACCAGTCCATGACCTGCGCCTCGAAGCAGATGCGGTGGGCCGGGGAGCCCTTCCTCACCCAGTCGAAGACGGGACGGTCGTCCTCGTAGACCCCGAACTTCTGCGACCGGGGATCGGTCGGATGGCCGCCCCGGGGCCACGGGTACTTGGTGGCGGCGTCGAGCGCGGCCCGCGTCAGATTGAGTCCCACGCTGACCATGTCGCCGCTGCCCTCGTCGAGCACGAACCGCTTCGGTTCGATCCGGGTCAGCAGCCGCAGCGACTGGGCGTTGCCCTCGAAGCCTCCGCAGTCCTCGGCGACCTCGTTCAGCGCCTGCTCGCCGTTGTGGCCGAACGGCGGGTGCCCCAGGTCGTGCGAGAGACAGGCCGTCTCCACGAGGTCCGGGTCGCAGCCCAGCGCCTCGCCCAGTTCACGGCCGACCTGGGCGCACTCCAGCGAGTGGGTCAGCCGCGTCCGGGGGCTCGGGTCCCACGCCTGGCCCGGGGTGTCCCCGGCCCGTGCGCCGGGCGCCTGGGGCAGCGTCCCGGGCGTCACGACCTGCGTCTTCCCCGCGAGCCTGCGCAGCGCTCCGGAGTGCAGCACCCGTGCCCGGTCCCGCTGGAACGCCGTTCGCCCGGCGCGTTTGTCGGGCTCCCCCGCATACCGCTCGACATCGGCGTCGTCGTAATGGGCCTCGTAACCGTCCCGCGCAGAGCCTTCCATGCACCGACAGTAAGCCCTGGGCGTGCCGTACCGGCCGCACCGGGGCGGGTGCCGTCAGGCCGAGGCCAGCAGCCGGTGGCCGGAGTCCGCCGCCGTGTGCCGTGCGCCGTCGTACCGGTGCAGCACCAGGCGGGCCATCGCGGGGTGCGCGCCGAGGGGCTCGGCGGCCGACCACGGCGCGGCGGCGGCGCACTGCGCGGCGAAGCGGCCGGGCGCCGCGAAGTACGAGGCGATGCCCACCCGGTGCCGTCCCCGGGCGGCCAGCGCCCGCAGGGCGGCCGGCACGGTCGGCGCCACGGCCGACGCATACGCCGGGACGACCGGCACCCCGAGCCGCTCGGCGAGCAGTTCGGCTGTGCGCCGCGCGTCGACGGCGGCCTCCGGATCCCGCGATCCGGCGGCGGCCAGCACCACGCCGCTCCCCCTCCGGCCGGCCGCACCCTCACGCTCGGGCCACCCGGCCTCGACCAGGCGCGCGTACAGCGTCTCGACCAGCAGCGGGTGCGGTCCGAGGGGCGGCGCCACCCGTACGTCGAGGTGGGGCGCCCCCGCGACGGCCTCGGGAATGTCGTGCTTCACATGGTGTCCGCGTCCGAGCATCAGCGGCACGATCACGGCCCGGCCCGGTGCGAGAGCGGCCAGCGTGTCGGTGAGCAGGGGCGCGTTCAGCTCGATGTGTCCGAGGTGGACGCGCAGTCCGGGCCGGAGCTCGCGGACGCGTTCGAGCAGGGTCTCGGCGGTGGCCAGGGCCCGGGGGTCGCGGCTGCCGTGGGCCACGACCACGAGCGGCGGCATGGGGCGGCGGCTGCCGTCGAGGGCGACGAGGCTGAGCTGGTCGCCGAGCTGGCTGGTGATCCGGTGCATGATCTGGGCCGTCGTGTCGAGGGGGGCGCTTCCGAGGGGGTGCGCACCGCCGGGTCGGAGTGTGGACTCGTCGCGAGGAGGGTTCGACGCCGTCATGAACCGATCCTGGCCGCGTCAGGTTGCCGCGTCGTTGCGCGTCGATGACAGCTCCTTTCCCCCTGCCTCACGGTCCGGGGTGGGACCGTGTCAGTGCGGTGTCCTACGGTTGATCTCCATCGGCCGGGACGGCCGGGGAGGGGTACGGGGGAAGCGATGGGGCGGGTGGAAGAGGCGCGCGGCGCGGAGCCGGAGGGGCCCGGGGGGCCGGACGGACCGCGGTCTTCGGGTGGGCCGGACCCGGGGAGTGGACCGGCGTCTCCGGGCGGGCCGGGGGCGACGCAGGCCCCGCCGGGGCGGCGGTGGCTGCGGCTGCCGCGCACGCGGACGGGCCGCCGCAGGGCGGTGCAGGCCCTCATGGCTCTGTGCGTGCTGGCGCTGCTGCCGGCCACCTGGATGTTCGTGGTGGCGGACGGCCGGCTGCGGACGACGGCGGACGTGCCGCGCACCCCGGTCGCCGTGGTCTTCGGCGCGGGCCTGTGGAAGGGCGAGCCGTCGCCGTACCTCGCCCGCCGTCTGGACGCCGCCGCCGAGCTGTACCGTGCGCACCGGATCGACGTGGTGCTGGTGACCGGTGACAACAGCCGCAGGGAGTACGACGAGCCGGACGCGATGCGCGCGTACCTGGTCCGGCACGGGGTGCCCGGCCGCCGGATCGTCAGCGACTACGCCGGCTTCGACACCTGGGACTCGTGCGTACGGGCCCGGAAGATCTTCGGCGTCGACCGGGCGGTGCTCATCAGCCAGGAGTTCCACATACGCAGGGCGGTCGCCCTGTGCCGGGCCGCGGGCGTGACGTCGTACGGCGTCGGGGTCGAGAACAAGCACGACGTGACCTGGTACTACGGGGCGACGCGGGAGATGTTCGCCGCGGGCAAGGCCGCGCTGGACGCCCTGTTCCGGCCGGATCCCCGGTTCCTGGGGCCGAAGGAGCCGGGCGTGGCGCGGGCGCTGGCCTCGGAGCGCTGAGTCCGACGGGGCACGGCGGGGCCCCGTCCCGCACCCCGGCGGACGCCGGTCCTGGGCGCCTCACAGTCGAGGGTCCGGGGCGGGGAGACGCGCGTACCGGGAGCGTAACGGGGCTGCGGGTGGCGTGTAACACGCCCGTCGCACGCTGGCGGCATGCACTCCACCGCGACCTCCGCCCCGGCGCAGACGTCCGCGCCGACCCCGACACCCGCGCCCGGGGGCACGCCCGGCGATGCGGCCGGGGCGGGAGCCGCGGCGCCCACGCCGACCCACTGTCCCTACTGCGCCCTCCAGTGCGGGATGGGACTGGCCGTGGGGCCGTCGGGCGTCGAGGTGGTGGAGCGCAGGGAGTTCCCGGTGAACCGGGGCGCCCTGTGCGGCAAGGGCCGTACGGCGCCCGCGCTGCTGTCCTCGGCGGTACGGCTGACCGAGCCACTGGTGCGCGACCGCGTGTCCGGCGAACTCGCGCCCGCCACCTGGGAGGAGGCGCTCGACCGGATCGCCGACGGGTTGTCCCGCACGCGCACGGAGCATGGCCCGGACGCGTGCGGGGTGTTCGGCGGGGGCGGGCTGACCAACGAAAAGGCCTACACGCTCGGGAAGTTCGCACGGGTCGCGCTCGGCACCTCGCAGATCGACTACAACGGCCGCTTCTGCATGTCGTCGGCGGCGGCCGGACAGCAGCGTGCGTTCGGGCTCGACCGGGGACTGCCGTTCCCGCTGGAGGACATTCCGCGCACCGGCTGTCTGATCCTGGTCGGCTCCAACCTCGCCGAGACGATGCCGCCCGCCCTGCGGTACCTCACCGAGCTGAAGGAGAACGGCGGCCGGCTGATCGTCGTCGACCCGCGCCGCACCCGCACCGCCGAACAGGCGGACCTCCATCTCGCGCCGCGCCCGGGCACCGATCTCGCCCTCGCCCTGGGCCTGCTGCACCTGGTGGTGGCGGAGGGGCGCACCGACGAGGCGTTCATCCGGGAGCGGACGACCGGCTGGGCGGAGGCCCGGGCGGCGGCGATGGCCCACTGGCCGGAGTACGTGGAGCGGATCACGGGGGTGTCCGTTCCATTGCTGCGGGAGGCCGTGCGGCTGTTCTGCGACGCCGGTTCGTCGATGGTGCTCACGGCACGGGGGCCCGAGCAGCAGTCGAAGGGCACGGACACCGTGGGCGCCTGGATCGACCTGTGCCTGGCCACGGGGCGCGCCGGGCGACCGCTGTCCGGGTACGGGTGCCTGACCGGGCAGGGCAACGGGCAGGGGGGCCGCGAACACGGGCAGAAGGCCGACCAGCTGCCGGGATACCGGAAGCTGACCGACCCGGAGGCGCGACGGCATGTGGCCGGGGTGTGGGGGGTCGACCCCGATGCGCTCCCCGGTCCCGGGCGCAGTGCGTACGAGCTGCTGGACGCGCTGGGCGGCGAGGTGCGGGCGCTGCTCGTCATGGGGTCCAACCCCGTCGTGTCCGCGCCGCGTGCCGCGCACATCGAGGAGCGGCTGCGGGCGCTGGACTTCCTCGCGGTGGCGGACGTGGTCCTGTCGGAGACGGCCGCCCTGGCGGACGTCGTCCTGCCCGTCACGCAGTGGGCCGAGGAGACCGGCACGGTCACCAATCTGGAGGGGCGGGTGCTGTTGCGCCGTCAGGCGGTGACGGCTCCCCCGGGGGTACGCAGCGATCTGGAGCTGCTGTCGGCGCTGGCCGCGCGGCTCGGCGTCGCCCACGGCTTCCCCACGGACCCGGAGGAGGTCTTCACCGAACTCCGCGCCGCCTCCGCCGGTGGCCCCGCGGACTACTCGGGCATCACCTACCGCGATCTGGCCCTGGGCCGGCCGGTCTTCTGGCCCTGTCCCGCCGGCCCCTCCGGTCCGGATGCGCCGCCCGCTGCGGACGGGGGCGAAGGCCTCGGGAGTCCGCGGCTGTTCCTCGACCGGTTCGCCACGGAGGACGGGCGGGCGAGGTTCGCCGCCGTGGTGCACCGGCCCGCCGCCGAGGAGCCGGACGCGGAGTTCCCGCTGCTGCTGACCACCGGCCGGGTGCTGGCGCAGTACCAGTCGGGGGCGCAGACGCGCCGGGTGGCGGAGCTGAACGCGGCCGCGCCCGGGCCCTTCGTCCAGATGCATCCACGGCTGGCCGAGCGGCTGGGCGCCGAGGAGGGCGACGCAGTGGCGGTCGTCTCCCGGCGTGGGCGCGCCGTCGCTCCGGCGCGCATCACCACGGCGATCCGCCCGGACACCGTCTTCATGCCGTTCCACTGGGCGGGCGAGGGCCGCGCGAACACGCTGACCAATCCGGCCCTCGACCCGACCTCGCGCATGCCGGAGTTCAAGACGTGCGCGGTACGCGTGGAGGTCGTGAAGCCCCACGTCACACCGTGAAGCCCGGACTCGCGGGGCCCGATCGGCAAGACACCCCCTACCGGTCCAGCCAGTCCCCGCTCCCGATCGGGTGGCCGTGGGCGCGCAGGCGCACGGCGACGCCGGGGGCGGCGACGTACACCCAGGCGCGAACGGCCGTCCCGTCCGGGCGGGTCACGTCCCGGGCCACGCGTTCGTACAGATTGCGGGGGTCGCCGGGTGCGTACTCCTCCAGCCGGTCGAGGGCACCGAGCAGTTCCCCGTAGACCTCGGGCAGCGCGGTGACCAACTCGCCGCGCACCACGGAGCCGCCGGGCTCCTCCACCACGTACGGGTAGCCGGGGCCGTCGTACAGCACCGCGCCGCCGAGGCGGCCCGGCTCCTCGGACGCCGTGCGCCCGCGCAGGAAGAGGTCGTGGTTCACCTCACCGGGACGCAGGGTGCCGTAGACGAAGAACGGCAGTCTCACCGGGCCGTCTCCTCCTGGAGCCACCGCAGGTAGTCCGCGCTGCCCCGTACGACGGGCGTCGCGATGATCTCGGGCGTGACGTAGTCGTGCGCCGTGCGCAGATACACCTCCAGCTGCTCGTACCTGGCCTCCGTCGTCTTGAACAGAACCTGCCACTCCGACGCGGTCTCGACGGCGCCCTGCCAGCGGTAGACGGAGGTGACCGGCCCGGAGATCTGCGCGCAGGCCGCGGCCCGCGCCTCGACCGCACCGCGCGCCAACGCCTCGGCCTTGTCCGCGGCGTCGGTCGTCGTCAGGACGGTCAGCCAGCCGGCCGACGTGGTCGTGGTCATCGTCGCCTCCCTCTGCACACCGATGCACCCATGCGGACCCGATGACGGAACCGCTGCGCGGACGATTCTCACCCGGCCGCGCCCCGCGCCACGACCCGGCCACCGGGTGCGCCCTTCGCGGCACGGAGCGGGGGCCGTGAACTCCCCTGCGGCCGTGCCCGGTCGGCCCGGTGGTGGTCACCCGTCCCACCGGCACGCAGCAGTCACATGATCCTCACCTCCGGTGCAGGACCAACCCTGTGAAGCCTATGGACATGACATGTCATGGACCTTTAAATCTCTGTCAGCAAGAGCACCCCCCACCCGCGCCTCACCGGCTCCCCCACGTTCCCGGCGTCTCCCTCACCCTCCTGGCGTCTCCCCAAGCCCTCGGCTCCTCCCGCGCTTCCGGCCTCGCCCGGGCACGGGAACGCCCCGGGCGGCGGGAGCCCCTGTGCAGGGGGAGACACCCCCGGGAGCAGGGGGCACCCCCACCCCGAGGAGATCGATGAGTCGGACACGGCACATACGAGGTGCTTCCCGCCTCGCCACCGCCGGTACCGCCGCGACGGCCGCCGCCCTGCTCGCCGCCGCACTCGCGCCGCAAGCCGATGCGGCCGACCGCCCGCTGCCCAGCCGGGCCACCGCAATCCAGAACGCACAGAAGGTCGTCGCGGACCTGGCCCGGCGCCTGGACATCACCTCCGCCCAGGGCACCTCCGTCCGCGACGTGATCGTCGACCACAACGGCGCCCAGCACGTCAGATACGACCGGACCTACCGTCACCTTCCGGTGCTCGGCGGCGACTTCGTCGTCCACATGACCCCGAGCGGCGCCTACCACGGGGCCGACCGGGCCGTCCGCGGCGACCTGGCCGTACCGAGCGTGACGCCCACGGTGCCCGCGACGCAGGCCGCCGACCTCGGCGCCGCCGCCCTGCGGGCCGCCAACCAAGGCGAGTTGCTGCGCTCGGTCGTCGCCAAACCGCGACTGGTCGTCGACGCCCTGCACGGCGCCCCCAGGCTGGCCTGGCGCACCAGCGCCGTCGGCAAGGACTCGCTGGGCAACCCCGTCGCCCGCGTCGTCCTCGTCGACGCCCGCACCGGCAAGCAGATCGACGCCTGGGACGGCATCGAGACGGCGTCCGGCGACGGCAAGTCGCTCTACAGCGGTACGGTCCCGCTGGAGAGCACCCAGTCGGGATCGACGTACCAGCTGAAGGACGCCACGCGCGGCGGCACCTACACCGGCGACGCACAGAACAAGACCGACCTGTGCTTCCTCGGCATCTGCTTCCAGCGGGCACCCGCCGTGCTCTTCACGGACGCCGACAACCACTGGGGCAGCGGCGCGAACAGCGACCGCTCGTCCGCAGCCGTCGACGCCCAGTACGGCACGGACAAGACGTGGGACTACTACAAGAACGTCCACGGCCGGAACGGCATCGGCGGGGACGGCAAGGGCTCGTACAACCGCGTCCACTACGGCACCAACTACAACAACGCCTTCTGGGACGACAGCTGCTTCTGCATGACGTACGGGGACGGTGACGGGAACACCTTCGGGCCGCTCGTCGCGCTCGACGTCGCCGGGCACGAGATGTCCCACGGAGTGACGTCCAAGACGGCCGGCCTCACCTACTCCGGCGAGTCCGGCGGCCTCAACGAGGCGACCTCGGACATCTTCGGCACGCTCGTGGAGTTCTACGCGGACAACGCGTCCGACCCCGGGGACTACCTGATCGGCGAGAAGATCGTCCGGCCCGGCTTCGGCAAGAGCGCGCTGCGGTACATGGACCAGCCGTCCAAGGACGGCAAGTCCGCGGACTGCTGGAGCTCGGGCGTCGGCAACCTCGACGTGCACTACTCGTCCGGTGTCGCCAACCACTTCGCGTATCTGCTCGCCGAGGGCAGCGGCCCGAAGGTGATCGGCGGCGTCCAGCACAACGGCACCACCTGCAACGGCGCCACGCTCAGCGGCATCGGCAGGGACAAGCTCGGCAAGATCTGGTACCGGGCACTGACCGTGTACATGACCTCGTCGACGAACTACGCGGGCGCGCGGACCGCGACGCTCAACGCGGCGAAGGACCTGTACGGGGCCGGCAGCGCCGAGTACAACGCGGTGGCGGCCACCTGGTCCGCGGTCTCCGTCGGTTAGCACCGCGGCCGGCCCACTCCCCGGAGCGGGCCGGCCCGGCACCGCCGGTCCAGGGCCGCCCAGGTCCTGCCTCGCACAGCCGTCACATCGGTCGCCTCGGTCATTCGGCCGAGGCGACCGTCGCTTTTCCCGGGACGGACAGGGGCCATCGGACAGGCCTTTGGTCCCGATTCACGCTTCCTACCCCGTTTCGGAGTTTTCTGTTACAGAATCTCCGGATTTCTGTGATGGAACGTTCCTACTGTCGTTCGGGTCATGAATCGTCGCCACCGTCTTCGCCCGCTCGGCGGCCGCGCCGCTGCGGCCGCGTCCGCCGGGCTCGCGGGCTGCGGCAGCCCGGACGGGCCGGCCTGCGTGGGCACCACGGAGGGGACCGGCTCGTGAGCCCGCCCCGCACCCCGGACTCGACCGGGATTCCGGCACCCGCCCGGCCCCGGACGCCCGCGCCCGCCCCGGCGCCGCCCGCGGCTGCGGCCCGCCGCCCGGGCCGCGGTCCGGCCCGTGCCTGCTCGGCGGGGCTCCGTCGCGTCCGGGACGCCGTCGGCGGGCTCGGGCTGCGCTGGAAGATCGCCGCGGCGCTCGCCATCGGCTGTTCCCTGGTGGCCGTGGCCATCGGGCTGCTGGTCCATCAGGCCCGTCTCGCCGAGGTCGAGAGGGACGCGCGGGAATCCGCGACCCAGCAACTGGTGCGGGTGCGCCAGCTGTACGAGCTGACCGGGCAGGTCGACCGGCGCGACGCCTCCGTCGACGCCGCGGTCGACTCGCCGGAGGTGCCGCGCGCGCTGCGGAAGGCGGCGCTCGACGGCCGCCGCACGACCTGCCTGGACATGTCGGGCGACGAGCCGAGCGTGTGGGCGGCCCGGCAGGTCGGCGGCCATGTGCTCTCGGTACGGGAGTCGCTGCGCGAGCAGACCGCCGACATGGCCGAGTTCGACCGGCGGCTGCTGGTGTCCGGTGCCGCCGTCGTCGGACTGGCCGCGCTCGGCGGGTTCGGCATCGCGACCCGGCTCAGCCGGGAGCTGCGGGCCGCCGCCGCCATCGCCCGCCGTATCAGCCGCGGAGACCTCGACGCCCGGATCGGCCGCCCGAGGCCGCCCGGGGCACGCGACGAGGTCGCCGAACTGGCCGCCGCCCTGGACACCATGGCCACCACGCTCCAGCGGCGCCTGGAGGCGGAGCAGCGGTTCACCGCGGACGTCGCGCACGAGCTGCGTACACCGCTGACGGGGCTGCACATGGCCGCGGAGCTGCTGCCGGAGGGGCGGCCGGCGGAGCTCGTACGCGACCGTGTCGCCGCGCTCCGCAACCTCACCGAGGACCTGCTGGAGGTGGCCCGGCTCGACGCGGCCGTGGAGCGGCCCGACCTCGACGTCCACCCGCTGGGGGCGCTGATGGAGCGGATCGTGCGGAGAGTGGGCGCAGGCCGGGTCGCCTGCGCCGGGGCCCCGGGAGGGGAGGGGCCCGACACCTTCGTACGCACCGACGCGCGCCGTCTGGAGCGGATCCTGGCCAATCTCGTGGCCAACGCGCGCACGCACGGGGACGGACCCGTCGAGGTCCGGGTCGAGGGGGCCTCGGTCGTGGTGCGGGACCACGGGTCCGGGTTCCCGGAGCGGCTGCTGCGGGAGGGTCCGCGACGGTTCGTGACGGGGGCCCGGGAGCGCGGGCAGGGCACGGGGCTGGGGCTGACCATCGCGTTCGGGCAGGCGCATGTCGTCGGCGCGACGGTCTCCCTGCACAACGCCCGGGACGGCGGCGCAGTGGCCGTCGTCCGGCTGCCCGAGGCCGGGCAGGTCCCGCGGGCCGCGGGCTGTGGGCCACCGGGAGGTGCGGGCTGCGAGGGGGAGGCGGACCGCGCCCGGTGAACGGGTGACCCGGGGCCCAAGTCACCCGTTCACCGGTCTCCAGGAGGCGCCCCCCGCCCGCCCCCGCTTACCTCGGAGGTGCAGGGGTGCGACCGACGCAGCGGCACTTGGGGGTGCCGCGGGCCGTGCCCTCTCGGAGGAGCGACCACCATGCGCACTGCCCGTCTGCTCACCGGTACCGCGCTGGCCGTGGCCGCGGTCGGACTGGCCGGGAGTGCCGCGTCGGCGAGTGACACGAGCGCCCTGGAGGTCCTTCCCGGCACCGCCACACCGGGTACGACGGTGAGCGTGAACACGGCGGCGTGCGGGGCGGGCGGAACGGCGCAGGGCGATGCGAGCGCGGTCGGTGCAGGGCTGTTCTCGCTGGCGCCGAGCGCGCACGAGGACCAGGCCACCGGCCAGTTCAAGGTGCCGCCGTCCGCGCAGCCGGGCACCTACGAGATCGTCGCGAAGTGCACCGACGGCAGACAGGTGGCCGGCGATCTGGTCGTCACGATGGTCGCCGGGGGCCAGCAGGTGCAGCCCAGGGGCAGCCTGAAGACCGGTGTCGGCGGAGCGCTCGGACCGGACCCCCTGCACACCGCGGCCGGCGTCGCCGCCCTCGCCGTCGCCGCGGCGGGCGGCACCTGGCTGCTCCACCGCCGTGCCCGGGGCGAAGGGTTCTGATCCGTCCGGCTCCCGACGGCCCCGAGGGGGAACCGTGCGCAAGCTCAGCGACTCCGCCATAGCCGCGGCGAGTGTGCTCGCCCTGTGCTCGGCCGTCTGGCTGCTGGGCGGCGGCCCCGGCGAGCACACTCCGCCGCAGCCCTCCGCCGAGCAGGCCGCGTCGCCGGGCTCCGGCGGGGACCGGAAGGGGGCCGCCGCGCTGCCCGCATCGGCGCCCCACCGGATCCGTATCCCCTCGATCCGCGTGGACGCTCCGCTGGTCGGGCTCGGCCTGACCCGGCAGGGCAGCCTCGACGTGCCGCCCGCGGACGAGCCGCAGGTCGCCGGGTGGTACGAGGACGGGGTCACGCCCGGCGAGAAGGGCACCGCGATCGTCGCCGGACACGTCGACAACGCGCAGGGGCCCGCCGTCTTCTACGACCTGGGTGCACTGCGCAAGGGAGCGACCGTCGAGATCGAACGCCGGGACGGCGCCGACGCGGTGTTCACGATCGACGCGGTGGAGGTCTACGACGCCCGGAAGTTCCCGGACGAGAAGGTGTACGGCGCTGCGCCGCGCCCCGAGCTGCGGGTGATCACCTGCGGCGGCCCCTACTCCAGGTCGACGGGCTATCAGGGCAATGTCGTGGTCTTCGCCCATCTCACCGGCACGAAGGCCTCGGCCCGGGAGTGAGGCGGCCGGCCGCGGGTCGGCGGCCGGCTCAGGCCAGCCACTGCTGGTACGCCAGGTTCGCGACGAGGGCGAAGACCACCGTCAGCAGGACGCCGCGGACGAATCCGGAGCCCTTCTTGAGGGCGGTGCGGGCGCCGAAGGTGCCACCGGCCAGGTTGAACACCGCGAGCAGGGCGGCCAGTTGCCACAGCACGGTGCCCTGCCAGGCGAACATGGCGAGGGCGCCGGCGTTGGTGCAGCAGTTGACGATCTTCGCGGTGGCGGATGCGGTCACCAGGTCGAGGTGGAGCACCGCGGTCAGCGCGAGTACCAGGAAGGTGCCCGTGCCGGGCCCGATCAGGCCGTCGTAGAAGCCGATGCCGAGGCCGGCGAGGCCGATCGCCGCGAGGACACGGCGGCGCGTGACCGGCCCCGGCGCGGGCGCGGTGCCGAACGCGGGCCTGAGGATCACGAACGCGGCGACTCCGAGCAGGACGACCATGATGACCGGCCGCAGCACCGCGCTGCTCATGCCCGCCGCGAAGAACGCGCCGCCCATGGAACCGGCGAGCGCCGCGAGCCCGATCCGTACCGCCGTCCACAGGTCCACGGGGGCCTTGCGCACATAGGTCACGGCCGCGCCGGTGGTGCCGACGATGGCGACGGCCTTGTTCGTGCCGAGTGCGTACGCGGCGGGCGTGCTCGGGGGCAGGCCGAGCAGCATCGCGGGCAGCAGGATCAGTCCCCCGCCGCCCACCACGGCGTCGATCCAGCCGGCCGCGGCCGCGGCGAGGCACAGCAGAATCACCGTGGTCAGAGATATGTCGGGCATGGCCGCGACCCTAAGGACAAGATGTGTGCGCCGTCCATCCATCTCTGTCGGAGTTGAGTGACTTCTGAGGTTGGGGCGGCCCGGAGGCCGGGGCGGCAAGAGGGCGGGCGGCCTCGGACAGGGGCGGGCGCGCGGCGGTGCCCGGGGCACGCACAGGCGGCACCGTGGGCGTGGCGCGGACCCTCACACCTCCCCCCGTCCCCCGCTGAGGGCAGCGTTCCCCGGGAGAAACGGATCGGATGCGACCGGGTAACACCCACCGCGCACGCTGCCGTGCATGACCTCTTCCGCCTCGAACACCGGGTCGGCCCGCGTCGTGGTGATCGGCGCAGGCCTCGCCGGCACGCGTGTCGCCGAGCGGCTCGCCGCGCGCGGCACCGCAGCGGTGCTCGTGGGCGACGAGCCGCACCCCCCGTACAACCGCGTCCTGCTCGCCGAGGTCCTGGCCGGACGCTACGGCCCCGACGTCATCGCCCTGCCGGTCCCGCCCGGCCGTTACGTCGCCTCGCGCGCCGTCGCCGTCGACCGCTCCGCCCGCGTGGTGCACTGCGCCGACGGCACCGAAGTGCCGTACGACGAACTCGTCCTGGCGACCGGCTCCAACCCGGTGCTGCCGCCCCTGCGCGGCCTGCTCAGCCCGGGAGCCACCGCGCTGCCGGGCGGTGTGCACGCCTTCCGCACGCTCGACGACTGCCTGGCGCTGTCGGACGCGATACGTCCGGGGATCCGCGCCCTGGTCATCGGTGGCGGTCTCCTCGGGGTGTCGGCGGCGCGCTCGCTGGCGCTGCGCGGCGCCTCGGTGGTGCTCGCACAGCAGGCGGAGCGCCTGATGGAGCGCCATCTGGACCCGGCGTCCTCCCGGCTGGTGCACCGGCATCTGACGTCCCTGGGCGTCGAGGTGCACACGGAGTGCCGGGTGCGCGGCGTGCGCTGCGTCGAGGGCGCGGTCCGCTCGGTCGAACTGGCGGACGGTTACTTCCTCGGCGCCGACCTGGTGGTGCTGGCCTGCGGGGTGCGCCCGCGGACCGGGCTCGCCGAGGCCGCCGGTCTCCGGGTGCGCTCGGGTGTCGTCGTCGACGACGAACTGCGCACCTCGGACCCGCACATCTTCGCGGTCGGCGACTGCGCGGAGCACGCGGGCCGCAGTTACGGCCTCGCGGCACCCGCCCTGGAACAGGCCGAGGTCGTCGCCGGCCTGCTCACGGAGGGCTCCGGCCGCCGCTACGCCGGCACCCGCGCCCTGACCCGGCTGACCCTGGCCGGCACCGACCCGCTCGACCTCGCCGTCTTCGGCGAGCCGGACGAGCGCCCCGGCGACGACGTCGTCCGGCTGACCGACGCCACCCGCGGCACGTACCGGAAGGTCGTCGTCCGCGGGGACCGGCTCGTCGGGGGCGTCCTGCTCGGCGAACTCGGCACCGTGGGCACGCTCGCCCGCGCCTGGGAGGACGCCGAGCCGCTGCCGCCGGGCGGCGCCCCCCTGCTGCACCTGCTCACCCACGAGGAAGGCTCCTGACTATGGCCGTCTCCGCCCCCACCATCGTCCTGATCGGCCACGGCATGGTCGGCCAGCGCTTCCTCGAAGCCGTCGCCGATCGCGGGCTCACCGCGACGCACGACATCGTCGTGCTCGCCGAGGAGCCCCGCCCCGCGTACGACAGGGTCGCGCTCACCTCGTACTTCTCGGGGCGGACGCCGGACGACCTCTCCCTCACCGACCCGGATTTCCTCGCCCTGCACGGCATCGAACTGCGGCTCGGGGACCCGGCCGAGCACATCGACCGCGCGGCGCGGACGGTGACAACCCGCTCGGGGCACGTCGTCGGCTACGACACGCTGGTCCTCGCGACCGGCTCGTACCCCTTCGTGCCGCCCGTGCCGGGCAAGGACGCCGAGGGCTGCTTCGTCTACCGCACGATCGAGGACCTGCTCGCCATCGAGAGGTACGCCGGGGAGCGTGCCACCACGGGTGTGGTCGTCGGCGGCGGACTGCTGGGGCTGGAGGCGGCGGGCGCGCTGCAGGGCCTCGGGCTCGGCACGCACATCGTCGAGTTCGCGCCGCGTCTGATGCCTGTGCAGGTCGACGAGGGCGGCGGCGCGGCGCTGCTGCGGACGATCGAGGAGCGCGGTCTGACCGTGCACACGGGCACCGGCACCCAGGAGGTCGTGACGGGCGAGGACGGCACGGTCGTCGGTGTGAAGCTGTCCGACGGCTCCGAACTCGCCACCGATCTGGTGGTGTTCTCGGCCGGGGTGCGCCCCCAGGACGCCCTGGCGCGCGCCTGCGAGCTGCCCGTCGGGGAGCGCGGCGGCGTCACCGTGGACGAGCGGTGCCGCACCGCCGACCCGCACGTGTACGCGATCGGTGAGTGCGCGCAGGCGTCCGACGGCCGGGTGTACGGACTGGTCGCGCCGGGCTACGAGATGGCCGAGACGGCGGCCGCCGCGATCGCCGGCGAGGCCTCGGCCTTCACCGGCGCCGATCTGTCGACGAAGCTCAAGCTGCTCGGCGTGGACGTGGCGTCGTTCGGCGATGCGCACGGCACCGCGGATGGCTGCCTGGACGTCGTCTACGCGGACTCGCGGTCGGGGACGTACAAGAAGCTCGTCATCGGCCCGGGCGGTGAGCTGCTGGGCGGCATCCTCGTCGGTGACGCGGAGGCGTACGGCACGCTGCGCCCGCTCACCGGCACGGTGCCGCCGCTCTCCCCCGAGCAGCTGGTCCTCCCGGCGGGCGCCGGCGCGCCCGTGACCCTCGGCCCCTCCGCGCTGCCGGACTCGGCGGTGATCTGCTCGTGCCACAACGTCGCCAAGGGCACCATCCGCGCGGCGGTGACGGAGCACTCCTGCACGACGGTTCCCGAGGTGAAGAAGTGCACCAAGGCCGGTACCGGATGCGGCAGTTGCGTCAAGGTGCTGGGGCAGCTGGTGGACGCGGAGCTGGAGGCGTCCGGCGTCGAGGTCGACAAGGGCCTGTGCGGCTGCTTCGCGCAGACACGGCAGGAGTTGTACGAGATCGTGCTCGCCCTGCGCATCACCTCGTACCGCACGCTCCTCGACGAGCACGGCCGTGACGCGGCGCGCGGCGGCGACGGCTGCGAGATCTGCAAGCCGGCCGTGGCGTCCATCCTCGCCTCGCTCGCCCCGAGCATCGGCGCGGAGGGCCATGTGCTGGACGGCGAACAGGCCGCGCTCCAGGACACCAACGACCACTTCCTCGCCAACCTCCAGAAGAACGGCTCGTACTCGGTCGTCCCACGGGTGCCCGGCGGTGAGATCACCCCGGAGAAGCTGATCGTGATCGGTGAGGTGGCCCGCGACTTCGGCCTCTACACGAAGATCACGGGCGGCCAGCGCATCGACATGTTCGGCGCCCGGGTGGAGCAGCTGCCGCTGATCTGGGCGCGCCTGGTGGAGGCGGGCTTCGAGTCGGGACATGCGTACGGAAAGGCGCTGCGCACCGTCAAGTCCTGTGTGGGCGAGACCTGGTGCCGCTACGGCGTCCAGGACTCGGTCCGCATGGCGATCGACCTGGAGCTGCGCTACCGGGGCCTGCGCTCCCCGCACAAGCTCAAGTCGGCGGTCTCCGGGTGCCAGCGCGAGTGCGCGGAGGCCCAGTCGAAGGACTTCGGCGTCATCGCCACGGCGGGCGGCTGGAACCTCTACGTCGGCGGCAACGGCGGCGCGACCCCGCGCCACGCGGACCTGCTGGCCCAGGACCTGTCGGACGCCGAACTGGTCCGCCTGATCGACCGCTTCCTGATGTTCTACATCCGTACGGCGGACCGCCTGGAGCGGACGTCGGCCTGGCTGGAGCGCATCGAGGGCGGTCTCGACCACGTACGGGACGTGGTGGTCCACGACAGCCTCGGCATCTGCGCGGAGCTGGAGGCCCTGATGGCCGAGCACGTCGCGAACTACCGCGACGAGTGGGCCGACACCGTCCGGGACCCCGAGCGCCTGGCCCGCTTCGTCTCCTTCGTCAACGCACCCGACACACCCGACCCGCTGGTCAGGTTCGTCCCCGAACGCGACCAGATCAAGCCGGACCTGCCGCTGCTCACGCTCGGCACCCCCCGTCTGCTGGAAGGAACCCCGTCCCGATGACCATGGCCGTCGAGAAGACCGCTGTTGTGGTGAAGGTCCTGGTGGAGAACGCCTGGATCCCCGTGTGCGACCCGTCCCGGCTCACCCCCGGCCGGGGTGTCGCCGCCCTCCTCCCCGACGGAAGCCAGGCGGCGGTCTTCCAGGACCGCGCGGGCGGGCTGTACGCCGTGGACAACCGCGATCCGTTCACGGGCGCCGCGGTGCTGGCACGGGGCCTGATGGGCAGCCACGAGGGCCGTCCGTTCGTCGCGTCGCCCCTGCTGAAGCAGCGCTTCGACCTGGCGACGGGGCGCTGCCTGGACGACGAGTCGGTGTCGGTGGCCACCTACCGGGTGAGCCTGTCCCAGGGGTGACGGGGTCCCCGGCCCCTGCGGTGCTCGCGTACCGGTCGGTGAGGGCGGACGCAGGCGGACGTGGGGTGCGGTGCCCGGGTGCCCTGCCGGGAGGGGCGTACGGGCGCCGGGTCCCGACGGCATACTGTGCGGTATCCGCAGTCTCCCGAGGGAGTTCCGTCATGACGGGCTGGAACGCGAGCGACATCCCTGGCCAGAAGGGCCGTACCGCCGTCGTCACCGGCGCCAACAGCGGCATCGGTCTGGTCACGGCACGCGAGCTGGCCCGCAAGGGCGCCACGGTGGTCCTCGCCTGCCGCAGCGAGGCACGCGGCACGGCGGCGGCCGACCGCATCCGTTCCGAGGTGCCGGGGGCGGAGGTCGCCTTCGCCCCACTGGACCTGGGATCGCTGTCCTCCGTACGGGAGTTCGCGGCCTCGTACGCGCGTGATCACGGCTCGCTCGACCTGCTGGTCAACAACGCCGGGGTGATGGCCCTGCCGTACGGGACGACCGAGGACGGGTTCGAGACCCAGTTCGGGGTCAACCACCTGGGGCACTTCGCGCTGACCGGGCTGCTGCTGCCCGCGCTGCTCGCCACTCCGGGTGCGCGTGTGGTCAGCGTGTCGAGCGGGTTCCACGCGCTCGCCAACATCGACATCCACGACCTCAACAGCGAGCGGCGCTACCGCCGCTGGATCGCGTACGGGCGCTCCAAGACGGCGAATCTGCTCTTCGTCCACGAGCTGGCGCGCCGGCTCGACGCCGCGGGCGCCGACGTCGTGGCCGCGGCGGCGCATCCGGGCTACGCCGCCACGAACCTCCAGACCGCGGGCGTCCGCATGGAGGGCCGGCGGTTCGCCGAGCGGGTCGCGGAGTTCGGCAACCGCGTACTCGCCCAGTCGGCCGAGGACGGTGCGCTGCCCACCCTGTACGCGGCGACCGCGCCCGGCGTCCGCCCGGACTCCTTCACCGGACCCCGCTTCCAGGGCTGGCGCGGCGCCCCGGCGCCGTCGTGGCGCGCCGCCTGGACGCTGAACGACACGGCGGGCGACCGGCTGTGGACGGAGTCGGAGCGGCTCACCGGGGTGACGTACGACGCGCTGAAGGTGTGAGGCGAGGGCGGCCGAGCCGTACGCCGCCCTCGTGTCACGCCGTCAGCGCAGGTCCGAGGCCTCGAACAGCGCGCGCGTGGTCTCCGTGTCGATCCGCTCGCCGAGACGGCGCAGGGTCTCCTCGCCTGTCCGCAGGAACCCGTTCGCCCGGGCCGTACGGGCCCCCGTCTCCAGGCGGTGCCACAGCAGCGGGTTGTCCACCAGCACCCTGGGGTCCAGCTCCACGCGGTTGCCCAGGGCGTCGCGCAGGGTGAGCCGCTGCGCCACGCCCTCGCTGTGCCGTACGGCCGTGAGCAGCCCCGTCGTCACCCGGCGGGTGCGCCATACGCCCCGGACCTCGAGCCAGCCGCGGCCCGCGGTCACCCGGGGCGGGTGCAGCACCAGGTACAGCAGCACCGACAGCGCGGCCCACAGCACGGTGCGCGCCGGGGTGAGCGTGCCGTTGGCCCGGTCGATGAGGACGATCAGTGCGAAGAGGGCGAGCGCGCAGAACAGGGCGGACCGCAGGTCCGACGCCCACCGCCGGTCCACCGCGACGTCCCGCCCGGCCGCTGCCCCCGGGAGTGCGGGCCCCCGGCCGGCGTCCCGGGAGACGGCGCCCCGCTCCTCGCTCCCGCCCGCGGCCTTCACGCCCTCGCTCCCGCCCGCGGCGCGTACGCCCTCCCGCGCCGCGCCGCCGACGTCCCGCCCTGCCCGTTCGCGCCTGTCGCGTCCCATGAGCCGCACGGTATCGCCGCCCCGCCGCCCGGTCCCCCGCGTTGACACCCCCCTGACCGGAACAGGCACCGCGTTGACGCACCTTTGATACCCGGGGCCCTGCCCGGCGCGCCGCCCCGGCGCCCCTCGCACAAGCCCCCGAACACAAGAAGGACGACACCCCCGCACAGGGTGCCGTCCTTCTTCAAGTGCCGGGGCCGTTGCCGGGTCGGTGAGGGTAAATCGGCAACGGCCCCGGATCGGGGCCGGTCCACCGGTTTCGTGCCCGGTGGACCGACGCGTCAGCTGCTGTCGCTGCGGTCCGCCGGTTTCGTGCCCGGCGGACCAGTGCGTCAGCGGCTGTCGCTGCCCCGCGACTGGGCCGCCGCCCGGCCCGCCTCGAGGCGGGCGACGGGGATGCGGAACGGGGAGCAGGACACGTAGTCGAGGCCCACCTCGTGGAAGAAGTGCACCGACTCCGGGTCACCGCCGTGCTCGCCGCAGACGCCGAGCTTGATGTCGGGCCGGGTGGCCCGGCCCGCCTCCACGGCGCTGCGGACCAGCGCGCCCACGCCGTCCTTGTCGATGGTCTCGAAGGGGCTGACGCCGAAGATGCCCTTCTCGAGGTACGCCGTGAAGAACGAGGCCTCCACGTCGTCCCGGCTGAAGCCCCAGACCGTCTGGGTCAGGTCGTTCGTGCCGAAGGAGAAGAACTCCGCGGCCTCGGCGATCTGGCCCGCGGTCACCGCGGCACGCGGCAGCTCGATCATCGTGCCGAGCGCCAGCTTCAGCTCGACGCCGGTGGAGGCCTGGACCTCGGCGATGACCTTCTCGGCGTCGTCGCGGACGATCTCCAGCTCCTGGACGGTGCCGACGAGCGGGATCATGATCTCGGCACGCGGGTCACCGTTGGCGGTGATGCGCTGCGCGGCGGCCTCCGCGATGGCACGGACCTGCATGGTGAACAGGCCGGGGATGACCAGGCCGAGGCGGACGCCGCGCAGACCGAGCATCGGGTTCTGCTCGTGGAGGCGGTGCACCGCCTGAAGCAGACGCAGCTCGTTCTCGTGGTGCTCCTGGCGGGACTCCGCGAGTGCCACCCGGACCGACAGCTCGGTGATGTCGGGCAGGAACTCGTGCAGCGGCGGGTCCAGCAGGCGGACCGTCACCGGCAGGCCGTCCATCGCCTCGAAGAGGTCGACGAAGTCCTGCCTCTGGAGCGGCAGGAGCGCCTTGAGGGACTCCTCGCGCTCCTCGTCCGTGTCGGCGAGGATCAGCCGCTCGACGTACTCACGGCGCTCACCGAGGAACATGTGCTCGGTGCGGCACAGGCCGATGCCCTGGGCGCCGAAGCGGCGGGCCCGCAGCGCGTCCTCGGCGTTGTCGGCGTTGGCACGCACCCGCAGACGGCGGACCCGGTCCGCGTACGCCATGATCCGGTGCACGGCCGCGACCAGCTCGTCGGCGTCGTCGGCGCCGGCGTGCATACGGCCCTCGAAGTACTCGACGACCGGCGAGGGCACGACCGGGACCTCGCCCAGGTACACCTTGCCCGTCGAGCCGTCGATGGAGACGAGGTCGCCCTCTTCGACGACGGTGCCGTCGGCGGTGGTCAGCCGGCGCCGCTTGGTGTCGACCTCCAGCTCCTCGGCGCCGCAGACACAGGTCTTGCCCATGCCGCGCGCGACGACGGCCGCGTGCGAGGTCTTGCCACCGCGGGAGGTGAGGATGCCCTCGGCGGCGATCATGCCGTCCAGGTCGTCCGGGTTGGTCTCGCGGCGGATCAGGATGACCTTCTCGCCGGAACGGGACCACTTCACGGCGGTGTACGAGTCGAAGACGGCCTTGCCGACGGCGGCACCCGGCGACGCGGCGATACCGCGGCCGATCTGCTCGACCTTGGCCTTCTCGTCGAAGCGCGGGAACATCAGCTGCGCGAGCTGGGCGCCGTTGACGCGCTGAAGCGCCTCGGCCTCGTCGATGAGGCCCTGGTCCACGAGCTGCGTGGCGATGCGGAAGGCCGCGCCCGCGGTGCGCTTGCCGACGCGGGTCTGGAGCATCCACAGCTGGCCGCGCTCGATCGTGAACTCGATGTCGCAGAGATCCTTGTAGTGGGTCTCCAGCGTCTCCATGATCTGCATGAGCTGGTCGTACGACTTCTTGTCGATCTGCTCCAGCTCGGCGAGCGGGACGGTGTTGCGGATGCCCGCGACGACGTCCTCGCCCTGTGCGTTCTGCAGGTAGTCGCCGTACACGCCCTGGTGGCCGGAGGCGGGGTCGCGGGTGAAGGCGACACCGGTGCCGGAGTCCGGGCCGAGGTTGCCGAAGACCATGGAGCAGACGTTGACGGCCGTGCCCAGGTCGTGCGGGATGCGCTCCTGGCGGCGGTACAGCTTCGCGCGGTCGGTGTTCCAGGAGTTGAAGACCGCCTCGATGGCGAGGTCCATCTGCTCGCGCGGGTCCTGCGGGAAGTCGCGGCCGGCCTCGGTCTTGACGATCTTCTTGAACCGGGTGACCAGCTTCTTGAGGTCGGCGGCCTCGAGGTCGGTGTCGACCGTGACCTTCTTGGCGGCCTTGGCCTTCTCCAGCTCCTCCTCGAAGAGCTCGCCGTCGACGCCGAGGACGGTCTTGCCGAACATCTGGATGAGGCGCCGGTAGGAGTCCCACGCGAAGCGCTCGTCGCCGGCCTGGTCGGCGAGGCCCTTCACGGACTTGTCGGAGAGGCCGATGTTCAGGACCGTGTCCATCATGCCCGGCATCGAGAACTTCGCCCCGGAGCGGACGGAGACGAGCAGCGGGTTGTCGGCCTGGCCGAGCTTCTTGCCCATCTTCGTCTCGAGTGCCTCGAGGTGCGCGCTCACCTCGTCACGCAGTGCCGCGGGCTCCTCGCCGCTGTCGAGGTAGACCTTGCAGGCCTCGGTGGTGATGGTGAAGCCCGGAGGCACCGGGAGACCGAGGTTGGTCATCTCGGCGAGGTTCGCACCCTTGCCGCCGAGGAGGTCCTTGAGGTCCTTGTTGCCCTCGGTGAAGTCGTAAACGAACTTCGCTACGTGGGGTTCTTTGTTTTCCGACACGGGTCTCGACTCCTCGAGGACGACGTGGCTGCCCTGACGGCGAGGAACATACCCAGATCGAAGGCACCTGGGTACGTCCACTTGCGCGTCATACGGCCGTAACCAACCGTCAGCCACCGGATCGAAAGTCGACGGGCTTCGTCGCCGAACATCCCGCGATCTTCATTACTTGAATGAATCAACGCCCGTAGACGCCCCTACGCGCTCATCTGAGCGGAGGTGTCACGCAAGTGTGTTCAGTTTTTGAATGCGAGAGAGGTGGCACTGAGTGCCACGACTTGGAGAAGTGCAATCGCCCTCCTTCCGCTCATCTGAGCGCAACCCTTATCAAGGGTGGCGAGAATCACGCCGGGGGGACCGGCTGAATTTCACCATACGGACGCCCGCGACGGTCCGCGAAACATTGCCGCGGGCGACACCGGGGCAGGTCACCGGCGCTCACCTGAGCGAGGACCGGCGGATGCCCGGGACGCCGGTCCCGCGGTGTCCACCGGGGCCCTCACCGCCCTCGGCGCCGCGGAAGGTCCCTGCTCAGACGCCCAGGGCGAGCAGCCGCTCCTCCACCCGCTCCGGTGCATACAGCTGCTCCACGACCAGGGCCCCCGCCCCGATCAGCCCGGCCCGCTCCCCCAGCCGTGAGGTGACGACCTCCAGATGAGCGGTGGAGCGCGGCAGGGCCCGCTGGTACAGCAGCTCCCGCACACCGGTGAGGAACGGGGTCCCGGCGAGGTCCCCGGCGATCATCAGCACGCCGGGGTTGAGGAGCGTGACGACGGTGGCCAGCACCTCGCCGACCGTGCGCCCCGCCTCCCGGGCCAGCCGCACCGCCTCGGGATGCCCGGCCGCGAGCAGCCCGCGCACATCGGAGCCGGACGCCGCGGGGACACCGGCCTCCGTCAGCCGCCGCGCGAGGGCGCGCCCGCTGGCGACGGCGGCGAGGCAGCCGTACGCGCCGCAGCGGCACAGCGCCCCGGCGCCCTCGGGGACCCGGATGTGGCCGATGTCGCCGGCTCCTCCGTCGATGCCGCGGTAGATCGCGCCGTCCACGACGACGCCGGCGCCGATGCCGGTGGAGACCTTGACCAGCGCGAAGGCCGCGCAGCCGGGGAATCCGGTGCGCTGCTCGCCGTACGCCATGAGGTTGGCGTCGTTGTCCACGAACACCGGGACCTCGGTGCGGGCGCCGCGCGTGTGCCCGGCGAAGGCGCGACGCACTCGGCCCCGTATGTCGTAGCCGTCCCAGCCCGGCATGATCGGCGGCTGCACGACACGGCCCGATGCGCTGTCGACCGGGCCCGGCACCGCGAGGCCGATCCCGCAGACCGTGTCCGGGGCACGCCCCGTCTCGTTCAGCAGCGCGCCGAACCACTGGCCGAGCTCGCCGAGCACCGCCTCGGGACCGTCCTCGACGAGAAGCGGGCCCGCGTGTTCGGCGAGGAGATCACCGGTGAGCGTGAGAAGGGCGGCCCGGGCGTGCCGGGTGTCGAGGTCGGCGGCGAGGACCACCGCGTGGGCGTCGTCGAATTCGAGGTGGACGGCGGGACGGCCGCCGAGCGGCGAGTCCACCGGGCCCGCGGCGCCCTCGCGCAGCCAGCCCGCGCGGAAGAGCCGGTCGAGGCGCTGGCCGACGGTGGCCCGGGAGAGTCCGGTGACCTGCTGGATCGCCCCGCGTGTCGTCGCGCGTCCACTGCGCACCAGATGGAGCAGATCCCCGGCGCTCGCCGGGACCCCGGCCGACCGTACTCCCTGATTCCCGGCCATCCCTACCCCCTTGTGTCGACCGAACCCACGTTACATAGTGAGTTGTGCGTGTTAAATAGACGTAACTCCACAGTGCCGAGTGCGGAACTGACGGGATGTCGCCACTCGGGAGACTCACGGGAGACCTCCGTGCACCGCACCACCGATCATCCCCGGCGCCGCACCGCCCGGCGCACCCCGCTCCACGAGCGGGCCGCCCGGGTGCTGCACGCCAACTGGACGGGATCGTCCACGGTGCCGTCCCGCGGCCTGTACCCGCACCAGTGGTCGTGGGACTCGGCGTTCATCGCGATCGGGCTGCGCCATGTGTCGCCGCTGCGGGCCCAGATCGAGCTGGAGACGCTGCTCGACGCGCAGTGGGGCGACGGGCGCGTGCCGCACATCGTGTTCAACCCCGCCGTGCCGCTGGACGCCTACTTCCCGAGCCCCGACTTCTGGCGGTCGTCCGTTGCGGGGCGCGCTGCCGGGTCGCCGCGCGGGGTGCAGACGTCGGGGATCGTGCAGCCCCCGGTGCACGCACTGGCCGCATGGCTCGTGCACCGGGCCGACCCCGAGCTCTCCCGCGCCCGCTCCTTCCTGGCCCGGGTCCATCCGCGGCTCGCGGCCTGGCACCGCTATCTGCTGCACCGGCGCGACGCGGGCGGGCACGGCCTCGCGTCGATCGTGCACCCGTGGGAGCAGGGCATGGACAACAGCCCCTGCTGGGACGCGCCGCTCGCGCGGGTCCGGCCCGCCGCGCCGCACTCCTTCCGCCGTGCCGACCTCGACCACGGCTCGGCCGGCGACAGGCCGACGGACCTGGACTACGGGCGGTACGTACGGCTCGCGACGGACTACCGCGAGCGGGGGTACGCCGACGGGGCCGCGGCCTTCACGTCCTTCGCGGTGGAGGACCCCGCGTTCAACGCGCTGCTCATCGCGTCCGAGCACGCACTGGCCCGAATCGCCGGGGAGCTGGGAGCCACGGGTACGGCCCGGCACGCCCGGGCCGAACGGCTGACGGCGGCGCTGGTCGAGCGGCTCTGGGATCCCGCCGACGGGATGTTCCTCTGCCGGGACGCGAACACCGGGCGGCTCGTTCCCGAGCGGGGGGTCGCGGGGCTGGTCCCGCTGATCCTGCCCGCGCTGCCGGGCGGGATCGCGGCGGCGCTGGTACGCACGGCGTGCGGGCCCCGCTTCGGGCTCGGCGGTCCGGCCCGGCTCGTGCCGAGCTACGACCTCACAGGGCGGGCCTTCGATCCGCACCGGTACTGGCGGGGCCCTGCCTGGTTCAACATCAACTGGCTGCTGGAGCGGGGTCTGCGGCTGCACGGGGAGCGGGCGCTCGCGGGGACGCTGCGCGCGGCGATGCTGACGACCGCGGCGTCCTCGGACTTCGCCGAGTACGTGCACCCGTACACGGGCGAGGGGTGCGGAGCCCGGGGGTTCGGCTGGACCGCGGCCCTCGTCCTGGATCTGCTGGACGACCCGGCGGACCCGGCCGGCCCGGCGCCGCGGGAGCCGGACATGCACGTCGGGGCCCCCGGCAGCGGGGGCGGGGACCACCCGCTGCCGGGGGCCGGGAGCGATGCGCACGGCGCGGACGCGGATCGCTCCGGCGGTACGGCCGCCCGCGGCGGTCATCGGCAGGCGCGGCCGGGCGCCGCGCACCACAGTCGGGGCGGCGGCACCGCCAGGGAGGGATACGGGGATGAGTGAGCGGCACTGCGTGTTCGTGTACGGGGGGACCTTCGCGGCCCTCGGGGCCGGGGGCGACATCACCGGAGCACGGGGAAACACCGTGCCCGGTGGGCTGTTCGTCCGCGACGCCCGGCATCTGAGCCGGTGGCAGCTGACCGTGGACGGCGCCGTGCCGGAGGTGCTGACGCCGGTGGCCGAGGGGAGCACCGCGCGCTGCGTGCTGGTGCCGCGCGGGGGACGGCAGGAGCCGCCCGCGTACACGGTGTTCCGGGAGCAGGCCGTTGCGGAGAGCGGCCTGGTGGAGACATTGCGGGTGGCGGGCAACCGGCCCGTGCCGACCGAGGTGCGGATCGCCGTCACCGCGGACGCCGACTTCACGGACCAGTTCGAGCTGCGCTCGGACCACCGTACGTACAGCAAGGCGGGCGCCGTGCGCTCCCGCGAGATCCGCGACGACGGCGTGGAGTTCGGCTACCGGCGCGGTGAGTGGCGTTCCTGCACCACCGTGACCGCCGACCCCGCCCCGGACCACGTCGAGGAGACGGGCACGGGCGCCCGGCGGCTGGTCTGGACGCTGCGGCTGCCGCCGCACGGCCGCAGCGAACTGACACTGCGCGTGACGGCCCGGCCGCACGGCGCTCCGCCGGCCGACGTACCCGCGTCGCCCGAGGCCGCCGCGTCCGAACTCGCTGCTCTGGAAGAGGAGTTCAGTGAGGCGGTGCCGCTGCCGTCCGGCTGGCCGGAGCTCGCCGCCGCCTGCTCGCTGGGCCTCTCCGATCTGGCGGTGCTGCGGGTCGCGGCGACGGGGCCGGAGGGCGAGCGGCTGCGGGTGCCGGCGGCCGGCGTGCCGTGGTTCCTGACCATGCTGGGCCGCGACGCCCTGCTGACCTCGCTGTTCGCGCTGCCGTACCTGCCCCGGCTGGCCGCCGCGACGCTGCCCGCGCTCGCCGCGACCCAGGCGACGGAGGGCACCCGGGGCCCCGTGGCCCAGCCCGGCAAGATCGTGCACGAGGTGCGCCACGGCGAGCTGGCGCACTTCGGCCAGGTGCCGTTCGGCCGCTACTACGGTTCGGTCGACGCGACCCCGCTGTTCCTGGTGCTGCTCGGCGCGTACACCGAGCGGACCGGCGACACCACGCTCGCCACCCGGCTGGAGCCGAACGCCCGGGCCGCCGTCGGCTGGATGCTGGACCACGGCGGTCTCACCGCGCGGGGCTATCTCGTCTACCGAGCGGACGAGGGCGGGCTCGCCAACCAGAACTGGAAGGACTCGCCGGGCGCGATCTGTTCGGCGGACGGGGAACGCCCGTCGGGCCCGGTGATGGCGGCGGGCGCGCAGGGGTACGCGTACGACGCGCTGCGCCGCACCGCATGGCTGGCGCGGACGGTGTGGGGCGACGCGGTCTACGCGGATCTGCTGACGCAGACCGCGGCGGACCTGCGGGACCGGTTCCAGCGGGACTTCTGGATGGCGGGCCGGAACTTCCCGGCGCTGGCGCTCGACGGCGAAGGCCGTCATGTGGACGCGCTCGCCTCGGACGCCGGCCATCTGCTGTGGTCGGGGCTGCTGGACAAGGAGTACGGGGAGGCCGTGGGCCGGAGGCTGCTGGAGGCGGACTTCTTCTCCGGCTGGGGAGTACGCACCCTGGCGTCGGGCCAGGCCGCGTACCACCCCCTCTCCTACCACCGGGGTTCGGTGTGGCCGCACGACAACGCGCTGATCGCGCTGGGACTGTCCCGCTACGGCCTGCACGACGAGGCACGGACGGTCGCCCGCGCCCTGGTCGACGCGGCCGCGGCCGACGCGCACCGGCTGCCGGAGGTGCTCGCGGGCTATCCGCGCGACACCCATCCCACGCCGGTGCCGTATCCGCACGCCTGCACCCGTGAGGCCCGTTCGGCGGCCGCGCCGCTCGCCCTGCTCACCGCCGTGGGCGGGACGTAGCGAGCGTGCGTCCTGCCCGGCGGTGGCGGGGCGACGGTCCGCGGGGACCGCCCGGGTGACGCCGGGCGGCCGTGACCGGATCCCCACCCGTACGGCGGGACGGTCTCGCACCCGGCCGCGGACGGATGGACGATGGAAGCGCCCGGCCACGGCACGGGCGAGCGGCGGAACCGTCGGACGACCGCGCACCACGAGGGCCGCACACCACGGGTCCGCGCCCCACGAGGGGCGCGCACGCGACGACCGAGCGACACGGGGACGACACCACACGACGACCGCACAACACGACGACCGCGGACGAGCCGGCCGAACGCGCCCGCCATGGACGGGCGGGCCGGGAGGCCGGGGACGGAGGCAGGGGATGGCCGTACCGATCATGCTGGACTGCGATCCGGGGCACGACGACGCGATCGCCATTCTGCTGGCCGCGTCCCATCCCGCCGTGGAGCTGCGGGCCATCACCACGGTCGCGGGGAACAACGTCGTCGCCAGGACCACGCTCAACGCCCGTCGCGTGTGCACGGTCGCCGGGATCAAAGGCGTGCCGATCGGCGCGGGCGCCGAGGCGCCGCTGAGCCGGCCGCTCGTCGTGGCGGCCGATGTGCACGGGGAGAGCGGGCTGGACGGCGCCGACTTCCCCGCGCCGACGGTGGACGTGGACGGGCGGCACGCCGTGGATCTGATGCGGGCGGTGCTGCACGACAGCGACCGCCCGGTCACCCTCGTCGCGACGGGCCCGCTCACCAATGTGGCGCTGCTGCTGCACAACCACCCGCATGTACGCGACCGCATCGAACGGATCGTGCTGATGGGCGGCTCGACGGGGCGCGGAAACACCACCCCCTACGCGGAGTTCAACATCCACACCGACCCGGAGGCCGCGGACATCGTCTTCTCCAGCGGGCTTCCCGTGGCGATGTTCGGCCTGAACATCACCCACCAGGCGCTGGTCACACCGGAGATCACCGAGCGGCTGCGCGCCCTCGGCACGCCGCTGGCCCGGACCTGCGTCGGTCTGATGACCTTCTTCGCCGACGCCTACCGGGCCAACTTCGGTTTCTCCGCGCCGCCGTTGCACGATCCGGTGGCGGTGGCGTACGTCATCGACCCCGCCGTCGCCACGACGGTCCGGGCCCCGGTGGCGATCGAGACGGCGGGTACGTACACGAGCGGCGCCACCGCGGTCGACTGCACCACCGGACGGGCCGCGCGGACAACGCCACCGTCGGCATGGAGCTGGACCAGGACCGCTTCTGGGACCTGGTCGTGGGAGCGATCGCCTCGTACGGCTGACGCGGGCCCCGGCGCACCGGGGCCCGCGCGGTCCGTCAGGTGAGCAGGTGGACGGTGAGATTCGTGTGCGTGGCGTCGGTGTTCACGGCGTGGATGTATCCGCGCGCGCTGCGGAACAGGCCCGTGCCCCCGGTGATCGCCAGGTCGATGTTGCCCGGGCCGCTGCCGGTGATGGTGAACCGTCCCTGGATGGTGAGCTGCCCCTGCGGCAGGGCGAGGGAACCCTGGCACAGGAGGTCGGCCTCGTCGCCGGGCGCGGTCCTTGTGAGGGTGCAGACCTCGCCGAACGTACCGACCTGCGTGCTGCTCTGCAGCAGCTCCCCGCTGACGACGATCTCGTCACCCTGGGTCGTCCCCGCGCCGTCGAGGTCCAGGGAGTTGACCTGGGTCTGGTGGGCGGTGAGGCTGAAGACGGTCTCGTGGTACGGGCCGGGACCGGAGGCGGTGTCCGCGGCCGAGGCCGGGGCGGCGAAGCCGGTGGCGAGAGCACCGAGTCCGGTCACCACACCGAGGGCGGACAGCGTCAGACGGCGCATGGGGATGTCTCCTCTGCGTGCACAAGGGGGGAATATCACTGTGTGCAACGAGTAGAGCACCCGCCGTCGTGGCGGCCGGGCCGCCCCGCCAGGCCATTCGTGTGGTTTCCACATCAGCGCACGGTCGGGGGAGATGACCGGGCGCGACCGCTGCCGGGTCAGCCGCCGGAGGTGTCCAACTCCGCGTCCTCGCCGACCCCCGCACAGTCGTAGGGGTCCTTCAGCCATCCGTCCGGCAGCACCACGCGGTTGTTGCCGGACGTGCGGCCGCGGGGGCCGTCCGCCCCGACGGGCCACGCCTGGTCGAGGTCGAGTTCGGCGAGCCCCTCCTCCAGACCGGCCAGCGACGAGGTCAGTGCGAGCTTCTTGCGCATCTCGGAGCCGACGGCGAAGCCCTTCAGGTACCAGGCCACGTGCTTGCGGAAGTCGATGACGCCGCGCGACTCGTCGCCGATCCACTCCCCGAGCAGGGTGGCGTGCCGCACCATGACGGCGACGACCTCCCGCAGCGTCGGCGCCGCCGGCAGGCCCTCGCCCTCGAAGGCCGCCACCAGGTCGCCGAAGAGCCAGGGCCGGCCCAGGCATCCGCGCCCGACGACGACGCCGTCGCAGCCGGTCTCGCGCACCATCCGCACCGCGTCCGCCGCGGACCAGATGTCGCCGTTGCCGAGCACGGGGATCTCCGGGACGTGCTCCTTGAGCCGGGCGATGGCGTCCCAGTCGGCGGTGCCGCCGTAGTGCTGGGCGGCGGTGCGGCCGTGCAGGGCGATGGCCGTGACGCCCTCCTCGACGGCGATGCGGCCCGCGTCGAGGTAGGTGATGTGGTCGTCGTCGATGCCCTTGCGCATCTTCATGGTGACGGGCAGGTCACCGGCGCCGGTGACGGCCTCCCGCAGGATCGCGCGCAGCAGGTTCCGCTTGTACGGGAGCGCCGACCCGCCGCCCTTGCGGGTCACCTTCGGCACCGGGCACCCGAAGTTCAGATCGATGTGGTCGGCGAGGCCCTCGTCCGCGATCATGCGGACCGCCTTGCCGACGGTCGCCGGGTCGACGCCGTACAGCTGGATCGACCGCGGCGTCTCGCTCGGGTCGAAGTGGACCAGCTGCATGGTCTTCTCGTTGCGCTCGACCAGCGCCCGGGTCGTGATCATCTCGCTGACGAACAGCCCCTTGCCGCCGCTGAACTCGCGGCAGAGGGTGCGGAACGGCGCGTTGGTGATACCCGCCATGGGTGCGAGCACCACGGGCGGCGTGACGGCGTGCGGTCCGATGGTCAGGGTCGACGAGGGCATGGGCATTCCCCCATTGTCGCGTACCGCCGGGCGTGCCGGACCCCACCCGACCCACGACAGTCGTTAGTTAGGCGTACTATTGATGGATGCGTGACATGCCGCCCGAGCTCAGCCCGCGGCGACGTCTGCTGGTCCTGGCGATCTGCTGCATGAGCCTGCTGCTCGTGAGCCTCGACAACACCGTCCTCAACGTGGCGCTGCCGTCGATCCAGCGGGACCTGCACGCGGACGTCGCCGGTCTGCAGTGGACCATCGACGCCTACACGCTCGTCCTGGCCTCGCTGCTGATGCTGGCGGGCTCGACGGCCGACAGGATCGGACGCCGCCGGGTCTTCCAGGCGGGTCTGGTCGTCTTCACCCTCGGCTCCCTGCTCTGCTCCCTCGCGCCCGGTCTGAACTCGCTGATCGCGTTCCGCATGGTGCAGGCGGTGGGCGGTTCGATGCTGAACCCGGTCGCCATGTCGATCATCACCAACACCTTCACGGACCCGCGGGAGCGGGCCCGTGCGATCGGCGCGTGGGGCGGTGTCGTCGGGATATCGATGGCCGCGGGACCGCTCGTGGGCGGCCTGCTCGTGGACGCGGTCGGCTGGCGGTCGATCTTCTGGATCAATCTGCCGGTGGGCCTGGCCGCCCTGCTGCTGACCATGCGGTACGTCCCCGAGTCCCGTGCCCCGAAGCCGCGCCGCCCCGACCCCGTGGGCCAGCTGCTGGTGATCGCGCTGCTCGGCTCCCTGACGTACGCGATCATCGAGGCGCCGGACGCGGGCTGGACCTCGCCGAGGACCGCGGGCTTCGCTGCGGTCGCGGCGCTCTCGCTCATCGCCCTGTGCCGGTACGAACCGCGCCGCGCCGAGCCCCTGATCGACCTGCGCTTCTTCCGCAGCGCGCCGTTCTCCGGTGCGACCGGCATAGCGATCAGCGCGTTCGCCTCGCTCGGCGGCTTCCTCTTCCTCGCCACGCTGTACCTCCAGGGCGTACGCGGCCTGAACGCGCTGCACGCCGGGCTGTGGATGCTCCCCATGGCGGCCATGACCTTCGTGTGCGCGCCGCTGTCCGGGCGGCTGGTCGGCAGCCGGGGACCGCGGCTGCCGCTGCTGATCGCGGGGGTCGCGATGACGGCGAGCGGGGTGCTCTTCGCGGCGTTCGACGCCGAGACCTCGACGGGTACGCGGGCCCTCGGATACGTCCTCTTCGGCCTCGGGTTCGGCTTCGTGAACGCCCCGATCACCAACACCGCCGTCTCCGGCATGCCGCGCGCCCAGGCCGGGGTCGCCGCGGCGGTCGCCTCGACCAGCCGCCAGATCGGGCAGACGCTCGGGGTGGCCGTGATCGGCGCGGTGCTGGCTTCCGGAGTGGCGGCGGGCACGTACCGGGAGCGCTTCGTCGACGCGAGCGTGCCCGCATGGTGGGTGATCGCCGGATGCGGTGTGGCCGTGCTGGTGCTCGGGGCGGTGACCACCGGGGCGTGGGCCCGGGGGACGGCCGAGCGCACGGCCGAGCGGCTCGCCGAGCCGGAGGTACGGCAGACCGCGGGTACGCGGAACTGACCTCACCGGGTACCCCGGCGCCGGTGCGGCCGAGCGTCACCTTCCGGGCCAGCCGGCACCGCGGCGCCCCGGGCCGGGGGGTCAGACCGCTGTCAGGGCGAGGGCGTGGAGTTTTTCGAGGCGTTCGCGGGAGACCTCGTCGGACGGCGCGTACGTCACCATGCGCGGTCCGTTGACGGGCCCGAGCCACAGGTCCGTGTGGTCGAGGGTGAGCAGCCCCACATGGGCGTTGTTGAACTTCTTCGTCTTGCTGCGGGCGCTCACCACCTCGTGCCGCTCCCAGGCCTCGCAGAACTCCGGCGACGCCGTCTGGAGCCGCTGGAGGAGCACCTTCCAGGCGGGCTCGGAGAGATGGTCCGCCATGGCGGCGCGGAACTTGGCGGCCATGAGCCGCTGGGTCTCCTCCAGCAGCACGATCGTGGAACGCCACTGCTCGTTCGTGAAGCAGAGCAGCATGCAGTTGCGGTCCTCGGACGGCACCTGGTCGAGGTCGCAGAGCAGCCGGCCGTAGGTGCGGTTGTGGGCGAGGATGTCGTACCGGCCGTTCTGGATGCAGGCGGGCAGCGGCTCCAGCTGCTCCAGGAGTTGCCGCAGCGCCGGTGTGACCGACGGGCAGGCCGTGTTCGGCGCCGGGTCCGCGGCACCCGCGAGGTTGAACAGATGGGCACGCTCACTGGTGTCGAGCAGCAGCGTGCGGGCCAGGGCGTCGAGGACCTGGACGGAGACCTGGATGTCCCGGGCCTGTTCGAGCCAGGTGTACCAGGTGACGCCGACGGCGGAGAGCTGGGCGACCTCCTCGCGGCGCAGCCCCGGTGTGCGCCGGCGCCGCCCCCGCTCCAGGCCGACCTGCTCGGGGCTGATCCGCTCGCGGCGGCTGCGCAGAAAGGCGGCCAGCTCGTGCCGCCGGTCCGCGCCCACCGCCGCGCGGTGCTCCGCACCCGGCGCCGCCGGGCCCCGCGCCGTCGGGCTCTGCACGGTCCCCGTCCGATCCGTCATCGTGGCCATGCCCCCCAGCGTGCCGTATCACCGAGCCTGTTTCCAGGTACTTCTTCTACCAGGATAAAGAGACTCTGGTACCAGTCTGAGCGAACCAGCAGGCTGACCTACGTGAGTGAAACCGGAACTCTCGAAACCCTCGCGGTCCGCGCCCCGGCCCGCACCGCCGCTCCGGCCCTCGGTGGGCTCGGACTGTTCACGGTGCTGCTCGGCGCGGCACTGCCCCTCATCGACTTCTTCATCGTCAACGTCGCCCTGCCGACGATCGGCCACGATCTGGCCGCAGGCGAGGCGCTGCTGGAACTGGTCATCGCCGGCTACGGCGTCTCGTACGCGGTGCTGCTGGTCCTCGGCGGCCGGCTCGGCGACATGTTCGGCCGCCGCAGGCTCTTCCTCGCCGGGATGGCAGCCTTCGGCGTGACCTCGCTGGCCTGCGGCCTGGCGCCCGACGCGTGGTCGCTGGTGGCCGCGCGGGTGGCGCAGGGCGCCGCGGCGGCGCTGATGCTGCCGCAGGTGCTCGCCACCATCCAGTCCGCCACGGAGGGGACCCGCCGGGCGCGTGCGATGGGCCTGTACGGCGCGACGGCCGGCCTGTCCATGGTCGCCGGCCAGATCCTGGGCGGCGTCCTCGTGGCGGCGGACATCGCCGGCACCGGCTGGCGCAGCGTGTTCCTCGTCAACGTCCCCTTCGTGATCGCGGGTCTCGTCCTGGCGGCGCGCGCCGTCCCGGAGACCCGCTCCCAGCACCCGGAGCCCATCGACGTGCCCGGCACGGTGCTGCTCGGTGTCACGCTGCTGGCGCTCCTGGCGCCACTGACCGAGGGCCGTGCGGCGGGCTGGCCGCTGTGGACCTGGGTGGCCCTGGCGGTCTTCCCCGTCGCCGCGTACGCCTTCTACCGCGTGGAGCGCAGCGCCGACCGGCAGGGCCGTACGCCGCTGGTGCCGCCGAGCCTGTTCGCGCTGAAGTCGCTGCGGCGCGGTCTGGTCCTGGTGGTCCCGTTCTCCATGGGGTTCAGCGGCTTCATGTTCGTGATCGCCGTGGTGCTCCAGCAGGGCGCGCGGCTCGGTCCGGTCGCGGCGGGTCTCACGCTGCTGCCGATGGCGGCGGTCTTCTTCGCGACGTCATTGGCGGGTCCGCGTCTGGTCGCGCGGTACGGCACCCGGGTCGTCACCGCGGGCGGTCTGATCCAGGGCGTGGGCATCTCCCTCATCGCGCTGGCCGCGCTGCGGGACTGGCCGCACCTCGGAATCGTCCCGCTGCTGCCGGGGGCGTCGCTCGCGGGGCTCGGGCAGGCGTTGCAGCTTCCCGTGCTCTTCCGGGTGATCCTCTCCGAGGTGCCGGGGCCCCGGGCCGGGGTGGGCAGCGGCGTCATGATCACCACGCAGCAGTCCGCCCTCGCCCTGGGGGTCGCGACGCTCGGGTCGCTCTTCCTCTCCCTGGCCCCGGGCATGGGGATGCGCGACGCGTTCGTCGTCACGCTCCTCGCCCAGCTGGGCGGCATAGCCCTGACGGCACTCCTGAGTGTGCGCCTGCCCCGGACGATCAGCTGACCCCTTCCCGTCCCGGGGCGGCGCCCCCGCCGCCCCCCTCACGCCTTCCCGAGGTACCGCAGCACCGCCAGCACCCGCCGGTGGTCGCCGTCGGCCTGCGGCAGGCCGAGCTTGGTGAAGATGTTGTTGATGTGCTTGGCCACCGCGCTCTCGCTGACGACCAGGTGCTCCGCGATCCCGGCGTTCGACCGCCCCTCCGCCATCGACGCGAGAACGTCCTGCTCCCGCGGGGTGAGCCGGTCGACCGGATCGCTGCCGCGCCGCACGAGCAGCTGCGCCACCACCTGCGGGTCCAGCGCGGTGCCGCCGGAGGCCACACGCCGCAGTGCCTCGATGAACTCCTCGACGTCCGCGACCCGTTGCTTGAGGAGGTAGCCCACGCCGTCGGTGTGCTCCGAGAGCAGATCGGCGGCGTAGCGCTCCTCGACGTACTGGGAGAGCAGCAGGACCGCCGTGTCCGGCCACTGCCGGCGGATCACGAGGGCGGCCCGTACGCCCTCGTCGGTGAAGCCGGGCGGCATCCGGACGTCGACGACGGCGATGTCCGGCCGGTGCTCCTCGACCGCGGTCAGCAGGCCCTCCGCGTCGGCGGTCTCGGCGGCGACCTCGAAGCCCGCGGCCTCCAGGACCTTGACCAGGCCGATCCGCAGCAGCACCGAGTCCTCGGCGATCACGGCGCGCTTGACTGCTGACATGGCAACTCCACGGTGAGAACGGTCGGACCCCCGCGGGGGCTGCTGAAGCGGAAGGTGCCGTCGACGGAGGCGGCACGCCGGGTGAGCCCGGCGAGTCCGCTGCCCCGCGAGGGGTCGGCGCCGCCGACGCCGTCGTCGGTGACGACCAGGCGCAGTACGTCCCCGTCGGGGCGGGGCACACGGACGACGTCGACATCGGCCCGGGTCGCCCGGGCGTGCTTGGCGACGTTGGCCAGGGCCTCCGACACGACGAAGTAGGCGACCGCCTCGACGGCGGGCGCGGCACGCTGGGTCAGGTCCACGTGCAGCCTGACGGGCAGCGGGGCGCGCGCGGCGATACCGGACAGGGCGGCGTCGAGTCCGCGGTCGTCGAGGACGGCCGGGTGCAGTCCGCGCACCAGGCTGCTGAGCTCCTCGATGGCCTCCTTGGCCTCGCGATGGGCCTCCTCGATGACCTTGCGGGCGTCGTCCGGGATGTCGGGGAGGGTGGCCTTGGCGAGGCCCAGGTTCATCGCCATGGAGACCAGGCGCTGCTGCGCCCCGTCGTGCAGATCGCGTTCGATGCGGCGGCGTTCGGCGTCGGCGGCGTCGACGACGCCCGCGCGGGACTCTGTCAGGTTCTCCACGCGGCGTTCCAGCGCCAGGGCCGGGTCCGGCGTCAGGAAGGCGAGCGCGGCCCTGCGGTCGAGCCGGGCCAGGGCGTCGAGGCTCCAGGCGCCGAGCGCGGTCAGGACGACGCCGTACGCGGTGAGGTATTCGGCCTGGGTGTAGACGGGGAGGGCGAGCCGGGCGGACGGCGGCAGCGCCCAGATCCACAGGTACGCGGTCGCGGCCGGGAGGGCGAGGAGCACGGTGCACACCGCGACGAACTGGCCCAAGGCGACGGCCGGTCCGGCCAGCAGGTGGTACGCCAGCGGATGCCAGCGGCGGGCCGGGCCCTGGATGTCGAGGTCCGACAGGGCCTTGAACCGGTGCCGTTGGACGGCGGTCAGCTGCCGGCAGAGGGCGGCGGGCACGACGGCCGGCGCGAGGGTGGCCACCACCACGGCCCACAGTGCGGCGATCTGCGGGAAGAGGATCCAGGGCACCGACAGGGGTATCGCGACGGCCACGAACTGCACGGCCGCGCCGGCGAGTTCGAAGGGCGCGTCGCGCCGCATCCGGGTCAGGCCGCGGCGCAGCGCACGGGGTAGGGGGAGCTTCACCCGCCGACGGTAGATCATCCGGCGGACGGGCGGCCAGGCAGGCACGTACCGGTTCCGGGGTGTACCCAGTGCCACCCCGGAACGGACAGCAGCGTGACTGACAGTGACCGCCGTGTGCAGCAGGGTTGAGGACGTGCCGGAGAGTCCGGCACCACGACGTGCCGGGCCGGCGAGGCCCGGTGCGACAGTGTGCCGGCCGTCGCCGCGGCCGGCCCCGAGCGTGCCGGGCACCCGGCGCGGAAGGAGTCCTCGCCGTGTCCTTCGCCGGTTTCCCCGTGTCCGCCGCCGTCGCCGCCCGTCGGGCCACGTCCCGGGGCGGTGCCTCCCGCACGGCCCGTGCGGTCCGCCGCCTGACCCGTCCCGCGACCGCGCTGACGGTGTGCGGCGCGACACTGCTCCCCTGGATGGCGGTGCTCGCCGGGACGCTGCCGACGAGCGCGCAGGCCGCCCACTGGCGCACGGCCTGGGTCGGCTTCGACGCGCTGCTCGCGCTGGGGCTGCTGGGCACCGGTGCGCTCGTCCAACGGCATGATCCGAGGGCCCCGGCCGCGGCCGGGGCGACGGCGGCGCTGCTGGTCGCCGACGCATGGTTCGACATGACGACGGCGGCGGCCGGGCCGGAGTTCGCGGTGGCCGTCGCGATGGCGGTCTGTGCGGAACTGCCGCTCGCGGTGGTGTGCGGGCTGCTGGCCGTACGGCGCTGACGGGCAAGGGGGCCGGGGGCGGGCGTCCCCGTCGGGCACCCCACCCGCGCGCACGAGCAGCCACGCGAAGGCCCCGGTCCCGCATCGCGGGACCGGGGCCTCGTCAGGCGTATCCCCGGGTCAGCAGCCGATGAGGCGCGCCGCCAGGTAGCCCTCGATCTGGTCGAGGGACACGCGCTCCTGCTTCATGGAGTCGCGCTCACGCACCGTCACGGCGTTGTCCTCGAGCGTGTCGAAGTCGACGGTCACGCAGAACGGCGTACCGATCTCGTCCTGGCGACGGTAGCGGCGGCCGATGGCGCCGGCGTCGTCGAACTCGATGTTCCAGTGCTGGCGCAGCGCCTGGGCCAGGCCCTTGGCCTTGGGCGACAGCTCCGGGTTGCGGGACAGCGGGAGCACCGCGACCTTCACCGGGGCCAGACGGTGGTCGAGGCGCAGCACGGTGCGCTTCTCCATCTTGCCCTTGGCGTTGGGGGCCTCGTCCTCGACGTACGCGTCGAGGAGGAAGGCGAGCATGGTGCGGCCGACACCGGCCGCGGGCTCGATGACGAACGGGGTCCAGCGCTCGCCGGCCTCCTGGTCGAAGTAGGACAGGTCCTGACCGGAGGCCTTGGAGTGCGCGCCGAGGTCGTAGTCGGTGCGGTTGGCGACGCCCTCGAGCTCGCCCCACTCATTGCCGCCGAACTGGAAGCGGTACTCGATGTCGGCGGTGCGCTTGGAGTAGTGGGAGAGCTTCTCCTTCGGGTGCTCGTACCACCGCATGTTCTCCTCGCGGAGACCCAGGCCGGTGTACCAGTTCCAGCGCTGCTCCATCCAGTACTCCTGCCACTTCTCGTCCTCGCCCGGCTTGACGAAGAACTCCATCTCCATCTGCTCGAACTCGCGGGTGCGGAAGATGAAGTTGCCCGGCGTGATCTCGTTGCGGAAGGACTTGCCCATCTGGGCGATGCCGAACGGGGGCTTGCGGCGCGAGGTCTGCTGGACCTGGCCGAAGTTGGTGAAGATGCCCTGGGCGGTCTCGGGGCGCAGGTAGGCGATGGAGCCGCTGTCCTGGGTGGGGCCGAGGTGCGTGGCGAGCAGGCCGGAGAACTGCTTGGGCTCGGTGAACTGGCCCTTGGTGCCGCAGTTCGGGCAGTTGATGTCGGCGAGGCCGTTCTCGGGGAGGCGGTTGTGCTTCGCCTCGTAGGCCTCCTCCAGGTGGTCGGCGCGGAAGCGCTTGTGGCAGGAGGTGCACTCGGTGAGCGGGTCGGTGAAGGTGGCGACGTGACCGGAGGCCTCCCAGACCTCGGTCGCCAGGATCACCGACGAGTCGATACCGACGACGTCCTCACGGGACGTGACCATGTAGCGCCACCACTGGCGCTTGATGTTCTCCTTGAGCTCGACACCCAGCGGCCCGTAGTCCCAGGCGGCACGCTGTCCGCCGTAGATCTCGCTGCACGGGAATACGAAGCCACGGCGCTTGCTCAGGTTGACGATGGTGTCGATCTTGTCGGCGGCCACGGTGCTCTCTTCATTACGACGACGACGAATTTTTTTACTGGGCGGCGCGAAGCGCTCGGTGGGGTGTGGTGACGGGCGGGCGCTTCAGAGCGAATGCTTCAGATTACCGGCGCGTCCACCCCTCCAATCAAATCGGTCCCGGCCTCCGATCGCGACGGCTGCCGGGCGGGCCGTCCCGACGAAGGCTTGTTGACAATCGTTTCCATCTTTGTTGAAAATGACTGTCATGAACGTACGACGACGCCTCCTGTCCGGAGCCGCTGCCGCGAGCGCCCTCGCGCTCGGCCTCGGCACCCTCACCGCCTGCTCGGGCTCCACCGCCGCGGACGGCAAGGGCTCCGGAGAGCTGGACGTCGTCGCCTCCTTCTATCCCCTGGAGTACCTCGCCGAGCAGATCGGCGGGGAGCACGTCCACGTCACCACTCTGACCCAGCCCGGCCAGGAACCGCACGACCTGGAGGTCAGCATCCGGCAGATGATCCGGCTGGAGAAGGCCGACGCGGTCCTCTACCTCAAGGGCCTGCAGCCCGCCGTCGACGACGCGGTGGCCCAGTCCGACGTGCGGACCAGGGTCGACGCGGCCTCGCTGACCACGCTGGAGACCCACGGCGACGAGGTCGGCGGCCACGCCGCGGAGCACGACCACGGCCACGGCGAAGGCCACGGCGACGAGGAGCCGGGCGCCCGGGACCCGCACATCTGGCTCGACCCCGTGCGGTACGCGGAGGTCGCCCGCGGCGTCGGCAAGGCCTTCGAGAAGGCCGACCCGAAGCACGCCGGCGCGTACCGGAAGAACACTGCGGCCCTGGTGCGGAAGCTGGACGCGCTGAACACCCGGTACCGGGACGGGCTGAAGAACACCCGCGGCAAGGTGTTCATCACCACCCACGCCGCCTTCGGCTACCTCGCCGAGCGCTACGGCCTCACCGAGGAGGCCATCTCCGGCCTCGACCCCGAGAGCGAGCCGAGCGCGGCCCGCGTGCGGGACCTGCAGTCGATGGCGAAGGCCGACGGCGTGGGCACCGTCTTCTACGAGACGCTGGTCTCCGGCAAGACCGCGAGGACCCTGGCGTCGGACGCGCATCTGAGGACCGACGTCCTCGACCCGATCGAGGGCGTCACCACCAGATCCAGGGGCCGGGACTACCTCCAGGTCATGGACGCCAACCTCTCGGCGCTCCGGAAGGCGCTCGGCACGAAATGAGCGACGTGATCATCACCACACCCGCATCGGAGGCGCAACCCATGGGCGACAACGGCGGCGAACCCGTCATATCCCTGCGCAATGTGACGGCGGAGCTCGGCTCGCGCCCCGTGCTGCGCGGCATCGACCTCACCGTCCGGCGCGGCGAAGTCGTCGCGCTGCTCGGCGCGAACGGCTCCGGCAAGTCGACGGCGATCCGCACGATCATCGGCCAGGTGCCCGTCTCCGACGGCGACATCGAGCTCTTCGGCACACCGCGCCGCCGCTTCCGCGACTGGGCGCGCGTCGGGTACGTACCGCAGCGCACCACCGCCGCGGGCGGTGTCCCGGCGACCGTGACCGAGGTCGTGTCCTCGGGGCGGCTGTCCCGGGCCCGCTTCGGCATGCTGCGCAAGGCGGACCGCGCCGCGGTGCGCCGGGCCCTGGAGCTGGTCGGGCTCACCGACCGCGCCAAGGACTCGGTGAACGCGCTGTCGGGCGGCCAGCACCAGCGGGTGCTGATCGCCCGCGCGCTCGCCGCACAGCCCGAGCTGCTGATCATGGACGAGCCGATGGCCGGAGTCGACCTCGCGAGCCAGGAGGTCCTGGCCGCGACCCTGCGCGAACAGGTCGCGGGCGGCGCATCCGTCCTCCTCGTGCTGCACGAACTCGGGCCGCTGGAGCCGCTGATCGACCGCGCGGTCGTGCTGCGCGACGGCTGCGTCCTGCACGACGGGCCGCCGCCGAAGGCCGTCGGGCAGCACGCGCTGCCCGGCCACGACCATGTCCACCCGCACACCGCCGACGCCGAGCCGGTCCGTACCGGCCTGCTGAGTTAGAGGCCCCGGAAGGACTCCTGGCGATGGAATTCCTCGATTACCCCTTCATGCAGCGGGCCCTGCTCGCCGCCGTCCTCGTGGGCATCACCGCGCCCGCCGTCGGCATCTACCTGGTGCAGCGCCGCCAGGCCCTGATGGGCGACGGCATCGGGCACGTGGCCATGACCGGCGTCGGGCTCGGCTTCCTGCTCTCGACGTCCCCCGTGTGGATGGCGACGGCGGTGTCCGTGCTCGGCTCGGTCCTGATGGAGCTGATCCGCTGGTACGGCAGGACGCGCGGCGACATTGCGCTCGCGATGCTGTTCTACGGCGGCATGGCGGGCGGCGTGATGTTCATCAACCTCGCCCCGGGCGGCTCCACCGCCAATCTGAGCACCTATCTCTTCGGCTCGCTCACGACGGTCTCGCGCAGCGACGTGCTCGCGATCTGTCTGCTCGCCGCCTTCGTCCTGGCCGTGGCGGTCGGGCTGAGGCGACAGCTGTTCGCGGTGAGCCAGGACGAGGAGTTCGCGCGGGTGACGGGCCTGCCGGTGCGGGCGCTGAACCTCCTCACGGCCGTCACCGCAGCGATCACGGTCACCGTGGCGATGCGCGTCGTCGGCCTGCTGCTGGTCAGCGCGCTGATGGTGGTGCCGGTGGCCGCCGCGCAGCAGCTGACGCGCAGCTTCGCCGCCACGTTCGCGATCGCCGTGGCGATCGGCGTCACCGCGACGCTCGGCGGCACGGTCACCTCGTACTACCAGTACGTGCCGCCCGGCGCGACGATCGTCCTGCTGACCATCGCCGTGTTCATCGTGCTCACCGCGCTGGCCGCGCCCCTCGCGCGGCGCAGGGCACGGACGGCGGCCACGGCGCGCGGAGCCGGCGACCCGGCAGAATGCGTCATTCCGGCACCGGCGGCGGGCGAGCGGGTGGACGCCTAGGCGCGGCACGGCACGGGCGCGGGCCGCACGGACCGCCCCGCGTGGGGCCGATATCCGGTCAGCGTCTGACTCCTGGCGGGTCCGGACTGGCACAATGGCCTGGCAGGAGACACGAGGAGGCAATCGTGACAGCCCCGGTTCGAGGCAGGTCGACCCGCCAGCGTGCGGCCGTGGCCGCCGCGCTCGACGAGGTGGACGAGTTCCGCAGCGCGCAGGAGCTGCACGACATGCTCAAGCACAAGGGCGACTCGGTGGGACTGACCACGGTCTACCGCACGCTCCAGTCCCTCGCCGACGCCGGTGAGGTCGACGTCCTGCGCACGTCGGACGGCGAGGCCGTCTACCGCCGCTGCTCGACCGGGGACCACCATCACCATCTGGTGTGCCGCGTCTGCGGCAAGGCCGTCGAGGTCGAGGGCCCGGCGGTCGAGAAGTGGGCCGACGCGATCGCCGCCGAGCACGAGTTCGTGAACGTGGCGCACACGGTGGAGATCTTCGGCACCTGCGTCGAGTGCGCACGGACCTCCGCCGAGGCATAGCAACGACTCGACCTGACCGGGCGCCGCCGCTGGGGCGCCCGGCCTCGTCGTACCCGGGTGCCGGACGCGTGCCGCGGGCCCGCCGTGCCCGCAACGGCCGGGGGCGGGCACTCGGTGCTCGCCCCCGGGCGGACCGGGCTACTGCTGCCGGCCTTCCATCGCCAGCAGCTCCTCGTTCGGGATGGCGCCGCCGAAGCGGCGGTCGCGGGAGGCGTACTCCAGGCAGGCGCGCCACAGGTCGCGGCGGTCGAAGTCGGGCCACAGCACGTCCTGGAAGACCATCTCGGCGTAAGCGCTCTGCCAGATCAGGTAGTTGGAGGTGCGCTGCTCGCCGCTCGGCCGCAGGAACAGGTCCACGTCCGGCATGTCCGGGTAGTAGAGGTACTTCGCGAGGGTCTTCTCGGTGACCTTCGACGGGTCGAGCCTGCCCGCCTTCACGTCCTCCGCCAGGGCCTGCGCCGCGTCCGCGATCTCGGCCCGGCCGCCGTAGTTCATGCAGAAGTACAGCGTGAGCCGGTCGTTGCCCTTGGTCTGCTCCTGGGCGATCTGGAGTTCCTTGGCCACCGACTTCCACAGCTTGGGCATCCGGCCCACCCAGCGCACCCGGATGCCGAGGGAGTCGAGCTGGTCGCGGGTCCTGCGGATGAAGTCGCGGTTGAAGTTCATGAGGAAGCGCACCTCGTCCGGCGAGCGCTTCCAGTTCTCGGTGGAGAAGGCGTACAGGGAGATGTTCCTGACGCCCATCTCGATCGCGCCCTGCAGCACGTCCAGCACGCACTCGGCGCCGACCTTGTGTCCTTCGGTGCGCGGCAGGCCGCGCTCCTTCGCCCAGCGCCCGTTGCCGTCCATGACGATCGCCACGTGCTCGGGGATGAGCTCGCCGGGGAGCTTCGGCGGGCGCGCACCCGACGGGTGCTGCTCGGGAGCCTTGTACTCGCGGCGCTGCCGCCCCAGAATCCCGCGTACTGCCATGTGCCTTCGTCTCCCCTGGTTCCCGATGGTCGATGGTTCCGGCGTGCCGTGTGCCGTCATTGTTCTACGTACCGCAGCGAGCGCAGCCCCCGCTCCAGGTGCCAGTGCAGATACGCCGACACCAGCCCGCTGCCTTCCCTGACGTACCGCGCCTCGCACGCGTCCGCCGTGTCCCAGTCTCCCGTGAGCAGCGCGGCGAGCAGGCCGAGGGCCTGCGGCGAGGGTACGACGCTGCCGGGCACCCGGCAGTCCGCGCACACGCTTCCTCCCGCCGAGACCGAGAAGAAGCGGTTCGGGCCGGGCAGCCCGCATTTCGCACAGTCGGAGAAGCTGGGCGCGTAGCCGTTGACGGCGAGCGAGCGCAGCAGGAACGCGTCCAGGACCAGATGCGGCGCGTGCTCGCCCCGGGCGAGGGTGCGCAGCCCGCCCACGAGCAGCAGGTACTGCTGCACGGCCGGCTCGCCCTCGTGGTCGGTGAAGCGCTCCGCCGTCTCCAGCATCGCCGTCCCGGCGGTGTAGCGCGCGTAGTCCGTGACGATCGTGCCGCCGTACGCGGCGATCGTCTCGCTCTGTGTGCACAGCGGCAGTCCGCGGCCGACCAGCTCGCTCCCCCGGGCGAAGAACTGCACGTCCACGTGCGAGAACGGCTCCAGCCGTGCCCCGAACTTCGACTTGGTCCGCCGCACCCCGCGGGCGACGGCGCGTACCCGCCCGTGACCGCGTGTGAGCATCGTGATGATCCGGTCCGCCTCGCCCAGCTTCTGGGTGCGCAGCACGATGCCGTCGTCGCGGAACAGACTCATGGGGCCATTCTTCCCTACGGCACCTCGCCGCGGCTCCGGGCGTTGACGTACGCCGTCGCCGCGCTCAGACGCTCCTGGGAGGTGGCCGTGCGGACCTCCTCCGGCGCCACGTCCCACTCACGGCCGCCACCGAGGGGTCTCAGCTGGACGTACGGGCCCTCGTGGCCCATGACCCGGCCCACCTGCCCGGTGCGCACGTCCACGGCGTAGGAGCCGACGGGCGGCTTCATCGGCGGTCTCCCCCGTCCGCGGCCCCGTCCACCAGGGCGACGGCGATCCGCTCCGCCGTCTCCACGGTGCACCGGCCCGGCTCCACCAGGGGGCTCGGGGCCTCCAGGGCCGGGGCCACCGGGTCCAGCCGCAGAGACGGCAACGTGATTCCGGCCCGTGCCAGGGCCACGCGCAATTCCGTCAAGGTTTCCTCCGCCCGAGCCACGCGTCCCGCCGCGTGCCGCGTTCCGTCTTCCACGTTCACGGGGCCTCCCCCCACCTGCCCGATTTCACTCTTCGTGTCCCCGGGGTGGCGGTATGCATCTACACTCGGGAGGCCTCTGTGACCTACAAGTACGGCGTAGGACAAGAGGGTTGGCCGTGGCCAACGGTTCGCGTCGGGCGCAGGGGAATTCTGCGGCATGGTTCGAACAGGCGCTCAGCGAACCGCAGTTGGACGCGGTCCGGCGGCAGGACTTCCTACGACGGGGTGCGCGCCGCCTCCAGGAGGCGGGTTACGTCGTCCGAGCACATGGTCAGCGCCCCGCCGATCGTGCTGAGGACATCGCGCTCCGCCGGCGTGTAGGGGCCGTCGGCGAGGGCGACCCGCGCACCCTGGAGCAGGATCGACGCGCGGCCCGTGGGGGCCAGGTGCGGGGCGAGCGGGTCCAGGGCCTCGTGGAGCTCTATCACCAGGCCGGCCAGGCCGCCCGTACCGCACTGGCCCGGCAGGCGCCCGGTGTCCGCGGCGAGGGCGTCGACGAGCGCGGCGAGGTGCCGGGGCTCGCAGTCGTCGAACCCGGCGGTGCGCACGGCGGACGCCGCCGTCTCCAGGACCGCGCGGGACCCGGTGCCGCCGGCGGCGAGGACCGCGAGGACGACGGTGTGCACGGCGTCGCGGAGCATCGCCGAGAAGCGGTGCGTGGTGGGGTGGTCGAGGACGTCCGTGCTGAAGTGCTCCCGGCAGGCCACGCATTCGACGACGGGGCCGGTCGCGCCGCGCGACAGCAGCGGCACCCCGACCACGGCGAACCGGCGGCGGCCCTCGCGGCGCTGGTAGTTGCGGTCGCCCCCGCAGCCCGGGCAGAAGAACTCGCCGTCGCCGACGGTGGTCCACACCGTGCGGGTACCGAAGAGGGCAGTACGGAGGGCTGCGGTGCGAATGCCGAGGGCATGTGCGGTTCGAGTGGTACCAGTACGGTCGATTCGTCCCGGTCCATGCAGCACGTCGCACCTCCGTAACCCACGGCAACATCGCCGCGCTGGCGTGATGTTAGCCACATGTATGAGGTGTAGTCAGCACCCTGTTGCGGGGTGGCCTCCCACATGGCCGGGATACGACGCGGCCCCGCCCGCCCACAAAGGGCGGACGGGGCCGGAAAAGTGCGGGTCAGACCGCTCAGCGCGCCGCGCGGTTCACGGCGGAGACAACGGCCTTCAGCGACGCGCGTGTCGTATTCGCGTCGATGCCGATGCCCCACAGGACCTTGCCGTCGATCGCGCACTCGATGTACGAGGCGGCCTGCGCGGAGGCGCCCTCGCTCATCGTGTGCTCCTGGTAGTCCAGCAGGCGTACGTCGATGCCGATGGACTGCAGGGCGTCGAAGAACGCCGAGATCGGGCCGTTGCCGGTGCCGGACAGGACCGTGTCGGCGCCGTCGACGGTGGCCTCGACGTTCAGGGTGTCCACGCCGTCCTTGTCGGTCGTGGTCTGGCCGGCCCTGACCTGGATGCGGCCCCACGGGTTGTCGGGGTTGGGCAGGTACTCGTCCTGGAAGACGCTCCAGATGGCCTTCGGCGTGACCTCGCCGCCCTCGGCGTCCGTCTTCGCCTGGATGATCTTCGAGAACTCGATCTGCATGCGCCGCGGCAGATCCAGCTTGTGGTCGTTCTTCAGGACGTACGCCACGCCGCCCTTGCCGGACTGCGAGTTGACGCGGATGACGGCCTCGTAGGAACGGCCGACGTCCTTCGGGTCGATCGGCAGGTACGGAACGGCCCACTCGATGTCGTCGACGGTCTTGCCGGCGGCCTCGGCCCTGGCCTCCATCGACTCGAAGCCCTTCTTGATGGCGTCCTGGTGGGAGCCGGAGAAGGCGGTGTAGACCAGGTCGCCCGCGTAGGGGTGGCGCGGGTGGACCTCCATCTGGTTGCAGTACTCGGCGGCACGACGGATCTCGTCGATGTCCGAGAAGTCGATCTGCGGGTCGACGCCCTGCGAGAACAGGTTCATGCCCAGGGTGACCAGGTCGACGTTGCCGGTGCGCTCGCCCTGGCCGAACAGGCAGCCCTCGATCCGGTCCGCGCCCGCCATGATCGCCAGCTCGGCGGCGGCGACGGCGGTGCCGCGGTCGTTGTGCGGGTGCACGGACAGGCAGACGAACTCGCGGCGGGAGAGGTTGCGGCTCATCCACTCGAAGCGGTCCGCGTGCGTGGAGGGCGTGGAGCGCTCGACCGTCGCCGGCAGGTTCAGGATGATCTCGCGGCCGGCCTCGGGCTGCCAGACGTCCATGACGCCCTCGCAGACCTCCAGCGCGAAGTCCAGCTCGGTGTCCGTGAAGATCTCGGGGCTGTACTGGTAGCCGAAGACCGTCTCGGGGCCCAGCAGCTTCTCGGCGTACTCCATGACCAGCTGCGTGCCGTCGACGGCGATCTGCCTGACCTGGTCCCTGGAGCCGCGGAAGACGACCTCGCGCCAGACCGGAGCGGTCGCGTTGTACATGTGGACGGTCGCGCGGCGGGCGCCCTTCAGGGACTCGACGGTGCGCTCGATCAGCTCTTCACGCGCCTGGGTGAGGACGGAGATGGTCACGTCCTCGGGGATCGCGCCGTCCTCGATGATCGACCGTACGAAGTCGAAGTCGGTCTGGCCGGAGGAGGGGAAGCCGACCTCGATCTCCTTGTAGCCCATGCGGACCAGCAGATCGAACATCTCGCGCTTGCGCGCCGGGGACATCGGGTCGATCAGCGCCTGGTTGCCGTCGCGCAGGTCGGTCGACAGCCAACGGGGGGCCTTGGTGATCCGATTGTCCGGCCAGGTCCGGTCGGGGATGTCGACCTGCTCGTACCGGCCGTACTTGTGGATCGGCATCGCGGACGGCCGCTGGAAGTGCGCGCCGTTGGTGAGGGGCGTGGGGCGACCGACGGAAGATGCGGGGTTCGACATGATGCGAGGGCTCCTCAGGGGTCCACGGGGGACGGCCGACGGGTCGTAGCGCAACACCGAACTCCGCGGGGAGGGGGTCGGCCTTCGACTACAGGCCCTCGCCGCGGCAGCTAAGGAGAAGCAGCCCGAAACGCATGATGCTTCGCAGCTTAACCGAGTGCGGCCGGATACGAAGACCCTGTTCCACTATGCGGGACGGCCGCGAAGTAACGGGCAAAAGGTGACGTATCACTCCATTTAATCAACCTTTGTCGCTGCTAGTGACACCGTGAACACCCAGTGCCACATTCTTGCGCATGACGAAGCACCCGGGCCACGAGCCCGTCAACCCGTCCCACGCGGGCGGCCACCCGCACGACGAGGCCGCCCACCACCCGACCGGGGGCGTCCACCCCGTCTTCTGCACGGTCGTCCCGCCGCACATCCTCGACCGGCTCGCGCAGCACGCGGACCCGGCGCTGCACCTGCCGGCGCAGCGCACCCTGGAACTCGACGCCCAGCACCGCACCCGGCGCCGCCTCACCGCCTTCCGGAGCGCCGCGGCGCCCACGGGCACCCCGTCCGACCAGCCCGCGCGCACGATCTACGACGCCGGGCACCAGGAGACCCTGCCCGGCCACAAGGTGCACTCCGAAGCCGACCAGCCGTCCTCCGACGCGACCGTCAACCGTGCGCACGCCGGGCTGGGCGCCACCTTCGAGCTGTACCTGAAGGCGTACGGGCGGCACTCGATCGACGACGCGGGCCTGCCGCTGAACGCGAGCGTCCACTACGGCGAGAAGTACGACAACGCCTTCTGGGACGGGCAGCAGATGGTGTTCGGCGACGGCGACGGCGACCTCTTCCTCGACTTCACGATCCCCGTCGACGTCATCGGTCACGAACTCACCCACGGCGTCACGCAGTACACGGCGAACCTGGAGTACTACGGCCAGTCCGGCGCGCTGAACGAGTCCCTCTCGGACGTCTTCGGCTCGCTCATCAAGCAGTACGCGCTCGGACAGACCGCGGAGCAGGCGGACTGGCTGATCGGCGCCGGACTCCTCGCGCCGAGCGTGCACGGCGAGGCGCTGCGCTCCATGAAGGCGCCCGGCACCGCCTACGACGACCCGGACCTCGGCAAGGACCCGCAGCCCGGCACGATGGACGGCTATGTCCGCACCAGCCGTGACAACGGCGGCGTCCACATCAACTCCGGCATCCCCAACCACGCCTTCTACCTCGTCGCCCAGGCGCTCGGCGGCCAGGCGTGGGAGCGGGCCGGACAGATCTGGTACGACGTCCTGACCGGCGGCGAGCTGGCCTCCGACGCGCGGTTCGCGGACTTCGCGCGGCTCACCGTGGCGGCGGCGCGGGCGCGGTACGGGGAGGGTGCGGAGGCCCAGGCCGCCGCGAAGGCCTGGGAGCAGGTCGGGGTGCCGACCGCCTAGTCCGGTGCGCAGGCCGCCTGGCGGCGGCCGCGCTGCCGTACTAGACAGGGATCATGCGTATCCGAGTGAAGCGCACAGGAGGATTCGCGGGCGTCGAGCGGGAGGCCGAGGTGGACACCTCGGAGCTCGCCGACGCCCCCGAGTGGCATGCGCTGGCCGAGGCGGCGCTCGACGGGGCGCGGGATGCGCCGCCCGCCGGCGTGCCGGACGGGTTCAGCTACCGGATCACCGTGGACGGGCGGACCGTCCACTGCGCGGATCCGCGGCTCACCGAGCCCCAACGCAGGCTGATCTCACGGGTGCTGAAGGAGGGAGCCTAGGGCCGTGGGGACGCTGCCGCGGGCATTCCCCCGCCCCGCCCCTTCCCGAAACCGGGGGCTCCGTCCCCGGACCCGGTACCGGCCCGAACGGCCTCGTCCTCCAGCGCCGGACATGCAGGGGGCGCGGGTGTGCGCGCCCGCAGCCACCGCGGCCAATCCCTCCGACGGCCGTTTGCAGGTGACGTCCTCGAGCAGACGATCACCTGAGAACGTGCCGGACGAGAGGACGAATCCATGGTGGCCACCGAGTCCCCCGCCGCCGAGGCCGCTGCCGACCCGGAGGCGGTCAGGCGTCACCGCCTCCTCTTCCGGGCGCTGAGCCGCCGCCGGAACCCACCGCTGCGGCGCACCGACATCACCGTCAGCGACGAGGCGGCCGTCGGGCGGGCGGTCAAGGCGGCCTCGCTCGGCAACGCCATGGAATGGTTCGACTTCGGCATCTACAGCTACCTCGCCGTCACCATCGGCCATGTCTTCTTCCCGTCCGGCAACGCCACCGTCCAGCTGCTCTCCTCCTTCGCGACCTTCGCGGTGTCGTTCCTCGTCCGCCCGCTCGGCGGCATGGTCTTCGGTCCCATGGGCGACCGGATCGGCCGGAAGAAGGTGCTCGCCCTCACCATGATCATGATGGCCGTCGGCACCTTCGCCATCGGCCTGATCCCCTCCTACGCGGCCATCGGGTTCTGGGCGCCGTCCCTGCTGATCCTCTTCCGGCTGGTCCAGGGCTTCTCGACCGGCGGCGAGTACGGCGGTGCCTCCACCTTCATCGCCGAGTACGCGCCGGACCGGCGCCGCGGATTCTTCGGCAGCTACCTGGAGGTCGGCACGCTCGCCGGCTACGTCGGCGCCTCCGGCCTGGTCACCGCGCTGACGACGGTGCTGGGTGATTCCGGCATGGAGTCCTGGGGGTGGCGGGTGCCGTTCCTGGTGGCCGGGCCCATCGGTCTGATCGGCCTCTATCTGCGGCTTCGACTGGACGAGACGCCGGCGTTCCGGAAGCTGGACGACGACTCCGCGCACCAGGGTGCGGGGGCTGCGGCCGAGAGCACCGCACAGGGCGGCCTCCGCGAGATCTTCCGGGAACAGTGGCCGAGCCTGATCCTCTGCATCTGCCTCGTCGGCGCCTACAACATCGCCGACTACATGCTCCTGTCGTACATGCCGACCTATCTGTCGGACCGCCTGCACTACTCCGAGGCGCACGGCCTGCTGATCCTGATCGCCGTGATGGTGGTGCTGATGCCCCTCACCCATCAGGCCGGCAGGCTCTCCGACCGCCTGGGGCGCAAGCCCCTGCTGATGGCGGGCATGCTGGGCTTCCTCGTTCTGTCGGTGCCCGCCTTCCTGCTGGTCCGGCAGGGCGGTGTCGCGGGGGTCGGCGCCGGCATGCTGATGCTGGGGCTGTCCCTGGTGTGCCTGCTCGGCACCATGTCCGCCGCGCTGCCCGCGCTGTTCCCCACCCAGATCCGCTACGGGTCCCTGTCCGTCGGCTACAACCTCTCCGCCTCGCTCTTCGGCGGCACCACCCCCCTGGTGATCACGGCGCTGATCTCCGTGACGGGCAGCGACATGATGCCCGCCTACTACGCCATGGCCGCGGCGCTCGTCGGCGTCGTCGCGGTGGCCTGCATGAAGGAGACGGCCCGCAAGCCGCTGGCGGGCTCCCCGCCGTGCGTGGAGACGCCTCAGGAGGCGGCCCGCATCGTGGAACTGGCGGCCCGTACACCGAAGTTCTAACCGGCCCATCGGGCCGGCCATGTCCCGCGGCACAAGGGGTACAAGCGGGCGAGGCAAGGATGTTCCGGACCCGCAGGGCGCTGATCCGTCGCGCCCTGCGAGCACAACGAAAGGCGGTTGCACGTCGTGGCCGAGTTCCTCACCGACATCGAGACCATCCGGGAGCGGGCGCGCCAGGAGATCGACAAGGGCCCCGTGACCGACGCCTACGGCGCCGATCTGGACCGTGTGCTGCGGGTGCTCAACGAGGCGCTGGCGACGGAGATCGTGTGCACGCTCCGCTACAAGCGCCACCACTACACCGCGTCCGGGCTGTACTCGGAGCCGGTCGCGGCGGAATTCCTGGAGCACGCCCAGGAGGAGCAGCAGCACGCGGACAAGCTGGCACAGCGGATCGTCCAGCTGGGCGGCGAACCGGACTTCGACCCGGACACGCTCACCAAGCGCTCGCACGCCACGTACGACGCAAGTACCGACCTGGTCGAGATGCTCAAGGAGGACCTGGTGGCCGAGCGGGTCGCCGTGGCCTCCTACACGGAGATCGTCCAGTGGCTGGGGGACGACGACCCGACCACCCGGCGGGTCTTCGAGGAGCTGCTGGCCCAGGAGGAGGAGCACGCGGACGACCTGCGCGGTCTGCTGGAGCGCATTCCCCGGCCCGCCGAGAAGTCGTAGGGGGTCGGGGCGGGGCACGGAATCGGACGGGGTGGGGCGCGGGTGCCCCGGGGAGGAGTGAGGGGTGCGCGACATGGCCGCCAGGACAGCCAGGTTCGTTTTCATGACGGTGGTGCTGTGTGCCGCCCTCGCGACGGTCGTGCTCTCCCTCCTCGTCACACCCTGGTGGTGGACAGCCGCCGTGCCGCTGACGGCGCTCGGTGCCCTGGGCGTGCGGGACCTCCTCCAGCGGCGCCACTCGGTGCTGCGCAACTACCCGGTACTCGGCCACCTGCGGTTCCTGATGGAGGCCGTCCGGCCGGAGCTGCAGCAGTACTTCATAGAGCGGAACTACGACGGCCGCCCCTACGACCGCGATGTGCGCTCCCTGGTGTACCAGCGGGCGAAGGGCACGGACGCGGAGGAGCCCTTCGGCACCGACCGCGACGTCGATGCCCACGGCCAGGAGTTCCTCGTCCCGTCGATGGCCCCGCTGTCACTCCCGGACAAGCCTCCGCTGGTGCGGGTCGGCGGCCCCGGCTGCACCCGCCCGTACGAGATGGCCCTGCTGAACGTCTCCGCGATGAGCTTCGGCGCACTGTCGACCAACGCCCTGCTGGCCCTCAACCAGGGCGCGGCCCGAGGTGGATTCGCCCATGACACCGGTGAGGGCGGCCTGTCGGAGTACCACCTGCGGCACGGCGGCGACCTGATCTGGGAGATAGGCACCGGATATTTCGGCTGCCGCACGGACGACGGAGGCTTCGACGAAGGGGAGTTCGCGCGGAAAGCGGCCACGGAGCAGGTCAAGTGCGTGTCGCTGAAGCTCTCCCAGGGCGCCAAGCCCGGGATCGGCGGTGTGCTGCCCGGCAGCAAGGTCACTGCCGAGATCGCCCGCGTCCGCGACGTGCCCCAGGGGCGGACGGTCGTCTCGCCGCCCTACCACCGGGTGTTCTCCACCCCACGGGAGCTGGTGCTGTTCATCGCCCGCATGCGCGAGCTGGCGGGCGGCAAGCCCACCGGATTCAAGCTCTGCCTGACGTCCCGTCAGCAGTTCCTGGCCGTGTGCAAGGCGATGCTGGCGGAGGACGTCACTCCCGACTTCATCGTCGTGGACGGGGCGGAGGGCGGAACCGGCGCCGCACCGCCCGAGTTCGCCGACCACCTGGGAACCCCGCTGACCGAGGGGCTGACCACCGTGCACAACGCGCTGGTCGGGACGGGGCTGCGGGACAGGATCAGGATCGGGGCGAGCGGCAAGATCGCCACGGGGTCGGACATCGTCAAACGCCTCATCCAGGGAGCGGACTACACCAACGCCGCCCGGGCGATGATGTTCGCCGTCGGCTGCATCCAGGCCCAGCGGTGCCACACCAACACCTGTCCGGTCGGGGTGGCCACCCAGGATCCCCGCCGGGCCCGGGCGCTCGACGTGGCCGACAAGTCCGAGCGGGTGCGCCGCTTCCAGGAGGCCACGGTACGCAGCGCCCAGCAGATCATGGGGGCGATGGGCGTCGCGGACCCGTCCGAACTGCGCCCCCACATGCTGCGCCGGCGGGTGGACGCGACCACCGTGCTCTCCGGCGCCGAGCTCTACGCCCCGCTGCGGCCGGGCGAGCTGCTGGCGGAACCACCCCGGGACTGGGCCGCGGACTGGGCCGCGGCCGACCCCGACCGCTTCACCGTCTGACGTCGGATACAGGAGGCACACGGCATGTCCCGCACAGTGGCACAGGTAGTCGTCGACGCTCTGGCCGGGCTCGGGGTCCGGCATGTGTTCGGCGTGGTCGGTGACGCACTGAACCCGCTGACGGACGCCATCAGGCGGACCGACGGCATCGAGTGGGTCGGTTGCCGGCACGAGGAGGCCGCCGCCTTCGCCGCGGGCGCGCAGGCCCAGCTGACGGGCACGCTCGGGGTGTGCATGGGCACGGTCGGACCGGGCTCGGTGCATCTGCTGAACGGCCTGTACGACGCGGCCAAGAGCCATGCGCCGGTGCTCGCGATCGCCGGCCAGGTCCCCCTGTCGGAGGTGGGCACCGACTACTTCCAGGAGGTCGACAACGACCTCCTCTTCCGCGATGTGGCCGCCTTCCGGGCCACGGTCACCTCAGCGGCGCAGATGCCCGGGCTGCTGGAGTCGGCCGTGCGGGCGGCCACCGCACGCCGGGGCGTCGCGGTGCTGACCGTTCCCGGCGACATCGGCGAGCAGGAGGTGCCCGGGGACCGCCCGCCCCGGTTCTTCCTGGCCGACCACACCACCCGTCCCGACGAACCGGAACTGCGCGCCGCCGCCGACCTGCTGGACGGTGCGGAGAAGGTCACTCTGCTGGTGGGCCGCGGCGCACGCTCGGCACGTGAGGACGTGCTGGCGCTCGCCGACCGGCTCGCCGCCCCGATGGTCCTCACCCTCAAGGCCAAGGAGGGCTTCGAGGACGACAACCCCTACGAGGTGGGACAGACCGGCCTGATCGGCAATCCCGCCGCCGCCGGTGCCATGGAGGACGCCGACGCGCTGTTGCTGCTGGGCACCGACTTCCCGTACCGCGACTGGTATCCGCGGGGAAAGAAGGTCATCCAGGTCGATGCGGCCGCCGAACACATCGGGCGCCGCGTACCGGTCGACCTCGGTCTGGTGGGCGACGTCGGCCCGACGGTGCGCGGGCTGCTGGGGCTGCTGGGCGGCGAGCGGGACCGGGGCCACCTCGAAAAGGCCCGGGAGACGTACGCGACCTGGTGCAAGGGCCAGCAGCGGTTGGCGAGTCCGCGGCACGACAGCACCCTGATCGGCAAGGTGCGTTCGGCCCTGGACAACCGTGAGCACCTCGTACGGCCTGAGGCTCTGGCGGCCGCCGTGGACGCGGTCGCGGCGGACGACGCGATCTTCACCTCCGACACCGGTATGTCGACCGTCTGGCTGTCCCGCTTCGTCCGGATGCGCGGGCGGCGGCAGCTGCTCGGCTCCTACAACCTGGGCTCGATGGCCAACGCCATGCCGCAGGCCCTCGGCGCCCAGCTGCTGGACCCCGGACGGCAGGTGGTGGCCTTCTGCGGCGACGGCGGGCTGAGCATGCTCCTCGGGGATCTGATGACGATCCGCAGCCACCGGCTCCCCGTGAAGCTCGTCGTCTTCGACAACCGCCGGCTCGGCATGGTCAAGCTCGAACAGGAGCAGGCCGGTCTTCCCGAGTTCGGCACCGAGCTGGACAACCCGGACTTCGCGGCGGTGGCCACCGCCCTGGGCATCACCGGCATCCGCGTCACGGATCCCGGTGAGCTCCAGGACGCCGTCACCCGGGCCTTCGCCACCGACGGCCCCGTACTCCTCGACGTCCTCACCAATCCCGAGGAGATCGCGGTGCCGGCCAAACCGACCGTGGGCCAGGGCTGGGGGTTCGCCATCGCCAAGGTGCAGGAGGTCCTGCAGAGCCACGGGGAGTGAGTGCGCGGCGCTCCGGTCCCGCCGGCGGGCAACAAGCCGTCGCGTACGACCCGTTGACTTCTGTTACCGGGGGTACGGATTATCGCGCGCATGACATTGCGCAGCGGCGAACCCGAGGCGACACCCCTGCCGGCGTTCCCCGAGGGCTTCCTCTGGGGCGTATCGACCTCGGCCCACCAGATCGAGGGCGCGGCCGACGAGGACGGGCGGGGCCCGTCCGTCTGGGACGCGTTCACCGCGCAGCCGGGCCGTATCAAGGACGGCACGACGGCGGCCGTCGCCTGTGACCACTACCACCGTTATCCGGAGGACGTCGCGCTCGTCCGCGACCTGGGCGCCGACGCCTACCGCTTCTCGATCGCCTGGTCGCGGGTGCTCCCCGAGGGCGCCGGCCGTCCGAACCCCCGCGGCCTCGACTTCTACGACCGTCTGGTCGACGAACTGTGCGGCGCCGGGATCCGCCCGGTGCCGACGCTCTTCCACTGGGACACCCCGCTCGCCCTGGAGGAGGGGGCGGGCGGCTGGCTGCGCCGGGACACCGCCGAGCGGTTCGCGGAGTACACGGCCGTCGTCGCCGACCGCCTCGCCGACCGCGTCACCCAGTGGATCACCCTCAACGAACCCGCCGAGCACACCCTGCTCGGCCACGCGCTCGGCGCCCACGCCCCGGGCCACGCCCTGCTCTTCGACGCGCTGCCCGCCGCCCACCACCAGCTGCTGGCCCACGGCCTGGCCGCCCGGGCGCTGCGGGCCGCGGGCGTGACGGACGTGGGCATCGCCAACTCCCACGGACCGACCTGGCCGGCCTCCGAGGCCCGGGAGGACGTGGAGGCGGCCGGGTTCTACGACGTCCTGCTGAACCGCCTGTTCGCCGACCCGCTGCTGCTGGGCGCGTACCCGGAGGGCTTCGCCGAGCTGATGCCCGGCACGGACGTGGCCGCCGATCTGAAGATCATCGGCGAGCCGCTGGACTGGTACGGGATCAACTTCTACCAGCCGACGAAGGTGGGGGCGCCGGGCGGCGAGGACGTCGAGTTCTCGGGCCTGACGCTGCCCGCGGAACTGCCGTTCTCGGTGCGCAGGATCGAGGGGTACCCGGTCACCGGCTTCGACTGGCCGGTGGTGCCGGCGGCCCTGACGGAGCTGCTGCTGGCCTTCCGCGAGCGGTACGGCGACCGGCTGCCGCCTCTCGTCATCACGGAGAACGGCTGCTCGTACGACGGTGTGGACGACCCGGCCCGTATCGCCTATCTCGACGGGCATCTGCGCGCACTGCACCGGGCCCTGGAGGCCGGCGTCGACGTCCGCGGCTACTTCGTCTGGTCGCTGCTCGACAACTTCGAGTGGGCGGAGGGGTACACACAGCGGTTCGGTCTGGTGCACGTGGACTACGCGACGCAGCGGCGGACGCCCAAGGCCTCGTACCGGTGGCTGCGGGACGCGCTGCGCACGTCGCTGCGGGCGCGGGGGTGAGATGACGGCGGCAACCGGGCAGGCCGTGCCGGCGGAGCCGGCCGTCCCGGTCGGGCGGGGGTGGACGTCCGCGCTGTGCCTCGCCAACGGGGCGATCTGGGTGGGCTGGTACGGCCCGCTGCAGATCCTCCTCGCGCTCCAGGCGGAGCGGCTGGCCCCCGCGGGCACCCCCAAGGAGACGGTCCTGGCGTGGGTGACCGGCGCGGGCGCGGTGGTGTCACTGCTCGCCAACCCGGTCTTCGGGGCGCTGTCGGACCGTACGACATCGCGGCTCGGGCGCCGTACGCCGTGGATCGTGGCCGGGACGGCCGGCGGCGCGGCCTCGCTGCTGCTGCTCGCCGGGGCGGGCGGCCTGGCGGGCATGGCGGTCGGGTGGTGCCTGGTGCAGCTCACGCTGAATGCGGCCTTCGCCGCGGTGACGGCGGCGGTGCCGGACCGGGTGCCCCGGGCCCAACGGGGCTCCGTGGGTGGCTGGCTGGGTGCGGCCCAGCTGCTCGGGGTGGTCGCGGGGACGGGCCTCGCGACGGCGGCCGGAGGCGTGGCCGCCGGGTACGCGGCCTGCGCCGTCTTCACGGTGGCGGGGGTGCTGCCGTACGTCGTCCGCTACCCGGACCTGCGGCTCGCCGCCGCGGACCGCCCGGCGTTCCACTGGTCCGGTTTCCTCGCGGGCTTCTGGATCAGCCCGCGGGCGTACCCGGATCTGGCGTGGGCGTGGCTGACCCGGTTCCTGATCAACGTCAGCAACTCGATCGTGCTGCTGTACCTGCTGTACTACCTGCGCGACCGGCTGCGGTACGCGGATCCCGGCCGGGGCGTCCTCGTCCTCACCGCCGTGAACGGGGCCGCCCTGCTCGCCACGGTGGTGGTGGGCGGGGTCTGGTCGGACCGGATGGGGCGCCGCAAGCCGTTCGTGGTGTGGTCGGGCGTCCTCATGGCGGTGGCGACCGGGCTGCTCGCGGTCTGGCAGACCTGGCCCGGCACGCTCACGGCCGCCGCCGTCCTCGGCATCGGCTTCGGCGTCTTCACGTCCGTCGACTTCGCCCTGATGACGGACGTCCTCCCCAGCGCCGCCGACCGCGGCAAGGACCTCGGCGTCATCAACATCGCCAACGCCCTGCCCCAGGTCGCCGCACCCGCCCTCGCGGCGCCGATCGTGACGTACCTGGGCGGGTACCGCGTCCTCTACGGGGTGGCGGCGGTCGTCGGCCTCGGCGGGGCGCTGCTCGTGCGGAGGATCCGGGGCGTCGACTAGGGCGGCTTGTGGATCAGGCCGCCGAACTCCCGTCGTCCGCCCTGAGTGCGGGTCCCGCGGCGCATGACGCGCACTCAGGGCCGCGCGGGACGCCCGGCGGGCACGCACCGCGGCGCCGCCGGGAGCCCGTCGGGGTCAGAAGCCCAGGCGCCGCAGCTGCTTCGGGTCGCGCTGCCAGTCCTTGGCGACCTTCACATGGAGGTCGAGGAAGACGGGCGTGCCGAGCAGGGCCTCGATGTGCTTGCGGGACTTGATGCCGACTTCCTTGAGGCGCTTGCCCTTGGGGCCGATGATGATGCCCTTCTGGCTGGGCCGTTCGATGTAGACGTTGGCATGGATGTCGAGCAGCGGCTTGTCGGCGGGGCGGTCCTCGCGCGGCAGCATCTCCTCCACCACGACCGCGATGGAGTGGGGGAGCTCGTCCCGCACGCCCTCCAGCGCCGCCTCGCGGATCAGCTCCGCGACCATGACCTGCTCGGGCTCGTCCGTCAGATCGCCCTCGGGGTAGAGGGCCGGGCCCTCGGGGAGCAGCGGGATCAGCAGATCGGCGAGCAGGTCGACCTGGCCGGCCCCTCGCCCACCACCACCCTTGTTCGAGGGGCTTCGCCCCGCCTCCTCCGCTGCCACAGCCGACACCGGCACGATCTCGGCCCACTCGAAGCCGAGCTCCTTGCCGAGCTGGTCGATGGCGATCAGCTGCTCGGCGAGGGTCTTCGGGTCCACCAGGTCGGTCTTGGTGACGATGGCGATCTTGGGGGTCTTGCGGATGCCCGCGAGCTCCTTGGCGATGAACCGGTCGCCGGGGCCGATCTTCTGGTCGGCGGGCAGGCAGAAGCCGATGACGTCGACCTCGGCCCACGTCGTGCGCACGACGTCGTTCAGCCGCTCGCCGAGCAGCGTGCGCGGCTTGTGGAGCCCGGGGGTGTCGACCAGGATCAGCTGGGCGTCGGGGCGGTGCACGATGCCGCGCACCGTGTGCCGCGTCGTCTGCGGCCGGTTGGAGGTGATCGCCACCTTCTGGCCGACCAGAGCGTTCGTGAGGGTGGACTTGCCCGCGTTGGGGCGGCCCACGAAGCAGGCGAAGCCCGCCCGGTGCAGGGCCTCGGACGGCTCGGATGACTGGGTACGAACACTCATGGCGCCCATTCTCCCTGATCGCCGGAGCCCGTCGTCACACGCGGCGCCGCCCGGTCCGCCACGCGTGCCCGCGGCGGCGCACGGCGGCGGGACGGACGTCCCCCGCCGCGGCGCACGCGGCCCGGGCCGCGCGGGTCGGTGGAACGCCTGCGGCCGGTCCCGCGCCCGGCCGGCAGCCGTCCCGCGCACCGCCGCGCCGTGAGGTTGCCGAAACCCCCGCGCAACACGAAACACGGGGGAAACGTCGGTGTACGCATCGTGAAACGCGGGGCCAGGAGGCTCTCCGGCAGCCCCCACCGGAGGAGAGACCGTTGATCCCGCTCGCCGCCGCACCCAGGCTCGACACCGGCGACACCGCCTGGCTGCTCGCCGCCACCGCGCTCGTCCTGCTGATGACCCCGGGCCTGGCCCTGTTCTACGGCGGCATGGTCCGCACGAAGAGCGTCCTCAACATGCTGATGATGAGTTTCGTGTCGATCGCCCTGGTCACGGTGGTGTGGCTGGTCGCCGGCTACTCGCTCGCCTTCGGCGACGACGCGTTCGGCGGGCTGATCGGCGGCCTCGGCCACCTCGGCATGGCGGGCATCGGCCCGGACGCCCTCACCGGCACGGCGCCCACGCTTCTGTTCGCCACCTTCCAGCTCACCTTCGCGATCATCACGGCGGCGCTGATCAGCGGTGCGGTCGCGGACCGTACGAAGTTCGCGGGCTGGCTGGTCTTCGTCCCCGTGTGGACCCTGCTCGTATACGTCCCGGTGGCGCACTGGGTCTGGGGTCCCGGCGGCTGGATCGCGCACTCGCTGGGCGCGCTGGACTTCGCGGGCGGCCTGGTCGTCGAGATCGCCTCGGGCGCGTCGGGCCTGGCGCTGTGCCTGGTGCTCGGGCCGCGGATCGGGTTCAGGAAGGACGCGATGCGTCCGCACAACCTGCCGATGGTGCTGCTCGGCGCCGGACTGCTCTGGTTCGGCTGGCTCGGCTTCAACGGCGGCTCGGCGTTCGGTGCGAACGGCATGGCCGCTGCGTCCCTGCTCAACACGCTCGTCGCCGGATGCACCGGTCTGCTCGGCTGGCTCTTCGTCGAGCAGCGCCGCGACGGCCACCCGACGACCTTCGGCGCGGCGTCCGGCGCGGTCGCCGGTCTCGTCGCGATCACCCCGGCGTGCGGGGTCGTCGGCATGGTGGGCGCGGCCGCGGTGGGCCTCGCGGCGGGCGTGATCTGCTCGTACGCGGTCGCCTGGAAGTTCCGCTTCGGCTACGACGACTCGCTGGACGTCGTCGGCGTGCACTTCGTCGGCGGAGTCGTCGGCACCCTGCTGATCGGCCTGTTCGCGACGTCGGCGATGACCGGCGGCAAGGAGGGACTGCTCTACGGCGGCGGGCTCGGCCAGCTCGGACGGCAGGCCGCCGCGGTGGCCGTCGTGGCCGCGTACACCTTCCTCGTCACCTACGGGATCGGCAAGGCGCTCGACCGGACGATGGGCCTGCGTGCCTCCGCGGAGGAGGAGATGACGGGCCTGGACCAGACCGCGCACGCGGAGACCGCCTACGATCACGGCGTGCTCGGCCACGGCGGCTCGCCGCTGCACACCGCGTCGTCCGCATCGCCCCTCTCCCAGGACAGGAAGCCCTCCGCATGAAGCTGATCACCGCGATCGTCAAGCCGTTCCGCCTCGACGAGGTCAAGAACGCCCTCCAGGAGCTGGGCATCCACGGCCTCACGGTCACGGAGGCCAGCGGATACGGGCGTCAGCGCGGCCACACCGAGGTGTACCGGGGCGCCGAGTACCGGGTGGACCTCGTGCCCAAGGCACGGATCGAGGTCGTCGTGTCCGACGCCGACGCGGACGCGGTGATCGAAGCGGTCGTGCGGGCCGCGCACACCGGGAAGATCGGTGACGGGAAGGTGTGGGCGGTGCCCGTCGAGACGGTGGTCCGGGTCAGGACCGGCGAGCGCGGACCCGACGCACTGTGACGACCCCGGCCGTCGCCGCGGCGGCGGCCACGACCAGGGCCGCGAGCAGCCAGGGCAGCGCCAGGAAGGACGTACCGGCGGAGTCCCGCGTCCCGTGCGCGCTCGCCGTGAGGGTCACCTCGCCCCGGTCCAGCTGGGGCGCACCGCGCCAGGGTTCACTGAGCCGGACCCGCTGACCGGGCAGCAGCTCGTCGGGGATCCGGGTCAGCTCCCTGCGCAGCAGCGTCCGCCCGAACAGCCCCTTCGCGGTGAGCTCCACCCGCGGGTCGAGGGTGACGTTGCCCGTGTTGTGCAGGGTGAACGAGACCGATCCCGTGCTGTCGCCGAGGCCCGGCACGAGCGGCTGGTGGTGGGTGAAGCGCACGTCCTCGACGGCGACGGCGGGCACGGTGGGGCCGCCGACCCGCAGATAGACGCGGGCGCCGACGGCACGCCGCACTCCGACGGCGACGGGGCCGCCGGCCCGGTCGACGCGTTCGTCGAGGGCGACCAGTGCGCCGGGGTGGTCGCCGGGCACCGCGTCCTCGGGCACCCGCAGCGTGAACGGCACGGTGAGCGAGCGGTGCGGGCCCACGGTGACCTCGTCCCGGGCGGGCTTCGCCCACGCTCCGACGCCCCGCTGTCGCTCCTCCACGCCGCGCACGGCGAAGCCGCCGTCCCGGGAGGTGTTGTAGGCGTCGGCAGCGAACAGCCGGAAGGTGAGGGGCTCACCGGTCCTGTTGGCGACGACGACCTTGTCGCGCAGGGTCGTGCCGGGATCGGCGGACAGATAGAAGTACGGGCGCTGGGCGAGCTTCGACGACGCGGGGAAGACGGACCAGCTGCCGTTGTCGGCGGCCCGCGCGGGGGCCGCCGACACGGTGGCGGCCAGGGCCGCCGGGAGGAGCGTCAGAAGGAGGGCGTACAGCTTGCGCACGGGTGCGGACCCCCACGGGTCGGGGTGGGCCGACCGGGTGCTCGCCCGGCCCACCGGGTGGACGGACGCGCTCAGGTCAGCGTGAGCGTGAGTACACCGGAGTAGGTGCCGGGGGCCGTGAACGCCGGAACGTCCAGCGAGAGCCCGGCGTCCACGGCGAACTCACCGCCGGTGACCGTGCCGTTCGGAGTGGAGGCGAGGGTCGCGCCCGAGGTGCCGACGGCTCCCGCGGAACCGGCGGCGCAGGTGCTCGGGCTGCCGGCCTTGGTGGTGCAGTGCGGGGACCAGCCGAGCTTGCCGGCGTCCACGGTCGCGCCGCCGGGACCCTTGAAGTCGGTGACCTTGCCGGTGAGGGACCAGCCCGCGGGGCCGCCGCGGAAGTCCTTCACCGTCACCGTGTTCAGGGCGCCGGTGGAGGCGCCGCCCTTGCCGAAGTCGACCGCCGACATGTTCACGGTGTCCCCGGCCTGGGACATCGACAGGGTGCCCGCCTTGACGGAGGTGCTGAGCTTCTGGCTGTTGCCGGGCAGCGGGGTGTCGTCGACGACGGTGTAGGCCGCCGGTCCGGCGCCCTTGTCGTCGCTCCAGGAACTTCCCTCGTACGCGACGACGCCGGTGGTGTTCTTGTCGTTCACCGTGAGCGAGCCGCTGAAGGAGCCCTGTGCGTCGGCCGTCACGGTCGCCCTGTCCGCGGTCTCGGCGGTCCCGGCACGGCCCGCGAGGGTGACCGAGGCGCCCGGCGTGAACTTGCTGCCGGTGACCGTGACGCCGGCCCCGGGTTTGCCGGAGGCCGAACCGAGCGTGAGGGCCCGCTCGTTGGTCTGCCCGCCGCCGTCGGTGGCGTTGACCGTCTCGGAGACCGGCGCGGGCGGACTGCTGACCGTGCAGGGGGTGTCCAGCTCCATGATGTAGCTGGTGTGGATGTTGTAGTCGCCCGGCGACAGCTGGATCGCACCGGCCTTGGTGACCGTGAAGGTGCCGGTCATGCTGAACGACGGGAAGGCTCCCTTGCCCGGCACCGGCGGGTTCTTCTTCGGACCCGTGACGGTGACGGCACCGGACTGGGCACCGGCGAGGGCGACCTTTCCGGTCGGGGTCATGATGTCGGCCGGCAGCGCGATGTCGACCGGGTTGGACGCGGCCGGCTTGACCACCGTGTAGGTCACGGTGACGGTGTCGCCCACCTTGGGCGTGGCGTTGTCGACGGTGATCTGCGCGGTCGTCGTGCCGTCGATCGGCGGGATGCCCGCGATGGGCGGCGGGACGCAGTGCGTCGCGAAGTCGACCTGGTGGGAATCGTCCGCCAGGGCACCGGCCGGGTGGGCGAGCGCCCCTCCCCCGGCCAGGGCGAGCGCGGTCGCTCCGAGTAAGGCGGCCAGGCGGCGTCTTCGGGTCGAGGAACCCATGGTTGCCCCCTTCTGATGGGTTGGGCGCAGCGGCTCTTCTGCGCCGACAGGGGCATTGATGTGCGGGTCGTGTGAGAAGTCAATGGAGCCGGTCCGCACGAACTGATGGGCCATCAGATCCCGTCAAGATCCCCCCTGCGCGGAGCCGATCGCTCCACGGAGGGGGATGCGCAAACGGATCCGGACCTCCCGGTCGCCGGGGCGCCGGACCTCCGGGTCGCGGGACGCCCGGGCCGGCGGAGCGACGAACCCCTGGGCCGACCAACCACCGGGCCTCGGGTCACCGGGCCACCGGGCCACCGGGCCACCGGGCCACCGGGCCACCGGGCCACCGGGCCACCGGGTCACCGGGTCACCGGGTCACCGGGTCACCGGGTCACCGGGTCACCGGGTCACCGGGTCACCGGGTCACCGGGTCACCGGGTAAGGATCAGCCGGCCGCCACGGTCGCCCGCAGCGCCCCGTCCGGGGCCGCCAGAAGGACCGGGGTGCCGGCTCCGCCCAGGTCGCGCACGGCGGCGAGATCACCCTCGGCCACCTCATCCGCCTCGCTCACCACGGCGGCCGCCTCCAGGGACTTGGCACCGGACGCCACGGCCATGGCCACGGCGGTCTGCAGCGCAGTGAGCTTCAGGGAGTCCAGGGCCACGGTCCCGGCCACATACGTGCGGCCCGTCTCGTCGCGCACCGCGGCCCCCTCGGGAACCCCGTTGCGGGCCCGTGCGGAACGGGCGAGCGTGACGATCTTGCGGTCCTCGGGATCGAGCGCGGTGCTGTCGGTCATGACCGAAGCATACGAACACGCCGGGCGACGGCGGGCCCGGGCCCTCGGAGGCGTCCCCGGATGTTCCCTACCCCGCCACGGGGTACAGGGAGCCGCGGCGGCCCTCCGGCGAGGCCAGCCACTCCAGCTTCTCCGCCGTCTCCCCGTCCGGCATCGGCGAGTGCAGCACGATCGTGAGATCGGGCCGGGCCGGCACCTTCATCGCCGTCGACTCGACGTACAGCAGTCCGACCAGCGGATGGTCCAGATCCTTGCGGATCTGTCCGGCGTCCTCGATGTCCTGCCGCTCCCACAGCTCGGTGAACTCCGGGCCGACCGCCTTCAGCCGCTCCAGTACCTCCTGGAAGCCCTCGTCGTGGGGAAAGGCGGCGCAGGCCGAGCGGAACTGGGCGACCACCGTGCGCGCGTTCCGCTCCCAGGTCCGGGAGCGGCCGCGGTAGAGCGGGTCGGTGAAGAAGTCGACGATGCAGTTCTGGGTGATCTCGGGCCGCATACCGAGGACCATCGCCGCCGCGTCGTTGTACATGACGCAGTTGTAGTAGGCGTCCATGATGTGCGCCGGATACGGCATCCAGGTGTCGATCAGCCGCCGCAGCCCGTCGCACATGTCCCGGTCGGCGGGAGCCACCTCGGCCAGGGGCGGATTGAGCCCGGCGAGTACGTACAGATGGCGGCGTTCGGCGTCGCTGAGCCGCAGCACCCGGGCCACCGCGTCGAGGACCTGCGGCGACACCTGGATGTCGCGGCCCTGCTCCAGCCACTGGTACCAGGAGGCGCCCACGCCCGCGAGCACGGCGACCTCCTCGCGGCGCAGGCCCGGCGTACGCCGCCGTGCCCCGCCGTCCGGGAGGCCCGCCTCGGCCGGGGAGACACGGGCGCGGCGGCTCATCAGGAATTCACGTCGCTCCGCGAGCCGGCGCACCCTGGCCTCGTCGGCCCCCGCACGCGCACGCGGACCCGCACTCGCACTCGCCACGAAGTCCCCCTGTTCCTCTGCCTGGTGGTGCGGCCACCAGCATAAGTTGCCGCTCCCCACTGCGGCTTGGGCCGCACGAAGCTCGGGGCATGGCGATCGACACCCCAACCTCCGCTCCCGTACCGGCCCCCGAGGCCCCCACCCTGGACGCCACGCCGGACACGCGGCTGTCCACGCGGGACAAACTCGTCCTGTTCGTGCTCTGCGCGGCCCAGTTCATGGTCGCGCTGGACTTCTCCGTACTGAACGTGGCGCTGCCCGCGCTGGGCACGGACCTGGGCATGAGCCGGTCCGCACTCCAGTGGGCGGTCACCGCCTTCGCACTGCCGTCGGGCGGCTTCCTGCTGCTCTTCGGGCGGACCGGCGACCTGTTCGGGCGGCGCAGGCTGTTCCTCGCGGGCCTGGCGCTGTTCGGTGCGGCGTCGCTGCTCGCGACCTTCGCATGGGACCCGGCGGCGTTCCTCGCCGGGCGGGCGCTCCAGGGCCTCGCCGCCGCTGCGATCGTGCCGACCGGCATGTCGCTGCTGACCACCACCTTCCCCGAGGGACCGCAGCGCGACCGGGCGCTCGGCATCAGCGGCACCCTGCTGTCCCTGGGCTTCACCGTCGGCATGGTCGCCGGCGGTGTCCTGACCGATGCGTTCGGCTGGCGCTCCACGATGGGCCTGCTCTCGCTGTTCGCGCTGATCGTGCTGCCCCTCGCGCCCGGCCTGCTGCCCGAGTCCCTCCCCGGAGCTCTCGACTCCTCCCGGGTGCCCGACCGGCCGCGCCTCGACGTGCCCGGCGCGGTGACCGTCACCGGCGGACTGCTCTCCCTCATCTACGCCCTGTCGACGGCCGCCGAGCGCGGATTCGGCGGCACCGACGTGATCGTGGCGCTGGCCGCCGGGGCCGCGCTGCTCACCGCCTTCGTCCTCGTCGAGTCGCGCAGCGACGCGCCGCTCGTGTCGCTGCCGATGCTGCGCCGCCGCACCGTCGCCTGGGGCAACATCGGCGGTCTCGTCACCTTCTCGATGATGTCGGCCGTCATCTTCGTGCTGACGCTGTACCTGCAGGAGACGCTGAAGCTGTCCGCGCTGCAGACCGGGCTGGTCTTCGGGGTCCAGGGCGTGCTCTCGGCGGTGGCCGGGACGTACGCGCCCAGGGTGATCGGCCGCTTCGGTGCCCGCCGCACGCTGGTCGGCTCCCTGTTCGGCCAGGGCGCCTTCATCTCCACCCTGCTCGCACTCGGCACGGGGAACTGGTCGGTCTGGCTCGCCACGGCCGCGGTGTCCCTGGCCAGCATGTGCCATCTGGGCGCCATCATCTCCTACGGCCTCACCGTCACCTCCGGCGTTCCCGACGAGGAACAGGGTCTGGCCACGGGTCTGGTGACCTCCACCCAGCAGGTCGGCATCACCGTCGGCATCCCGCTGCTCGGGGTCCTCGCGACCACGTCCACCGATCTGCTGGCGGGGGTGCACACGGTGGTCGCGATCGACGCGGCCGTGGTCCTGGCCGCAGCCGCCGCCCTGACCGCAGCCCTCCGCCGCCCCTGACCTCGGGCGCCCGGCGCGCCGACCTCCCCCGGCTGTGGGCCGGGCCCGGGATCCCGGACGCAGAGCCGTGCCCACAGCGACCGGGGAGTCCCCCGCGGGGCTGGGCTAAGGGCGGTCGAGGCGGAGGCGTTCGGCGCGGGGGAGGCCGGCCACCACCAGGTCGTAGGAGTCCTCGACGAGCTCCCGTACCGCGCGGTCGGGCAACCGCCCGACCGTCACCGTGTTCCAGTGCCGCTTGTTCATGTGCCACCCCGGCACGATCACCCCCGGATGCTCCCCGCGGAGCCGCACCGCGTCCTCCGGATCGCACTTCAGGTTGACGGTGAGCGGCCGCCCGTCCAGGCCGGTGAGGGCGAACATCTTCCCGCACACCTTGAAGACGGAGGTCTCGGGACCGAACGGGAAGTCCTCGACCGCCGCGTTGAAGGACAGGCAGAACGCACGCAGCTCCTGCGGGGTCATCGCGCCCTCACTCCCCCTCGGCCCCCTCCGTGGCCTCCGCGGGCGCCACGGGCTCCACCAGCACGGTCACGATCTTGTTCCGCCGTCCGGCGGCGGACTCCGCGGTCAGGTGCAGTGCGCGGCCGTCGGGCAGCTCGACGACGGCCGAGGCGCCCGCGATGGGAACCCGGCCCAGCGCCTTGGCGAGCAGCCCGCCGACGGTCTCGACGTCCTCGTCGTCGTACGCCTCGAGGCCGTACAGCTCGCCGAGGTCGCCGATGTCGAGGCGGGCCGTCACCCGGTGGCAGCCCTCGCCCAGCTCCTCGACGGGCGGCAGTTCACGGTCGTACTCGTCGGTGATCTCGCCGACGATCTCCTCGAGGATGTCCTCGATGGTGACGATGCCCGCCGTACCGCCGTACTCGTCGATGACGACGGCGACGTGGTTGCGGTCCTGCTGCATCTCGCGCAGCAGGTCACCGGCGTTCTTGGTGTCGGGCACGAAGACCGCGGGCCGCATCGCCGTGGAGACCAGCTCGGACTCCGCGTCGCGGCTGATGTGCGTCTTGCGGGCCAGGTCCTTCAGGTACACGATCCCGACGATGTCGTCCTCGCTCTCGCCGGTCACCGGGATCCGCGAGAAGCCGGACCGCAGCGCCAGCGTCAGCGCCTGGCGGATCGTCTTGTACCGCTCGATGACGACCAGGTCGGTGCGCGGCACCATCACCTCGCGGACCAGGGTGTCGCCGAGCTCGAAGACGGAGTGCACCATGCGGCGCTCCTCGTCCTCGATGAGGGACTCCTTCTCGGCGAGGTCGACCAGGGCCCGCAGTTCCGCCTCGGAGGCGAAGGGGCCGCGGCGGAAGCCCTTGCCGGGGGTGAGCGCGTTGCCGATGAGGATCAGCAGGGGCGGGATCGGGCCCATGATCCGGGCGAGCGGCACGAGGACGTACGCGGCGGCTGTCGCCGTGTTCAGCGGGTGCTGACGCCCGATGGTGCGGGGCGAGACGCCGACGGCGACGTACGAGACGAGGACCATGACGCCGATCGCCACGGCCAGCGCCTGCCAGGTCTCGCGGAACTCGTTCAGACACGCGTACGTCACGAGGGCGGCCGCCGCCATCTCGCAGGCGACGCGGACCAGCAGCGCCACGTTCAGGTAGCGCGTGGGGTCGGCTGCCACCTGGGCGAGCTTGGCGCTGCCGCGCCGTCCGCTGCGTACCGCCTCCTCGGCGCGGAAGCTGGAGACCCGTGCGAGGCCCGCCTCCGCACAGGCGGCGAGCCAGGCCACGACGACCAGCAGTACCGCGCCGATGATCAGCTGGGGACTCAAGCCGGCCCCCGGGTCAGCTGACCGTCGGGGCGGGGGACGGGCCGGTCAGGCCCTTGTCCGCGCGCCAGCCGTCCACGATGGCCGCCTGGAGGCCGAACATCTCGGCCTTCTCGTCGGGCTCCTCGTGGTCGTAGCCGAGCAGGTGCAGCACACCGTGGACGGTGAGCAGCTGGAGCTCCTCGTCCATGGAGTGCTGCGTCGGGGCCTCCTTGCCCTGCCGCTCGGCGACCTCGGGGCAGAGCACGATGTCGCCGAGCAGGCCCTGCGGGGGCTCGTCGTCGTCCTTCGACGGCGGGCGCAGTTCGTCCATGGGGAAGGACATCACGTCGGTGGGACCGGGCAGATCCATCCACTGGACGTGGAGCTGCTCCATGGCATCGGCGTCCACGACGATCACCGAGAGTTCGGAGAGCGGGTGGATGCGCATCCGTGCGAGTGCGTAGCGGGCGATGTCGAGGATCGCCTGCTCGTCGACCTCGGTTCCGGATTCGTTGTTGACGTCGATCGACATGGTCGTGCTGGTCTACTTCCCTCTGTGGCCGCGGCTCCGGTGGGAGCCGTTCTCGGTGCCGTGGTCGTTGTCGTACCTGTCGTACGCGTCGACGATACGGCCGACCAGCCTGTGCCGTACGACGTCGTGGGACGTGAGCATCGAGAAGTGGACGTCCTCGACGCCGTCGAGGATGTCCCGGACCTGACGCAGACCGCTCTTCGTGCCGTTCGGCAGGTCGACCTGCGTCACGTCGCCCGTGACCACGATCTTCGATTCGAAGCCGAGGCGGGTGAGGAACATCTTCATCTGCTCGGGGTTCGTGTTCTGGGCCTCGTCGAGAATGATGAAGGCGTCATTCAGCGTGCGGCCGCGCATGTACGCGAGCGGGGCGACCTCGATCGTCCCCGCGGCCATCAGCCGCGGGATCGAGTCCGGGTCGAGCATGTCGTGCAGCGCGTCGTAGAGCGGACGCAGATACGGGTCGATCTTCTCGTAGAGCGTGCCGGGCAGGAATCCGAGCCGCTCACCGGCCTCGACCGCGGGCCGGGTGAGGATGATCCGGTTGACCTGCTTGCTCTGGAGCGCCTGCACGGCCTTCGCCATGGCGAGGTAGGTCTTGCCGGTACCGGCGGGCCCGATGCCGAAGACGATCGTGTGCTTGTCGATGGCGTCGACGTAGCGCTTCTGGTTGAGGGTCTTCGGGCGGATGGTGCGCCCGCGCGAGGAGAGGATGTTCTGGGTGAGAACCTCGGCGGGGGTCTCCTGCCCCTCCCCCTCGCCGTTCTCGCTCGCCCTGAGCATGGCGATCGAGCGCTCCACTGCGTCCTCCGTCATCGGCTGCCCGGTGCGGAGCACCAGCATCATCTCGTCGAACAGGCGCTGGACGAGGGCCACCTCATGGGGGTCGCCGACCGCGCTGATCTCATTGCCCCGGACGTGGATGTCGGCCCCCGGGAAGGCCCTCTCGATCACGCGCAGCAGGGCGTCGCCGGAACCGAGCACGGTCACCATCGGGTGCTTCGCCGGGACGGTGAAGTGCGCTCGTGCCTCGCCCTGCGCGGGGTTGGGGCTGGTGGGTGTCTGAGTCATGGGCCGGCTCTGAAGGCCTGCTCATCCTCCTCTGTCCGTGGCGTCAGCCGCCGTTTCTGCGCTTCCCAGCCTACGACGCCCCCCGCCACAACCCCGACCGCTTTTTCAAGGCTCAGGGGCCGGGGCGGCCCCAGGGGGCGGGTGTCGGGGACGGGTCGCCGGAGGACGGGCGCGGACGAGAGGGGGCCGGCGGAGGTCCGCGCAGGTCCCGCCGTCAGAGGGTGGGGCGGAAGCCGATGGTGGGGACCGCGCGGCGCAGGGGCCAGGGGCGGGTGGCGGCGGGGAGCAGGGGCGAGAGGAAGCCGTAGCGCCGCAGCGCCGCCGGGTCCTGGTCGTCGTACTGCTGGACGCGCCGCCACCAGGCGGCGATCTCCGCCCAGCCGGGTGCCGAGAGCGAACCGCCGAACTCCTGGACCGACAGGGCGGCCGTCAGGCCGGCGAAGGCCACCCGGTCCGCCAGCGGCCATCCGGCCAGCGTGCCGGTGACGAACCCGGCCACGAAGACGTCCCCGGCGCCGGTCGGGTCCAGCGCCTCCACCTCGATCGCGGGCACCTCGGCCGTCTCGCCGGTACGGGCGTCCACGGCGTACGCCCCCTCGGAACCGAGGGTCACCACCGCCACCGGCACCCGCGAGGTGAGGGCGCGCGCCGCCGCCCGCGGGCAGTCGGTGCCCGTGTACCGCATGGCCTCCCCCGCGTTCGGCAGGAAGGCCTCGCAGTGCTCCAGGTCGGCGAGCCCGTCCAGCTCCCACCGCCCGCTCTCGTCCCATCCGACGTCCGCGAAGATCCGCGTACCGTGCCGCGCGGCCTCCGCGATCCACGGCGCCGGCTCCGCCCCCGGCGACAGCGAGGCCACCGCTGCCCGCGCCCGCGGCGGGCACACCGGCTCCGGCTCCTCCGGCGGCGGCTCGTGACCGTGCGACACCATGGTCCGCTCGCCCTCGTAGGCCATGGACACCGTCACCGGCGAGTGCCACCCACGTACGACCCGTGACGAGGACAGGTCGATGCCCTCGCCCTGTTCGAGCGCGTCCCAGCAGTACTCGCCGTAGTGGTCGTCCCCGAACGCCGCCGCGAGCGAGGTCCGCAGCCCGAGCCGGGCCAGCGCCGTCGCCATGTTGGCGACCCCGCCGGGGCTGGAGCCCATGCCCCGTGCCCAGGACTCGGTGCCCCGCACGGGCGCGCTGTCGAGCCCGGTGAAGATGATGTCGAGGAACACCGTCCCGGTCAGGTGCACATCGCACGGGGGGTCGTCGGGGCGGCGCACCCCGGCGAGCGGATCGACCTGGTTCGGGCCGACCGTCGGCCCCGAGTCGTACGTGGTCACGGTGCGCTCCCTGAATGGTGCGGATCAGGACAGTCTGCCTGTTCAGGCCCTGCATGGGGTACGTTCCGCCGCATGAGGCTGACGATTCTGGGGGGCGGCGGATTCCGGGTTCCGCTGGTCCACCGCGCCCTCGCCGCCGCCGATGCCGAGGGCGGCCGGGGCAGCGGGATCTCGGAGCTGACCCTGCACGACACCGACCCGCTGCGGCTGGGTGTGATCCGCTCGGTGCTCGAGCAGCAGGGCGGCGGCCCCCGGGTCCGGATCGCGCGGGACCTCGACGACGCGCTGCGCGACGCCGACTTCGTCTTCTCGGCGATCCGTGTGGGCGGCACGGCGGGCCGGGTCCACGACGAGCACGTGCCGCTCGCGGAGGGCGTGCTCGGTCAGGAGACCGTCGGCGCCGGCGGCGTCCTGTACGGCCTGCGCACGATCCCGGTGGCGCTGCACATCGCCGAACGCGTCGCCGCGCTCGCCCCGGGCGCCTGGGTCATCAACTTCACCAACCCGGCAGGCATGGTCACCGAGGCGATGGCGTCGGTGCTCGGCGGGCGCGTCATCGGGATCTGCGACTCCCCGGTCGGGCTGGTGCGCCGTGCGGCGCGTGCCGCGGGCGCCGACCCGGCGTCGGTGACGTACGACTACGTCGGACTCAACCATCTCGGCTGGCTGCGCGCCCTGCGTGACGGCGAGGGACGGGACCTGCTGCCCGGACTCCTCGCGGACACCGGGGCACTGGGCCGCTTCGAGGAGGGCCGGCTGTTCGGCGCCGAGTGGCTGCGGGCACTGGGCGCGCTGCCCAACGAGTACCTGCACTACTACTACTTCCGCCGGGAGACGCTCGCCGCGGTGCGGGAGGCCGAGGAGACCCGCGGCGCGTTCCTCGACCGGCAGCAGGGCGCGTTCTTCGCCCGGGCCGCGCAGGAGCCGGTCCGGGCGTACGAGCTGTGGGAGGCGACACGGCTGCGCCGCGAGGAGACCTACATGGCCGACAGCCGCGCGGCGAGCGGCGGCTGGCAGCGCGACACCTGCGATCTGGAGGGCGGCGGCTACGACCGGGTGGCGCTGGAGCTGATGCGGGCGATCGCCCGGCCCGGGCCCCGCGGCGGGCGGCCCCGGCTCATCCTGAACGTCCGCAACGGCACGACCGTCCCCGCGCTCCCCGCCGACTCGGTGATCGAGACGGTCTGCGAGGTGGACGCGGACGGCGCCCACCCGCTGCCGTGCGCGCCGCTGGGCGAGGCCCAGTTGGGGCTGATGCTCCAGCTCAAGGCGGTGGAGCGGGCAGCGATCGAAGCGGCCCTGTTCAAGGACCGCGACGCCGCCCTGCGGGCCCTCGCCCTGCACCCCCTGGTGGACTCCCCGGCGGTGGCGGCCCGCATCCTGGAGCGGGCCGCCGGGGCCGGCGGCGCCTGAGACCCGGCCCCTGCGTCCCCTCGGGCCGGGGCGCTACCAGCGCGGCACCGCCGGGGTCGTCCAGGCCGCGTCGGCGGCCCGCATCGCGGCGGCGTCGTCCCGGTCGCGCAGCGTGCGGAAGCGGTCGTCGAGCCAGCGCTCGTGCAGGGCCGCGAGGCGGTCGCGGTCGAGGGTGACACCGAGGCCCGGCGCATCGGACACGGCGACCCTGCCGCCGTCGAAGGGGATGCGCTCGGTGAGGACGTCCTCGGTCTGCCACGGATAGTGCGCGTCGCACGCGTGGTGCAGGTCCGGCACGGTGGCGGCGACCTGCGTCATCGCGGCGAGGCTGATGCCGAGGTGCGTGTTGGAGTGCATGGACAGGCCGACGCCGAAGGCACGGCAGACGGCGGCGAGTTCACGGGTGTTGCGCAGTCCGCCCCAGTAGTGGTGGTCGGACAGGACCACCTGCACGGCTCCGGCCGTGAACGCCTCCTCGATCTCGTCGAACGTCGTCACGCACATGTTGGTGGCGAGCGGCACGGTCGTACGGGAGGCGACCTCCGCCATCGCCGGGATGCCCAGCGCCGGGTCCTCGAGGTATTCGAGCAGGTCGCCCAGCGCGGCGGCGACCTTCAGTGACGTCTCCACGGACCAGGCACCGTTGGGATCGAGCCGCAGCGGACGGCCGGGGAACGCCTCGGCGAGGGCGCGGACCGCGGCGATCTCCTGTGCGGGCGGGAAGACGCCCCCCTTGAGCTTGAAGGAGCCGAAGCCGTACCGCTCGGTCAACTTCCGTGCCTGCGCGACGACTCCGGCCGGATCGAGGGCCTCCCCCCAGTCGTCGGGTTCGGCGCCGGGGTGGGCCGCCCACTTGTAGAAGAGATAGGCGCTGTACTCGACCGCGTCCCGGACCTTGCCGCCGAGCAGTGCGTGCACGGGCAGTCCGAGGGACCGGCCGAGCGCGTCGAGGCAGGCCACCTCGAAGCCCGAGACCACGGACAGCCGGAGCTTGTCGGCGGTCTGGACGCCGCGCAGTCCGCCGACGTCGACGGCGTTCTCGACCCGGTCGGCATCGACGGCAACGCTGTCCATGAGTGTGAACAACCCGTTCAGATCGGCGACCGATCGCCCGGCGAGCCGTGCGGCGAAGGGCCGGGCCAGCTCCAGGTACTTGGTGTCGCCGTAGGTCTCACCGACACCGGTGACCCCGCCCGCGGTGATCACTTCGACGATCAGGCGCGGGGTGTAAGGCTGGTGGACACCCTGCGTGTTCAGCAGCGGCGGATCGGCGACGAGGACCGGCGTCAGCCGTACCTCGGCGATCGCGAGCTCCCCGGACCCCGTGCCCGTCTCCCCATGCAACCGCTGTCCATACACGGGAATGGAGACTAGGTACGCGAACATCGAGCGTCAATGGCGCGGCGGGGCGACACGCACTCGGGAACACGGCGGAGGGCACCGCGGGGTCGACTCCGGGACCAGGCCGAGGCCGGTGACCGCCGCCGCGAGCCGCAGGCCGTCCGGGGCGAGGCGCGGCCGGTGGCGCAGGCCCTCGCCACGGCCGGTCCGACGCCACACCGGAGCCCCTCGTGACGGCCGCGCCGGGACCGCGCCGCAGCCCCCATGGCGACCGGCCCGGCATCGCGCCGAAGCCCCGGCCGCAGCCGGCCCGGGACAGCACCGGAGCCCTCATGGCGACCACCGAGGGACGGCTCCGGAGACCCCGCGGCGGCCGGCCCGGGGCCGCACGGAAGTCCCCGCGACGGCCTGCCCGGAGTCACGCCGACGCCCCGCCGGCGCCCTCACAGGACGCGCATCACTACCCGGGACCTCCGGGCCCAAACATCAAGTGCCGTAGATCACACCGTCCCGACTTCTGTGCAGCTCCCCCCGCTTGATACAAATTGCCCCGCGCTCCTGTCGCGCGTGCGCCGCCGACAGCCGCTCCCCCTCCCCCCGCATCACCCTCTCCCCCGCTCCGCCCTGCCTCGCTCCCCCCTGCCCCCTGCCGGGCTCCGCCCTGCCTCCTCCGGGGCTCCCCCTGCCTTCTCCGCTTCGCCCGCCCCTGTCGTCACGCCTGTCCTGGGAACGCCCGTGTCCGCCCGCCGCACCTCCGCCCTCCCTCTCGTCGCCCTCTTCACCGCCGGTTATCTCGCCCCGTACCTCCTGCCCACCGTCGTCGGACGGCTGGGCGACCGGCTGGGGCTCGGGCCCGCACAGGCGGGGCTCGTCGGCAGTGCGCTGCTGCTCTGTTCGGCCATGGCCGGGTTCACGCTCGCCGCACGCGTGGAGCGGTTCGGGCCGCGCCGGCTGGCCCGCGCCGGACTGTTGATCGCGGCCGTCGGGTACGGCTGCGCCGCGCTGTCGGACACCGTGCCGGTCGTGGTGGCCGGCGCGATGGCGGGCGGCTTCGGATCGGGCACCGCGACGACGGTCGCCGCGTCGGGCATCGCCGCGCAGCGCGACCCGCACCGCACCTCGACGCTCGGTCTGCTGAGCGTCTCGGCGCTGGCCGGGGCGGTGTACCTGACCATTCCTCACATCCCGGCGCTCCCCTTCGTGGGCTCGGGGCACGGGCTGCCCTTCGCCGCTCTCGCCCTCACCGCGCTGCTGGCCTGGCCGGCCACCGGAAGCCTGACCGGCGCCGCGCTGCCGGGCCACGCCGGGACCCCGCGCGGCCCGCTGCCGTACCGGCGCTCGGGGCGGATCCTCGCGGCCGCGATGCTCTGCTGGTCGCTGGCCCAGAACTCGCTGTGGGGCGTGAGCAGCCGGATCGGCACCGACCAGGCCGGGCTCGGCGAGGCCACCGTCGGCGCGGTGTTCGCGACGGCGCTCGGTGCGGGGCTGCTGGGTGTCATCGGGGCGGGTGCGCTGGGCGCACGGCTCGGCCGGGCGGTGCCGATCGGGATGGGGACCGCGGTGATCGCGGGCTGCATCGTGGTCAGTGCGTCCGCCGACGACCTGACGTCGTTCGCGACCGGGGAGATCGCGTGGAACATCGCCTACCCGGTGGTCCTCTCCTACCTGATCGGCCTCGCCGCCTCGCTGGACGCACGCGGCCGCTGGGCGGTGCTGGCAGGGTCGGCCTCGTCCCTCGGCACCGCGTGCGGGCCGCTGGCCGGAAGCCTGCTCTCGGCGGCTGCCGGATACCCCGTGATGGGGCTCGTCCTGGGCTGCGGGCTGCTGCTCCTGGCGGCCCCGCTCACCGGGGTCGCACTGCGTGCGGCCGGGCGGCCGCTGGTGCCCGGCGCCGTGCGGCGGCGCGGCGGCGCGCCCGCGGCGGTGGTCGCCGCGACGGCGGGCAGCTCCACGGGGGCGGTGCCCCGGGTGGGGGCACCGGAGCAGACGGTCGTCGAGATCCCGGTGGTCCAGGGGCACGTCTCCGCGGACGGGGCTGCGGCCCTTCCGCTCACCCGGGCCGTCTGACCTCCTGCCCCGCCCCTTCTCCTGGTCATGGGCGGCGGCCCCCGCCGGGGGCCGCCGCGCCGCGAGCCCTCACCGCACGCGCTCGTCGGGACCGGGGCAACGCCCGGTTCCGGGAGGGGGCGGGTTCGGGGAAGTCCGCGGCAGCACCCCGCCCCACGGCGCCCTATGTTCCGCTGCCCGCGGCGAAGTCGTACGCCTCGACCTCCGCCACGTACCGCGCCCGCCGCTCCTCGTCGTCCTCCAGGAACGACGCCTCGAACGAGTTCCGGGCCAGCACCCGCAGCTGCTCGTCCGTGAGCTCCAGCGCCGTGCGCACCGCTCCGAAGTTGTCACCGGCGTACCCCCCGAAGTACGCGGGGTCGTCGGAGTTGACCGTGCACATCAGCCCGGCGTCGAGCATCCGCCGCAGGGGATGGTGCTCCAGGATCTCCACGGCGCGCAGCCGGACGTTCGACAGGGGGCACACGGTCAGGGGGATGCGGTCGCGTACCAGCCGGGCCACCAGATCCTCGTCCTCCAGGCAGCGCAGCCCGTGGTCGATGCGCTCGACGCCGAGCACGTCGAGGGCCTCGGTGATGTAGGAGGGCGGGCCCTCCTCACCCGCGTGGGCGACGCGCCGCAGACCCAGCGCGGCCGCGGCCTCGTACACCTCGCGGAACTTGGCCGGCGGGTTGCCGACCTCGGCCGAGTCGAGGCCGACGCCGGTGATCCGGTCCAGATGGGGTTTCGCCGCCTCCAGCGTCTCCCGCGCGGATTCGGCGGACTGGTCCCGCAGGAAGCACATGATGAGGCGGGTGGACACGCCGTGCCGCTGCTCGCTCCGGTCGAGCGCTCGGCACAGGCCCTCGACGACGGTGCCCATCCCGACGCCGCGCGCCATGTGCGCCTGGGGGTCGAAGAAGATCTCGGCGTGCCGGACGCCCTGGGCCGCGGCGCGCGCGAGATAGGCGTCGGCGAGCTCCTCGAAGTCCGCTTCCGTGCGGAGCACGGCCATCAGTTCGTAGTACAGATCCAGGAACGACTGGAGGTCGCGGAACAGGTACGCCCTGCGCAGCTCCTCGGTGTCGGCGTACGGCAGGGCAACACCGTTGCGTGCGGCGAGCGCAAAGGCCAGCTCGGGTTCGAGGGTGCCCTCGATGTGCAGGTGCAGTTCGGCTTTCGGCAGAGGCATTACGGCATGGTACGTCCGCTTCATGCGCGTTTCGGCACCGGCACCCGCATGAGGTCCTTCGCGACGGTCAGCTCTCCGGCGAACCCCGCGCTACGCGCCTGCCGCTCGAACTCCTCCGGGTCGGTGTAGCGCTGGCTGAAGTGGGTGAGCACCAGATGCCGCACCCCGGCGTCCCGCGCGACACCGGCCGCCTGGGCCGCAGTCAAGTGGCCGTGCTCGGTGGCCAGTTCCTCGTCCGCGTCGAGGAACGTCGACTCGATGACGAGCATGTCGCAGCCCTCGGCGAGCGCGTACACGCCGTCGCAGAGCCGGGTGTCCATGACGAAGGCGAACCGCTGCCCTCGGCGCACCTCGCTGACCTGGTCGAGCGTCACGCCGTCGAGTTCACCGTCGCGTTGCAGCCGCCCCACGTCGGGGCCGCCGATGCCGTGTGCGGCGAGCAGCCCGGGCACCATGCGCCGCCCGTCGGGTTCCACGAGCCGGTAGCCGTAGGACTCGACGGGGTGCGACAGCTTGCGGGCCTCCAGGGTGTACGACGGGCCGGTCCCGAGGGCGCCGTCTGCCGAGACCGGCGCCTCGGTCAGCGCGACGGTCTCGCGGTACGCGGTCGCGTACCGCAGCCGGTCGAAGAACCGCTGCCCGGAGCGCGGGTAGTGGGCCGTGACCGGGTGCGGGACCCGGTCGAGGTTGATCCGCTGGATCACCCCGGCCAGGCCCAGCGAGTGGTCGCCGTGGAAGTGCGTGACGCAGATCCGGTTCAGGTCGTGCGCGGCGACCCCGGCCCGCAGCATCTGGCGCTGGGTGCCCTCGCCGGGGTCGAAGAGGATGCCCTCACCGTCCCAGCGCAGGACGTAGCCGTTGTGGTTGCGGTGCCGGGTCGGGACCTGGCTGGCGGTGCCGAGCACCACCAATTCGCGTACGGACAAGGTCGGTTACCGCTCCCCGGCTATCCCGGGGGCCACTGCAGGCCGCGGCCGCCGAGCACGTGCAGATGCGCGTGGAACACGGTCTGGCCGGCGCCGGAGCCGGTGTTGAAGACGACCCGGTAGCCCCGGTCCTCGATCTTGTCCTCGATGGCGACCTCGCGGGCCTCCCGCATTATGTCCGCGACGATCTGCGGCTCGGCGGCGGCGAGCGACGCGGCGTCCGGGTAGTGCACCCGGGGGATGATCAGCACATGCGTCGGTGCCTGCGGGTTGATGTCGCGGAAGGCGACGGTGGTGTCCGACTCCCGTACGACGGTCGCCGGGACCTCACCCGCGACGATCTTGCAGAACAGGCAGTCGTCCTGCGGCTCTCCGGCCACGGTCACGCCTCCTCGACTCCACGGCGGCGGCCCCGGGCCGCCGCGACGCTCACAGTGATCACGCACCCGCATGCTATCGGCACGAGGCCGCCGCACGTCCGGCCGTACCGCCTCGGCGGCACGCATGCCGACGGCGCCGGCCGGCACCGCGCCTGCCGCCCCGGTCCGACGGGGGCGGCCGGCGCGGCCCTGTCAGGGCAGTTCCGGCAGCTCCGGTGCCGTCTTCGCCGGATTCTCGGACAGCGCCGCCAGCGCGATGCGGATGGCCTCGTCGAGCTGTACGTCACGGCCGGCCGCATGGTCCTGGGGGGTCTGGACGACCTCGACGTCCGGGTCGACGCCGTGGTTCTCGACGCCCCACCCGTAGCCCTCCAGCCAGAAGGCGTACTTGGGCTGGGTGACGAGCGTGCCGTCGACCAGCCGGTACCTGCTGTCGATGCCGACGACGCCGCCCCAGGTGCGAGTGCCGACCACCGGGCCGATACCGAGGGCCTTGATCGCGGCGTTGACGATGTCGCCGTCGGAGCCGGAGAACTCGTTAGCGATGGCGACGACGGGCCCGCGCGGCGCGTCCTGCGGATAGCTGGAGGCCCGCATGCCGCGCGGCAGGTCCCAGCCGACGATACGGCGGGCGAGCTTCTCGACGACCAGTTGGGAGGTGTGGCCGCCGCGGTTCTCACGGACGTCCACGACCAGGCCCTCGCGGGTGACCTCGAACCGCAGGTCGCGGTGGATCTGCGCCCAGCCCGGCGCCTGCATGTCGGGGACGTGCAGATAGCCCAGGCGTCCGCCGGACTTCTCGTGCACATACGCCCGCCGCCCCGCCACCCAGTCGTGGTAGCGCAGCGGCTCCTCGTCGTCGATGGGGACGACCACGGCGTGCCGGGGGTCCCCTCCGCCCGCGGGCGAGACGGTGAGTTCGACGGGCTTCCCGGCCGTGCCCACCAGCAGCGGGCCGGGTCCCGTCACCGGGTCGACGGGCCGTCCCGCGACCGCGACGATCGCGTCCCCCGCGCGCACCGCGACGCCCGGTGCGGCGAGCGGTGCGTGCGCCCGCGGGTCGGACGTCTCGGACGGCAGCACCCGGTCGACCCGCCACAGCCCGTCGGGGTGCCGGGACAGGTCGGCGCCGAGCAGCCCCTGCCGGGTCTCCGCCCCGCCCCAGCCGCCCGACGAGCTCACATAGGCGTGCGAGGTGCCGAGTTCGCCCTGCACCTCCCACAGCAGGTCGACGAGGTCGTCATGGGTGGCGACACGGTCGAGCACGGGCCGGTAGCGGTCGAGCACGGCGTCCCAGTCGACGCCGCCCATGTCCGGCCGCCAGAAGTTGTCCCGCATGATGCGGCCCGCCTCGTCGAACATCTGGCGCCACTCGGCGGCCGGGTCGACGGTCTGCCGGACCCGGGACAGGTCGACGGTGATGTTGGTGTCGCTGTCCTCGTCGCCGGAGGCCCGCCGGTCACTGGGCACGACCTTCAGCTTGCCGCCGGTCCACAGCAGCACCCGCTTGCCGTCGCCGGTGACCGCGAAGTGGTCGGCGTCCGACGCGAGATGCTCCACGCGCTGCTGCGCCAGGTCGTACCGCTCCAGGTCCGACTTGGGCTCCGGGTCGTCCGGTGTGGCCCGGGACGCGCCGAGCACGCCGGTCACGGGGTGCCGCAGCCACAGCAGCCCGTCCTTGGCCGCCCGCAGCGTCGAGTAGCGGGCCGCCTCGACGGGGAACGGCACGATCCGGTCCGCGAGCCCGTCGAGGTCGATGCGCGTCACGGGCGCGCCCTCGCTCTCGGGTGTCTCGTCCTTGTCGGGAGCCTCGAAGGGGCGGCCGTGCCGCTGCGGCCCGAAGGGGGACGGTGTGGTCGCGGCCAGCGTGATCAGGTGCGGGCGTGAGCCGCCGACGAAGGCGAGGTCGAAGACGTGCTCGTCGTAGACGGGGTCGAAGGCACGGGCGGACAGGAAGGCCAGGTGCTTGCCGTCGAGGGTGAACGCGGGTGCGTAGTCGCGGAAGCGCAGCGGTGTCGCCTCGCTGACGGAGAGGTCCGCGGTGTTGGCGAGTTTGAGCTGCCGCAGGGGTGAAGGGCCCGCGTGCGACCAGGCGAGCCACGCCGAGTCGGGTGAGAAGACGAGCCCGGTGGCCTCCCCGTCCTCGCTCCGGTCGACCTCCCGCACCTCCCCGCTCTCCCGCTCCACGAGCAGCACCCGCCCGTCGTGCGCGGCCACGGCGGCGCGGCTGCCGTCGGGCGCCATCGCAAGACCGAGCACCCGGCCGAGCCGGCCGGCGGCGATCCGGCGGGGCGTCGCGCCCGGGGCGAGTCCGGTGGCGGGCGCGAACTCCAGCGCGTCGTCGCCCTCCGCGTCCGTCACCCACACCACGTGCTCCTCGCCCTCGGCGCGGAAGGTGCGGGGCAGTCGGGCGCGTACGCCGGGTTCGGCGAAGAGCGAGCGGGCGGGGCCCTCGCGGTGCGTGATCCAGTGGACGGCGCCGCGCACGGACAGGGCGCTGCCGCGTCCGGTGTGGTCGGGCGCGCCGTTGCCGAACCAGCGGGCGGCGCTCACGGGGTGCGGCTGCAGGTCGGTGCGCTGCCCGCCGAGCCGGATCTCCAGGGGCCGCGGTTCGGCTCCGTCGAGGTCGTCGAGGATCCAGAGGGCTCCGGCGCTGGAGTACACGAGGCGGGTGCCGTCGGTGGCCAGGTGCCGGGCGTAGAAGCTTCCCCCGTCGACCGCGGTGTGGCGGCGCAGGTCGGAGCCGTCGGCGAGCGACGAGTAGACCGCGCCCACGCCTTCGTGGTCGCTGAGGAAGGCGATCCGCTCTCCCGCCCACGCGGGGTACTCGATATTGCCGTCCAGGTCGTCGTGGAGCCGGACGAACCCGCCGTCGCCGTCCGTGTCCCCGTCGGCGGCACGGCCGATCCACAGCTTGCCGGCGGTGCCGCCCCGGTAGCGCTTCCACCAGGCCGCCTCGCGGCCCATCGGCGCGGACAGCAGGACCACCCGGGACTCCGGGCCGTGGGCGACGTTCCCGACGGGGCCGTACGGCAGGACCTCGGCCGGGCCCGCGTCCAGCGGCACCGCGTGGGCCCAGGAGCGCCGCAGGGATGCCTGCCCCTGGGTGCTGAGGGCGAGGACCCGCCCGTCGGGCAGCCAGCCGCGGACACCGGTCTGCCAACTGCCCCAGTACGTCAGCCGGGTGGACCGCCCGCCGTCGACGGGCGCGATGTGCACCTCGGGTGCGCCGTCACGCGTGGACGTCCATGCCACGGTCGTGCCGTCGTGGGATATCCGTGGATGGCCGACCGGGACGTTGTCGGCGCTCACCCGCCAGGCCCGGCCTCCGGTCAGCGGAGCGACCCAGACGTCGTCCTCCGCCGTGAAGGCGACCAACTCACCGTGGACATGCGGAAACCGAAGATACCCAGGCTGCGTCACACGATCACCCTAGGCAGCGCGACCCGTCCCGGTCAGGGGTTTCGATCACTTCCCCTGAACGGGCGGTGACATCCGGGCCACCGTCCGGGTGCCGGTCACGGAGCCGGGGCCGGGGCGGACGAGGTGCCCGCCCCGGACGGGGCCGCGCGTCAGCCGCGCAGGAGCAGCCACTCCTGGATCTCCACGAGGTTGCCCTCGGGGTCCCTGAGGTGGGCGACGCGCATGCGGTCCGTCATGGCGGCGGGGCCGTGGATCAGAACGGCGCCCCGGGAGGTGATCTCCGCGCAGTAGGCGTCGAGGTCGTCCACGCGCAGGACGACCAGGGAACGGTGGCCGTTGACGGTGTCCTTGAGCTCGCCGAGGATCTCGGCCATCATCGCCCGGTCCTGGAGCGCGATGCCCGCGGAACCCGTCGTGGGGCTGAACTTCTCGTACGGCCCGTCGACGGCGCCGGACTGCGGCTTCAGTCCGAGTACGTCCGCGTAGAAGTGGTAGCAGGCACGGAAGTCCGTGACGAGCAGTCGCACTTGGGCGAGTTCCACCGCTGGTCTCCTTCGGGAGGGTCCTTGGACCGCGAGGGTCAGGACCAGCGGCCGGTGCGCCCGAGGAGCAGTGCGGCAGCCGCCGTCCCCGCGGTCGACGTACGCAGCACGCTACGCCCCAGCCGGTAGGCGCGGGCGCCCGCTTCGGCGAAAAGATCCAGTTCGTCGGGCGAGACCCCGCCCTCGGGGCCCACGACCAGCACGATCTCGCCGGACGCGGGCAGTTCGGCGGTGGCCAGCGGCGCACTGCCGTAGTCCCGGTCCTCGTGCAGGACGGCCGCCAGGTCGGCCTTCGCGAGCAGCGCGGCGACCTGCTTGGTCGTCATGGCGTCCGTGACCTCGGGGAAGCGCACCCGCCGGGCCTGCTTGCCGGCCTCGCGGGCGGTGGCCCGCCACTTGCCGAGGGCCTTCAGCCCGCGATCGCCCCTCCACTGGGTGATGCAGCGGGACGCCGACCACGGCACGATCGCGTCGACGCCGGTCTCCGTCATCGTCTCGACGGCGAGTTCGCCCCGGTCGCCCTTGGGCAGGGCCTGGACCACGGTGATGCGCGGCGCCTCCTCGGGCTCCTCCGACACCGACGCCATGTGGACGACCAGCCGGTCCTTGCCCTCGGTGGCCACCACCGAGCAGTCGGCCCAGCGGCCCGCGCCGTCGGTGAGGACGACCTCCTCGCCGGGCCGCAGCCGCTTCACGGAGACGGCGTGCCGCCCCTCGGGACCCTCCAGGACGTACCGCCCGTCCGGCCCCGCCCGGAAGTGGTCGACGACGAAGACCGGCGCGGTCATGCGGCGCCCCGCAGTCCCAACGCCGACTTCGCCGCGTCGATTTCGGCGGACAGCACCTCGACGAGCCGCCCGGCGGGCAGCTCCCGCGCGAGCCGGTGGCCCTGGCCCGCCCACAGCGCCATGCCCTGCGGGTCGCCCGCCTTCGCCGCCGCCTTGCGCAGGCCGGAGGTGAGGTGGTGGATCTCGGGGTAGGCGGCGGGGGCGTACGGGCCGTGCTCCCGCATGAAACGGTTCACCAGCCCGCGCGCGGGCCGTCCCGAGAACGCCCGTGTCAGCTCGGTCCGCACGAACAGCGGGTCGGTCATGGCCTGCTTGTGCAGCGGGTGGGCGCCCGACTCGGGCGTCACCACGAACGCGGTGCCGAGCTGCGCCGCCGACGCGCCGGCGGCGAGCGCTCCGGCGATCTGCGCGCCGCGCATCAGGCCGCCCGCGGCGACGACGGGGATCTGCACGGCCTCGCGGATCTGCGCGATCAGCGACAGCAGGCCCATGCCCGCGCCGTCGATCTCCGGGGTGTCGCGATGGGTGCCCTGGTGGCCGCCGGCCTCGACGCCCTGCACGATCACGCCGTCGGCGCCCGCCCACTGGACGGCCTGCGCCTCCTCGGGCGTGGTCGCCGTGACCAGGGTGCGCGTGCCGCGGCGGGCGAGCGCGTCGACGACCTCACGGGTGGGGCATCCGAAGTGGAAGGAGACGACCGGCACCGGGTCGTCGCGGAGAATGGCCAGCTTGGCCTCGTACCCGTCGTCGCGGCCGCTGTCCGGGTCGCCCAACTCGGTCTCGTACCAGGTGGCCTCGCCGGCCAGCTGATGGGCGTAGACGCCGACGACAGCCGGATCCGCGTACTCCGGCTGCGGCAGGAAGAGATTGACGCCGAACGGCCGGTTCGTCAGCCCGCGCAGCTGCTTGATCTCCGCGTACATGCCGTCGGCGGTCTTGTACCCCGCGGCCAGGAACCCGAGCCCGCCGGCCTCGGACACGGCGGCGGCGAGCTCCGGTGTGGCAACACCACCCGCCATCGGGGCCTGCACGATCGGAACCGGAAAAAGATCGGTCAGCGCGGAGGACATGCCCGCATGGTGCCACGTCCCGCCCACAAGACCGAATCCGGCCGACCAGGTGGCATAGTCCAATGACGCGTTCTGATCGCTTCACCTGACGACCGCACCAGCCTGCCGCGGGCAGCCGTACCCGCAGGGCGACGGGAGTGCCCTCTGCGCGGTCGAGAGCCCGGGGGTGGGCACAGCCCCGGTGCCGGGCAGCCGTGGCGCGCGGGCCGGCCCCGGTGGCGGGCACCCCGGAACGCGCGATCCCCGGTGCCGGCACCCGTGAGGGCGCCCCGCACCGGGGATCGCGCAAGGCGTCACCGCCCGTTGAACGCATCCTTGAGCCGCGAGAACAGCCCCTGCTGACCTGGCTGGAACTGCCCCGTCGGGCGCTCCTCGCCCCGCAGCTTCGCCAGCTCCCGCAGCAGCCGCTCCTGTTCGGGATCGAGCTTGCCCGGCGTCTGCACCTCGACGTGCACGACGAGGTCGCCGCGCCCGCCGCCGCGCAGATGGGTCACTCCGCGCCCGTGCAGCGGGATCGACTGCCCGGACTGCGTACCGGGCCGGATGTCGACCTCTTCGAGCCCGTCCAGCGTCTCCAGCGGCACCTTCGTGCCGAGCGCGGCCGCCGTCATCGGAATGGTGACCGTGCAGTGCAGATCGTCGCCGCGCCGCTGGAAGACGGCGTGCGGCAGCTCGTGGATCTCGACGTACAGGTCACCGGCGGGACCGCCGCCGGGCCCGACCTCGCCCTCGCCGGCGAGCTGGATCCGCGTGCCGTTGTCCACACCGGCCGGGATCTTCACGGTCAGCGTCCGACGCGACCGCACCCGCCCGTCACCGGCGCACTCCGGGCACGGCGTGGGCACCACGGTCCCGAACCCCTGGCACTGCGGGCACGGCCGCGAGGTCATGACCTGGCCCAGGAAGGACCGGGTGACCTGCGAGACCTCACCACGGCCGCGGCACATGTCACACGTCTGGGCGGACGTGCCCGGTGCGGCGCCCTCGCCGTTGCAGGTGGTGCACACCACGGCGGTGTCCACCTGGATGTCCTTGGTGGTGCCGAAGGCCGCCTCGTCGAGCTCGATCTCGAGCCGGATCATGGCGTCCTGGCCGCGCCGCGTGCGCGAGCGCGGGCCCCGCTGGGACGCCGTACCGAAGAAGGCGTCCATGATGTCCGAGAAGTTGCCGAAGCCACCGGCACCGAAGCCGCCGGCCCCGCCACCGCCCGCCTGCGACAGGGGGTCGCCGCCGAGGTCGTAGACCTGCTTCTTCTGCGGGTCCGACAACACCTCGTACGCGGCGTTGATCTCCTTGAAGCGCTCCTGCGTCTTCGGATCGGGGTTGACGTCCGGGTGCAGCTCGCGGGCGAGCCTCCGGAACGCCTTCTTGATCTCGTCCTGGGACGCATCGCGGCGCACGCCGAGTACGGCGTAGTAGTCCGTGGCCACTTACGACTCCGCCAGGATCTGTCCGACGTAACGTGCCACTGCGCGTACTGCTCCCATCGTTCCCGGATAGTCCATGCGGGTCGGGCCGACCACGCCGAGCTTGGCGACAGCCTCGCCGCCCGAACCGTAGCCGACCGACACCACGGACGTGGAGTTGAGTCCTTCGTGGGCGATCTCATGACCGATCCGTACGGTCATGCCCGAGTCCTTGGCCTCACCCAGCAGCTTGAGGAGCACGACCTGCTCCTCCAGCGCCTCCAGCACCGGCCGGATGGTGAGGGGAAAGTCATGTCCGAAGCGGGTGAGATTGGCGGTGCCGCCGATCATCAGCCGCTCCTCGGTCTCCTCGACAAGAGTCTCCAGCAATGTGGAGAGCACCGTCGAGACCGTACCGCGGTCCTCGCTCTCGAACGAGTCCGGCAGGTCCTGCACCAGCTGCGGCACGTCCGTGAACCGGCGCCCGGCCACCCGGCTGTTGAGCCGCGCCCGCAGATCCGCCAGCGAGGTCTCGCCGAACGGCGCCGGGCAGTCCACCATGCGCTGCTCGACGCGCCCGGTGTCCGTGATCAGGACGAGCATCAGACGGGCCGGAGCCATCGAAAGCAACTCGACATGGCGAACCGTCGAGCGGGTGAGCGAGGGGTACTGCACGACCGCGACCTGGCGGGTCAGCTGGGCGAGCAGCCGGACGGTGCGGGCCACCACGTCGTCGAGGTCGACGGCGCCGTCCAGGAAGTTCTGGATCGCACGCCGCTCCGGCGCGGTCATCGGCTTGACGCCCGCGAGCTTGTCGACGAAGAGCCGGTAGCCCTTGTCGGTGGGGATGCGCCCGGCACTGGTGTGCGGCTGGGCGATGTAGCCCTCTTCCTCCAGGACCGCCATGTCGTTGCGCACGGTGGCCGGCGAGACGCCGAGGCGGTGCCGCTCCGTGAGCGCCTTGGAACCGACGGGCTCCTCGGTGCCGACGTAGTCCTGGACGATGGCGCGCAATACTTCGAGCCTGCGTTCACTGAGCACGCGCACACCTCCAGTTGGCCTGTCCCGCTTGTCCGTCCTGCGGCTCTCGTCCTGGCACTCCCCGGTGTTGAGTGCCAGCATTCCCCGGCCCAGTGTACGGCCGGTGGGTGCGCCGTGGGCAAGGCCGGTCCTGCGACGTGGTGCCGGTGACCGTGGGTGCGACTAGCGTCGCGGTATGAGGCTGACTTGGGAAGGGAGAGCGGGCGGGTGAACGCTCCGGTGAACGGTCCGGCGTGGGACGAGGGGGGCTGGGAGCGGCTGACGGGGCGGGTCGGGCGACGGCGGCTGCCGGTGTGGGACTGCACCGTGGGGCTGATCGTCGGGGACGACGGGGCGCTCATGGTCGACGCCGGGTCGAACCTGCGCGAGGGGGTCGGGCTGCGGGCGGAGGCGGAGCGGCTGCTCGGCCCGGGCCGCCGGGTCACGCACCTGGCGCTCACCCACCCGCACTTCGACCATGTGCTGGGCGCCGCGGCGTTCTCGGGCGTCGAGGTGTTCGGGGCGGTCGGCGTCGACGGGGTCCTCGAGCGCGGCCACGACGAGCTGAGGGCGGACGCGGTGCGGCACGGGCTCGATGCGCAGGCCGCTGCCGAGGCCGCCGACCTGCTGGTCCTCCCCCGCCACCTGGTCAGTGGCGAGTGGACGCTCGACCTGGGCGGTGTCCAGGTGCTGCTGGCGAACGCGGGCCCGGGGCACACGGGGCACGATCTGGCGGTCCTGGTCCGCGCCACGCCCACATCCCCCGAGATCGTGTTCTGCGGGGACCTGGTCGAGGAGTCCGGCGAGCCGCAGGCGGGCCCCGACGCGATGCCGGCCCGCTGGCCGGCCGCCCTGGACCGCCTGCTGTCCCTGGGCGGGGACGACGCCGTGTACGTGCCGGGACACGGTTGCGCCGTGAATGCGGAGTTCGTCCGCGCGCAACGCGCCGAGCTGGCGGCCCGGTTCGGCGTGTCGTAGTTCACGCGGCCCCGCTTCTCCTATCGTCGTGCGAATGCTCCCTCCCGCCTCCCGCCACCGTCCCTCCGACGAGCGCCCCTCGGACCCGCAGCGCCGGCTGTACTCGCCCGATCTGACGCCGCCCTGGAAGAAGCAGCGGCCCGCGCCCGAGGTGGCGGCGGAGCCGGGCCTCGTGGTCGAGGAGGTGGCGACGGGGTTCTGCGGTGCGGTGGTGCGCTGCGAGAAGACGGCCCAGGGACCGACGGTCACCCTGGAGGACCGCTTCGGCAAGCACCGGGTGTTCCCGCTGGAACCACGCGGCTTCCTGCTGGAGGGGCGGACGGTCACACTGGTGCGCCCCGCGGCGGCCGCACCGGTGCGGCCCTCCCGTACGGCCTCCGGTTCGATCGCCGTGCCCGGCGCCCGCGCCCGGGTCGCCCGGGCCGGCCGCATCTACGTCGAGGGCCGCCACGACGCGGAACTCGTCGAGAAGGTGTGGGGCGACGACCTGCGGATCGAGGGCGTGGTCGTGGAGTACCTGGAGGGCATCGACGACCTGCCCGCGATCGTGTCGTCGTTCGCCCCGGGCCCGGACGCCCGGCTGGGCGTGCTCGTCGACCACCTCGTGCCCGGTACGAAGGAGTGGCGCATCGCCGAGTCGGTGACCGGCGAGCACGCACTGGTGGTGGGCCACCCGTACATCGACGTCTGGGAGGCGGTGAAGCCGTCGTCGGTGGGGATCGCCGGATGGCCGGCCGTGCCCCGCGGGCAGGACTGGAAGACCGGCGTGTGCCGGGCACTGCGCTGGCCGGAGAACACCGGCGCAGCCTGGCAGCGCATCCTCGGCTCGGTGCACAGCTACAAGGACCTGGAGCCGGAACTCCTCGGTCGGGTCGAGGAGCTGATCGACTTCGTCACGGCCGATTGTGCCGCCTGACACCGGGAAGGATGCCGAATTCCCTGGTGTCCAGTTCCACGTCGAGCAGCTCGAGCGGCACGGAGTCACCGAACTTGCTGATTCGCTGCGCCTGGTAGTCGGCTTCCTCGCCTGTTCCCACGGGCTCGGTGAGCAGGACGCAGTGGGCCACGACGGGATCAATGATCAAGTAGGCGGGAACCCCGCCGGCCGCGTAGATCGACCGCTTGACCCCGTAGTCACGGTCGATGCTGGTCCTGGAGACGACTTCCACCACCAGCGTGACCAGCTCGGACGGCAGCAGCCGCCCGGAATCGGGGCCGGTGCCGCGTTCCAGCACCACGAGGTCGGGCTGGGGCTCGCTGATCTCGCGGGGGATCCCGATGTCCTGCGTCTGCAGGCGCTGCCAGCGTTTGCGGGGGATCTGATCCTGGACCGCTTCCACGATCTCGTTGTGCACGAGATCGGGCCCCGCCATCATCACGATTTCCCCCCTGAGGAGCTCGACCTTGACTCCCTCAGGAACCTCCAGGTTCTCGAAGAGCCGGGTCATGCGGTGATCGTCCACAGCGGTCATCTCCCTGCCCTCCACTTCTGCCGCCGTGTCATGGCCGCAGGCTACGGACAGCGTAGGCAGCCCACACCGCCTTCGCACCGGTTCACCCCACCGGGTGATCAGTCCACCAGGTCCCTGACCACCGCGTCCGCCAGCAGCCGCCCGCGCAGGGTGAGGACGGCCCGTCCGTCGGCGTACGGGCCGGCTTCCAGGAGCCCCTCGTCCCGGGCCCGCTCCGCCGCGGCCAGCCCGTCCGGCTTGAGCAGGGACAGCGGGCAGCCTTCGCGGAGCCGGAGCTCCAGCAGGATGCGCTCCACGCGCCGGTCCTCGTCGGCCAGCACCTCGCGGCCCGCGCCCGGGGAGCGGCCCTCGGCCAGGGCTGCCGCGTAGGCACCGGGGTGCTTGACGTTCCACCAGCGGACGCCGCCGACGTGGCTGTGGGCGCCGGGGCCGGCGCCCCACCAGTCGGCGCCGCGCCAGTAGAGCTCGTTGTGCAGGCAGCGGCCGGCGTCGGTGGTGGCCCAGTTGGAGACCTCGTACCAGTCGAAGCCGGCGGCGCCCAGCACCTCGTCGGCGATGAGGTACCGGTCCGCGTGCACGTCGTCGTCGGTCATGGGGACCTCGCCGCGGCGGATGCGGCGGGCGAGCTGAGTGCCCTCCTCGACGATCAGCGCATACGCCGACACATGGTCGGGCCCGGCGCCGATGGCCGCGTCGAGCGAGGCCCGCCAGTCGTCGTCGGACTCACCGGGCGTGCCGTAGATCAGGTCCAGGTTCACATGGTCGAAGCCGGCCGCCCGGGCCTCCGCGACGCACGCCTCGGGCCGCCCGGGGGTGTGCGTGCGGTCGAGGACCTTCAGCACGTGCCGGCGGGCGCTCTGCATACCGAAGGAGATCCGGTTGAAGCCGCCGGCGCGCAAGGTCTCCAGATAGGCGGGGCCGACAGACTCCGGGTTCGCCTCCGTCGTCACCTCGGCGTCCTCCGCGAGACCGAACTCGTCGCGGATCGCCCCCAGCATCCGTACGAGGTCGTCGGCGGCCAGCAGCGTGGGCGTACCGCCGCCCACGAACACCGTGCGCACGGTCCGCGGGTCGTCGCCCAGCGTCTTCCGGGCGAGCCGGATCTCGTCGGTCAGCGTCTCGGCGTAGTTGTCGCGGGAGGCCAGGACGCCGCCGGTGCCGCGCAGCTCGGTCGCCGTGTAGGTGTTGAAGTCGCAGTAGCCGCAGCGCGTGGCGCAGTACGGGACGTGCAGATAGAACCCGAGCGGCCGGTCGGCCGCCCCGGCGAGGGCGTGCGCGGGCAGTGCCCCGTCCTGGGGCACGGGCTCGCCGTCGGGAAGTGCGGAAGGCATGCGTTCCATTGTCCCGTACCGGCGGGGTTTCCCCGTCCCCGTGCCGGCGGGGCCGCTCCCCGGAGCTCGCCCGGGGTGCGCGGGCGGTGTCCGGGGGAACACGGGCGGGGCCTGTCCGGGGGGTTCCCGTCCCGTACAGGGGCAGGCGGAGCGGCGCGGCTACGGGGCCGGCTGCTCCGTGCGTGCCCGGTGCTGGGCCTGGAGCACCAGGAGGGCAAGATCGTCCTCCGGCGGTCCCGGGGCGAACTCGTGCACCAGCCGGCGGATCCGCTCCGCGACCAGGGACGCGCTCATCCCGGTGCAGCCCGCGAGCGCCGCGGCGAGCCCGTCGCCGTCGTCGAACTGCCGCTGTCCGCAGCGCCGCTCGGTCACCCCGTCGGTGACGCACAGCAGCGTGTCGCCCTCGTGCAGGTGAAAGGTCTCGCTGCGGTACGTCGCGTCCTCGACGACCCCGAGCAGCACCTGGGGCACGGCGGCGGTGAGCACGTCCCCGTCGGGCCGCAGCAGCAGCGGCAGCGGGTGCCCGGCGGACGCCAGGGTGCAGCGCACGCCGTCCTCGGTGGGCACCAGCTCTCCGTAGAGCAGCGAAAGGAAGCGGGGCAGGGAGCCCTCGGGCGGGAGCTCGGGACTTCCGACGGCGGCGATCGCGCGTGCCGCCGCGTCCGCCGCCTCGGTCGCGTCGTCGAGCAGCATCTGGTTGAGCCGGTCGAGGACCTCGGCGACCTCGTAGCCCTCGCGGGCGAGCAGCCGCAGCCAGGGCCGGGCGAGCCCGATGACGACGGCCGCCTCGGGGCCCTTGCCCTGCACGTCGCCGAGCGCGAAGCACCAGCGTCCGTCGGCCGCCGGGAACACGTCGTAGAAGTCGCCGCCCGGCCCGCCCTTCTCGCGCGGCTCGTAGACCAGGGCGCGCTGCACTCCGGGGATCTCGGCGACCGCGCTCGGCAGGAGCCCGCGCTGGAGCACCCGGCTGATGGTGGCCTGGCGTGCGTACTGGCGGGCCGCGCCGATGGCGAGCGCGACCCGGCGGCTGAAGTCCTCCACCAGCCCGGTGACCTCGTCGGGGAACCGGGTCAGGCCGGCGCGGCCGATGACGAGGGTGCCCAGCGGGCGGCCGCCCGCGACCAGCCGGAATGCAAGGGCCGTGCCGTCCGTGCTGAGGGCCGCGGCGGGCCAGGGGACGGGCACGGGGCCGGTGCGCGGCACGTCGGGCAGCCGGGGCGGCTCCTTCTCCAGGGCGCGCCGCAGCTCCTCGATGAGCTGCTCGTTGCGGTGCCACACCCGGGCCGGTGAGACCCCGGCGCCGGGGTCGCCGGTCCCGTCGGCCTCGGCCACCGCGCGGTCGGCCTCGTCGCCCAGCCACACCGCGCACCAGTCCGCGAGCCGCGGCACGAGGAGCTGGCCGGTGAGGGCGGCGACCAGGTCCTCGTCGAGCTGTCCGGCGAGCAGGTCGGAGGCCTCGGCGAGGAAGGAGAGGGCGCCGCGGCTGACCCAGCCGAGGTCGCCGTCGGCGTCCTGGTCGTGGGCGGGACGGGATGCCGGGGCGGCGACCCGCAGGGTCCGGGCCGGGGGGCGCTCCCCGGCGTACGGCTCGGCCCCGCCGTCGGCCGACGGCGCGGTCCCGCGCTCCGGCGCACCGCCGTCCGCCCCCGGGTACGCCACGCGCTCGCCCCTGCCGCCGTACGCCCCCGGCTCGCGCTCGGGGCGTGCGCCCCGTGCCGGGAGGCGGGCCCACACGGTCTTGGTGCCGGCGCGGTAGGTGACGCCCCAGGCGGTGGCGAGCGCGGAGACGAGCTGCAGGCCCCTCCCGTACTCGCCCGTGCCCTGCGGTGGTGCCGGCGCACCGCCGTCCAGGCCACGCCCCGGGTGCTGGTCCGAGACCTCGACGACGAGGGCGCCGTCGTCCCGGTCCGTGTCGCCCGCGTCGGCTTCGACGGGCTCCATGCGGCAGGCGAGGCCGACGTCCGTGCCCGCGTGCACGACCGCGTTGGTGACGAGTTCGCTGACGACGACCACGGCGTCCTCGACGAGCCGGTCGCCGACGAGATCCCCGACGGGCCCGGAGAGGCCCGCCCAGCCGTCGAGCACGTCCCGTACGAAGCGGCGCGCGGCCGCCGGTGCCAGGGAGTTTCCGGGCAGCGACATCCGTACGTCCGGCCGCCCGGCCGGCGGCGCGGCGGGTCGGACGGCGATCTCCCGCTGCATGGGAATGGGCCCCACTGTTCGGCTCCTGAGCACTTCGGGCGTATGCCTCTCAGGCAACACACACCAGCGTGACAGACAGGACCCGTTCATAAGCGCGGAGTTACACAACTGGGCCGACGCGGGCGACAACACCGGTACGCATCCGTTCACGACCGAACAGATTCGGCCACAGGTACGCCAATTCCCCGCCGTGCGGCCCGGAGTCGTCCGGGGTGCGCACGGCGGGGAACCGGGCGTGGGGGGTGGCGCGGGAGTGGCTCGATCGCCGGGTCCCGCCTCGTGCGGGGGGACTCGGCCCGGGTCATGTCGCGGGGCCCGCACCCCGTCGACTCGCACGGAACCCGGCCCCGCGAGCGCGCCCCGCGGAACCCGGCCTGCGCATCACGACTCGCGGCTGCCCGCGTACATCTCGTCGATGAGCGCCTTGTACTCGCGCTCGACGACCGGGCGCTTCAGCTTGAGGCTGGGCGTCAGCTCGCCGTGCTCGATGTCGAGGTCGCGCGGCAGCAGACGGAACTTCTTGATGGTCTGCCAGCGCTGGAGACCCTCGTTGAGCTCGCGGACGTAGCCGTCGACGAGTTCGACCGTCGCGGGGGCGGCGACCACCTCGGCGTACGACTTGCCCTCCAGGCCGTTCTCCTTGGCCCAGTCGAGGATCGCCGGCTCGTCGAGGGCGATCAGCGCGGTGCAGAAGTTCCGGTCGGCACCGTGCACGAGGATGTTGGAGACGTACGGACACACACCCTTGAACTGGCCCTCGACCTCGGCGGGCGCCACGTACTTGCCGCCGGACGTCTTGATGAGGTCCTTCTTGCGGTCGGTGATCCGCAGGTAGCCGTCGGGCGACAGCTCGCCGATGTCGCCGGTGTGGAACCAGCCGTCGGACTCCAGCACCTCGGCGGTCTTCTCGGGCAGCTCGTGGTAGCCCTGCATGATGCCGGGGCCGCGCAGCAGGATCTCGCCGTCCTCCGCGATACGCACCTCGGTGCCGGGCAGCGGCTTGCCGACCGTGCCGGTGCGGTAGGCCTCGCCGGGGTTGACGAAGGAGGCCGCGGAGGACTCGGTGAGGCCGTAGCCCTCCAGGATGTGGATGCCGGCGCCGGCGAAGAAGTAGCCGATCTCGGGGGCCAGCGCGGAGGCGCCGGAGACGCAGGCGCGCAGCCGGCCGCCGAAGGCCTCGCGGAGCTTGGAGTAGACGAGCGCGTCGGCGACCTTGTGCTTCGCGCCGAGCCCGAAGGGCACGGACGCGGTGCCGGTGCGACGGAAGGCGTCCTGGCTGACCTTGGCGTACTCGCGCGCCACGTCGGCCGCCCACTGGAAGATCTTGTACTTGGCGGCGCCGCCCGCACGCGCCTTGGCCGCGACGCCGTTGTACACCTTCTCGAAGATGCGCGGCACGGCCGCCATGTACGTCGGCTGGACCACCGGCAGATTCTCGATGATCTTGTCGACCCGGCCGTCGACGGCGGTGACGTGCCCGACCTCGATCTGGCCGCTGGTCAGGACCTTGCCGAAGACATGGGCGAGCGGCAGCCACAGGTACTGCACGTCGTCCGCGCCGACGAGGCCGGTCGAGGAGATGGCCTTCGCCATGTACGCCCAGTTGTCGTGCGGAAGCCGCACACCCTTGGGCCGGCCGGTGGTGCCGGAGGTGTAGATCAGCGTGGCGAGCTGGTCGGCGGTGATCGCCGAGACCCGCTCCTTGATCACATCCGGGTGCTTCTCCAGATAGGCCGCCCCGCGCATCTCGAGGTCGGCCAGCGTGAGCAGCCATCCGTCCGGGTCGGCCGGGTCGGGCTGCACCCCGGTGGCGTCGACGACCACGACATGGGCGAGCTCCGGAAGCTCTGCACGACGCTCGCGGGCCTTGGCGAGCTGCCCGGCGTCCTCGGCGATGAGGACCTTGCTCCCCGAGTCGGACAGGATGAACGCCGACTCCTCGGCATTGGTCTGCGGATAGACGGTCGTCGTGGCCGCGCCCGCGCAGAGGATGCCGAGGTCCGCGAGGATCCACTCGACCCGCGTGGAGGACGCCAGGGCCACCCGCTCCTCGGAGCGCACCCCCAGTTCGACCAGACCCGCCGCGATCGCGAAGACCCGGTCGGCCGCCTCCTGCCAGCTCAGCGACTTCCAGTCATCGGCGCCCTGCCCCGAGGCCGGGGGTACCGGATACCGGTAGGCCTCGGCGTCCGGCGTGGCCGCGACGCGCTCCAGGAAGAGGTTCGCCACGGATGGCGGCCGGTTCTCGATCAGGGTCTGTGTGTCGCTCACGACGTCCTCCGGGCCCGCGACAGTGCGTGTAAGTACTCGGGAGTCCTCATTGTTGTTTAACTCGCGAGTAACCTCGAGCAGTGATCAGAGTAGAGCGAGGCAGCCCGGTGCGTAAGAGGCGGCGGGCTGCCTCTTCATAACGAGACGGCAGCGGGCCCGTTGCGCCATCGCGCAACGGGCCCGTCCGACACCACCCGGATTCCGGCGTTCTGCACCGCCTGCATCCTGGGTCGTTTGTCCTCCGCTCGGGTGTTTACCCGGCCTACTTCTTGCTCTTCGCCTTGCCGTCGCCCTCGTCGCTCGAGAGCACGGCGATGAAGGCGTCCTGCGGAACCTCCACAGAGCCCACCATCTTCATCCGCTTCTTGCCCTCCTTCTGCTTCTCCAGCAGCTTCCGCTTACGGGAGATGTCACCGCCGTAGCACTTGGCGAGGACGTCCTTGCGGATGGCGCGGATGGTCTCGCGGGCGATCACCCGCGAGCCGATGGCGGCCTGCACCGGCACCTCGAACGCCTGCCGCGGGATCAGCTCGCGCAGCTTGGCCACCAGCCGCACACCGTAGGCGTACGCGGCGTCCTTGTGCGTGATCGCCGAGAAGGCGTCCACCTTGTCGCCGTGCAGCAGGATGTCCACCTTGACCAGGCTGGAGGACTGCTCACCGGTGGGCTCGTAGTCGAGCGAGGCGTACCCGCGCGTCTTGGACTTCAGCTGGTCGAAGAAGTCGAAGACGATCTCGGCCAGCGGCAGCGTGTAGCGGATCTCGACCCGGTCCTCGGACAGGTAGTCCATGCCCAGCATGGTGCCGCGGCGGCTCTGGCACAGCTCCATGATCGAGCCGATGAACTCGGACGGCGCGAGGACCGTGGCCCGCACGACAGGCTCGTACACCTCCGCGATCTTCCCCTCGGGGAACTCGCTCGGGTTGGTGACCGTGACCTCCTTGCCGTCCTCCATGACGACCCGGTACACCACGTTCGGCGCGGTCGCGATCAGGTCGAGGCCGAACTCGCGCTCCAGCCGCTCACGGATCACGTCCAGGTGCAGCAGGCCGAGGAAGCCGACACGGAAACCGAAGCCGAGGGCGGCCGACGTCTCCGGCTCGTAGACGAGAGCGGCGTCGTTGAGCTGGAGCTTGTCGAGGGCCTCGCGCAGCTCCGGGTAGTCGGAGCCGTCGAGCGGATACAGACCCGAGAACACCATCGGCTTCGGGTCCTTGTAACCGCCGAGCGCCTCGGTGGCGCCACCGGTGAGCTGGGTGATCGTGTCACCGACCTTGGACTGCCGGACGTCCTTCACACCGGTGATCAGATAGCCCACCTCGCCGACGCCGAGTCCGTCGGCCGGGAGCATCTCGGGTGAGTTCGTGCCGATTTCGAGCAGTTCATGGGTCGCACCCGTGGACATCATCCGGATGCGCTCACGCTTGCCGAGCTGCCCGTCGACGACTCGTACGTACGTCACGACGCCCCGGTAGGAGTCGTAGACCGAGTCGAAGATCATCGCGCGGGCGGGGGCGTCCGCGACGCCGACCGGTGCGGGCACCTCCCTGACGACCCGGTCCAGCAGCGCGTCCACGCCGAGGCCCGTCTTGGCGGACACCCGCAGCACGTCGTCCGGCTCGCACCCGACGAGGTTCGCCAGCTCCTCGGCGAACTTCTCCGGCTGCGCCGCCGGCAGGTCGATCTTGTTCAGGACGGGGACGATCGCGAGGTCGTTCTCCATCGCCAGATACAGATTGGCGAGAGTCTGCGCCTCGATGCCCTGCGCCGCGTCGACGAGCAGGATCGTGCCCTCGCACGCGGCGAGCGAACGCGACACCTCGTACGTGAAGTCCACGTGACCCGGAGTGTCGATCATGTTGAGGATGTGGGTCTTGTCCTGGTCCGGGCCCGTGGTCGGGGCCCAGGGCAGCCGCACCGCCTGGGACTTGATCGTGATGCCGCGCTCGCGCTCGATGTCCATACGGTCGAGGTACTGAGCACGCATCTGCCGCTGCTCGACCACTCCGGTCAGCTGGAGCATCCGGTCGGCGAGGGTGGACTTGCCGTGGTCGATGTGCGCGATGATGCAGAAATTGCGGATCAGAGCCGGGTCGGTACGGCTCGGCTCGGGCACATGCTTAGGGGTCGCGGGCACGCAGGGTCCTGTCTCTTGAGGCTTCTCACGCCTCGGCTCGGATCTATACGTAGCTTCCATGGTCCCACGGATCGGGACCGGGCTCGGTTTGGGCCGCTCCGAGGGCGACTGGTAACCTGGGCAGCTGTGTCTCATGCCCTCTCAGCACGAGGCACGGATCGAAGATCAAACCCCCGGCGCAGGCACCTCGGTGTCTCCTGCGCCTGAACCTGAAAAGGCTCATTCGTGGCGAACATCAAGTCCCAGATCAAGCGGATCAAGACCAACGAGAAGGCCCGGCTGCGCAACAAGGCCGTCAAGTCTTCCCTGAAGACCGCGATCCGCCGTACCCGTGAGGCCGTCGCCGCCGGTGACGTCGAGAAGGCCACCGTGCTCGCGCGCGAGGCCTCCCGCAAGCTGGACAAGGCTGTCTCGAAGGGCGTCATCCACAAGAACCAGGCCGCCAACAAGAAGTCGGCGCTTGCTTCCAAGGTCGCGTCCCTCCAGGGCTGAGTCGACGACTCACCGAGCACCGACTCCCTGAGCAGCAGCTCATCGAGTCCGGCTCACCGACTTGACCGCCGGGAGGAACCAGAGCGGGCCCTCTCTCATCCGCTCCCGACCGGCACCCCCCGGGTCTGCACGCGGCCTGCGTTCGCCACGCGGGTGCGGACCCATCCGGTTCATCCCGAAGGCCCCGTCCCTCGTCCTTCCCCAGGACGCGGAGCGGGGCCTTCGGCGTGCATGCACTCCGACGGGGCGGGCGGGGGTGGGTTCGCGCTCGGGACCGATCTCGGAACGGAGCTCGGTTCGGGGCGAGGCTGTGTGCGGGGGTGGGTGCCGGACGCCGCGTTCGGACGCGTTGTCGGTGCCGCGTGGGATGCTTGAGCGCGATGCCCAGGAAGACTGCGAACGACGACCCCCTCGCCCCCGTCACGATTGCGGTGGGCCAGGAAGACCTGCTGCTCGACCGTGCCGTGCACCAGGTGGTGGCCGCGGCAAGGGCCGCCGACAGCGACACCGACGTACGGGACCTCACCCCCGACCAGTTGCAGCCCGGCACCCTCGCCGAACTGACCAGCCCGTCGCTCTTCGCCGAGCGCAAGGTCGTCGTCGTACGCAATGCGCAGGATCTGTCGGCCGACACGGTCAAGGACGTGAAGGCGTATCTGGGGACCCCCGCCGAGGAGATCACCCTGGTGCTGCTGCACGCGGGCGGAGCCAAGGGCAAGGGGCTGCTCGACGCCGCGCGCAAGGCCGGGGCTCGGGAGGTGGCCTGCCCGAAGATGACCAAGCCGGCGGACCGGCTGTCCTTCGTGCGCGGTGAGTTCCGCACGCTGGGGCGGTCCGCGACGCCCGAGGCCTGCCAGGCCCTGGTCGACTCGATCGGGAGCGACCTGCGGGAGCTCGCGTCGGCCGCGGCGCAGCTCGTGGCGGATGTCGAGGGGACGATCGACGAGGCCGTCGTCGGCCGCTACTACACGGGGCGGGCCGAGGCGTCCAGCTTCACGGTGGCCGACCGGGCCGTGGAGGGGCGGGCCGCGGAGGCGCTGGAGGCCCTGCGGTGGTCCCTGTCCACCGGGGTCGCCCCCGTCATGATCACCAGTGCCCTCGCACAGGGTGTGCGGGCCATCGGCAAGCTCTCCTCCGCACGCGGAGGACGGCCCGCCGACCTGGCCCGGGAACTCGGGATGCCGCCCTGGAAGATCGATCGCGTCCGTCAGCAGATGCGGGGCTGGACCCCGGACGGCGTCGCGGTCGCCCTGCGGGCGGTCGCCGAGGCCGACGCCGGCGTCAAGGGCGGCGGCGACGACCCCGAGTACGCCCTGGAGAAGGCGGTCGTCACGATCGCCCGCGCCGCCCGGTCCCGGCGCGGCTAGCAGCGGACTCCGTACCTGTCGCGCCGGGCTCCCCACCCGGAGCGCCGAACACCACGGCAGCGCGGTCCGAGCCGGCCGGCATTACGGCTCCTCGCGCCAGCCGTCCCACTCCGCCGCGAACTCGTCCAGCGCCTTCGGGTCGAGTTCGTCGTCCGGGTCCGCCAGGACGACGAGCCACTGCGCGTCCTCCGCGTCGTCCTCGCCCGCCAGCGCATCCCGCACCAACCGCGGGTCCTCCACCAGCCCGAAACGCTCCCCGAGCGCCTCGGCCGCCTCCTCCGCCGCATCCCGATCCGGCATCACCAGCACATGTCTCACATCAGTCACGTGCACATTTTTCATCCACCTTCGAATCGGTCCGACGTCGGGGCGCCCCACCCCGGGGGCCCTCCCCCCTCCCCCCTCCCCACCCCCCGAGAGCCCCGCCGCCCCCTCCCCCTCCGTCCGCCGCCTCCCGCCGCCCGTACGGCGCCCACCGCGCCGGCTGCCGCTCGTTCCCCGCCCAGCGCGCCAGGCGCCCCTCCTCCTCCCCACGCGCGGCGCCTCTTCCTGCACCCCCACGCACGGCGCCCACTCCTCGACCCACCACGCAAAGCGCCCCGCGCAGCTCACTGCACCGGATGCCCCGCTCCGCCGACCCCGGTCCTCAGGGTGCGGCCCGGGCCCGGGACCACCGCCACCGCCCCGTCCTGGTCCGTACGCAGCACCTCCGCACCGTTGGCCTGAAGCGCGGCGACGGTGCCGGGCGCCGGGTGCCCGTAGGGGTTGTCCTCACCCACCGAGATGAGCGCCAGGCGCGGTGCGGCCCGGCGCAGGAGCAGCGGGTCCTGGTAGGCGGATCCGTGGTGCGCCACCTTGAGCACGTCCACGGGGCCCGTCGCCGCCCATGCGGGGCTGCGCAACAGGGCCTGCTGGGACGGTGGTTCGAGGTCGCCGAGCAGCAGCAGGGTGAGCCCTGCGGTGTGCACGAGCAGGACGACGCTCGCGTCGTTCGGGCCGTCCGGGGCGGGCATCGGGTGCGCCGGGGGCCACAGCACCCGCCAGTCGACGGGGCCCTCGCGCCGCTGCTCGCCCGCGGCGGCGCGTATCAGCGGGATGTGCCGGGCCATGGCCTGCCGTCTCACCGACTCGGCCTGTTCCCGGGGCTCTTCGAATCCGGTCGTCTCGATCGCCCCGATCTGCCGTCCGCGCAGCACTCCGGGAAGGCCCGCGACGTGGTCGGCGTGGAAGTGGGTGAGCACGACCAGCGGGATTCTCGTGATGCCGAGTGCACGCAGGCACCGGTCCGCGAGCCGTGGGTCGGGGCCGGTGTCCACCACCACGCCGGTGCTGTCACCCGTCGCGAGCACGGTGGCGTCGCCCTGTCCCACGTCGCACATCGCGTACCGCCAGCCCGGTGGCGGCCATCCTGTGATCACCCGGGTGAGCGGCGGGGGTTGCACCACGACGAGCAGCAGTCCGAACGCACAGGCCGCGCACAGCCACGGCCGGCGCAGAAGGCGGCGGGCGATCAGTGCTGCCGCTGTCGTGACGAGCGCGAGCAGGAGGGCCCCGCGCCAGCTGCCCGGCCAGGGGACGCCGCTGCCGGGCAGCGATGCCCCGGTGCGGGCGATCCACGCGATCCCTGCGGCGGGCCACGCGGCGCACCAGGCCAGCGCCTTGGCGAGGGGCATGGCCACGGGGGCGGCCGCCAGCGCCGCGAACCCCAGCACCGTCGCCGGTGCCACTGCGAATTCCGCGAGGAGGTTGCACGGCACGCCCACGAGGCTCACCCGTGCGGCCAGCACGGCGACGACGGGTGCGCAGACCGCCTGGGCCGCGGCCGCCGCCGCGAGCGCCTCGGCGGCCCGTGCGGGGAGGCCACGCCGCTGGAGCCCTGCACTCCAGCGCGGGGCCAGGGTGAGGAGGGCGCCGGTGGCGAGCACGGAGAGCAGGAAGCCGTAACTGCGTGACAGCCAGGGGTCGTACAGGACGAGCAGCAGCACCACGGCCGCGAGTGCGGGGAGCAGTGATCTTCGCCGGCCGGTCGCCAGCGCGAGCAGTGCGACGCTGCCGCAGGCCGCGGCCCGGACCACGCTGGGATCCGGTCGGCAGATCACCACGAACCCGAGCGTGAGCGTGCCGCCGAGTAGCGCGGTGGTGCGCAGCGAGAGGCCCAGTCGAGGGGCGAGTCCTCTGCGCTCGGCCAGTTGAGCGGTGCTCGCGGGGCCGATGAGGAGGGCGAGCAGGATCGTGAAGTTGGCTCCGGACACGGCGAGCGTGTGCGCGAGGTCCGTCTCCTTGAACGCGTCGTCGAGGTCCGGGGACACCCTCGAGGTGTCGCCCACGACCAGTGCGGGCAGCAGGGCCCGTGCATCGGGAGCGAGTTCGGCGGTGGCTTGTGCGAGGCCGTCGCGCAGTCTCCCGGCGATCTGCTGGAGCGTCGAGGGCGCCGCGACGATTTCGGGCGGGTCGCCGCCCACGCGCGCCACGGCTGCGAAGCGGTCGTCGCCGGACAGCGGGGGCGTGAGGCGTACGTGGAGCCGCAGTCGGGTGGAGGGGAGCAGCCGCGGCCATGCGGATTCGGGGGGTTCGGGTCGGGGGATGCCGGGCGCGGCGGGCGCCGCGCCGTCGCGGTCGGGTGGCTGGTGTCCGGTGGGTGTGGTGCGTCGTCGGGGTGTGTCGATGACGAGGAGGACGGGGGCGCGGGTGTCGGTGACCGTGCCGTCCGGCGTGGTGACGCGCAGGACCTCGGCGTCGGCGACGAGTGCGGTCGGTGTCATGTGGTCGCCCGTGATGCGGGGGCGGGTCCGGTGGGGGTCGGTGGTGAGCTGGGCCTCGATCGTCGCCGCGGCGTAGTCCCGGGCGAGTGCAGGAACGGGGCCTCGGTGCAGGTCGGCCCCGTGCAGGGCGGCGGAGAGGGCTGCTGCCGCGATGCAGAGCAGCACCCCGGCGGCGGTCACACGGCACCAGGTCTCGGCCGGTGCGGCGGGGGCCGGTCCCTGTGCACGGCGGCGCCGTCGTACCGCGATCCGGCCCAGCAGGGCGGCTGCCGTGAGGGCGGCGGTCACCGTGGTCGCCGCTGCCCATGGCGCGGGTGCGCCGAGCATCACTGCTGCGGTTGCCCATGCTGCTGCGGCCGGGGTGACGAGGCGCAGGTCCGCCGGTCCTTCCTGCCGGGGGTGTGCGGCCCCGAGCGGGTTGTCGGAGGCGATGTGGACGTCCGGTCGTCCTTGTCGGCCTGTGTCCTGGGGCACGGGGTCCTGTGCGCCTCGGGTCGTGTCCGCTTTCGTGCGTGCGGTCATGGCCGCACGAGGTCCTTCAGATCCGTGAAGCGGCGGTCGCCGATGCCGTCGACCTCGCGCAGCTGGTCGACCGAGCGGAAGCCGCCGTGTTCGGTGCGGTAGTCGATGATGTGCTGGGCCAGCACGGGGCCGACGCCCGGCAGTGCGTCGAGTTGTTCGGCGGTGGCGGTGCTGAGGGCGACGGGCCCCGTGGCGGCTGCCGCTCCGGTGCCCGACGTGCCCGACGTGGAGGCGGCACCCGCGGGGCCGGGACCCGCCCCGGTCTGTGTTCCCGGTCCCGTGCCGGGCGGGGCACCGACGACGACCTGCTCGCCGTCCACGAGCAGCCGTGCCCGGTTCAGGCCCGCCAGATCCGTGCCGGGTCGCACTCCCCCGGCGGCCTGGAGTGCGTCGGCCACCCGGGAGCCGGGCGGCAGTCGTCTGATGCCGGGTTGGCGGACTTTTCCGCTGATGTCCACGACGATCGGGGGCGCGGTCGCGGTGGGCCCGGTCGATGCGCTCGCCGGGCTCGGTTCAGTGGGGTCCGCGGGGGCGGCCGGTTCCGGCGGGGCCGCGTGCACCACCTCCGGTGGCCGCACCGGGCGAGTCCGTCCTGTCCAGAAGTGCTGTCCGGCGAAGATCGCCGCGGCAACGAGCACTACGACGAGTGCCACGACGCTGCGGCGCTCCAGTCCGCATCGCGTCTGGAGCCACAGGGGCAGCCGCTCCCGCATCGCGAGGGTGGCCCGGGCCCGCCAGGTCGGGCCGGCGTCGCCACCGGTGCCGACTCGGCCGGGCGGCGGCCGCTCCTCGGCGTCGCCTCCGACCGGTTCGGGCGCGGGTACGGCTCCGGTGCCGACGGGGGCGGGTGTGTCCCGCGGTGGGCCGGGGCTGGCCCTGCCGAGTTCTTCGCCCGGTCCGCCGAACAGTGTCTGTGCCCGCAGGCGCAACATCTCGGCGGAGACTCGTCGTTGGTGCCGGACGGGCGTGCGACGGTGCCGACGGCTGCTGCGGCCGTCCGATGCCGGGCCTCGGCCGGGGCCGGACGTGGGGTTGGCCGCGGTGCGCGTCGCGGAGGGTCGGTGGGTGCGGGAAGGTGAGTGAACTGCCATGCATGCAAAGCTAGGCATGGCCGTGGAATGCCGTTGATCTTGCTCGATTCCCGGGGATTACCGGGCAGTTGTGGATATCTCCGTCACCCGCACGAGCTACCTCGCGCTCACTGCCGTCGCGGCACAACCCGCACCACGCTCACCGCAGACCGAGCGCCACGCTCACCGCATGTCCCGCACGTGGCGGGTGCCGGACCCCACACGGACCCCGAGCACCGCAAGCCCCAGGCCCACCGCGCTCACCGCGCCCACCGCGCTCACCGCGGTGACACGACCGCCCCCAGCAGCCCCGGCCCGGTGTGTGCGCCGATCACCGCGCCCACCTCGCTGACGTGCAGCTCCTGAAGGCCGGGGACACGGTCGCGCAGTCGGTCGGCGAGGACCGTTGCCCGTTCCGGTGCGGCGAGATGGTGGACGGCGATGTCGACGGCACTGGTCCCGGCGCGCTCGACCACGATCTCCTCCAGGCGCGCGATCGCCTTGGAGGCCGTGCGTACCTTCTCCAGGAGTTCGATGCGGCCGCTGTCGAGCTGGAGCAGGGGCTTGACCGCGAGCGCGGATCCCAACAGCGCCTGCGCGGTCCCGATGCGGCCGCCCCGCCGGAGGTTGTCGAGCGTGTCGACGTAGAAGAAGGCGGAGGTGTCCGCCGCGCGCTTCTCGGCCGCTGTCACCGCCTCGTCCGCGGTGCCCCCGGCGTCCACGCTCTCCGCAGCGGCCAGCGCGCAGAAGCCGAGCGCCATCGCGACCATGCCGGTGTCGACGACGTGCACCGGCACCGGGGCCTCACGGGCCGCGAGGACCGCGGCGTCGTACGTCCCGGAGAGCTCCGACGACAGATGCAGCGAGACGATGCCGGTGGCGCCCGACTCGGCGATCCTGCGGTAGGTCTCGGAGAACAGTTCGGGGCTGGGCCGGGAGGTGGTGACCGGGCGCCGCTTCTGAAGGGCCTGGGCGAGAGAGCGCGCCGAGATCTCGGTGCCCTCCTCGAGCGCCTGATCTCCCAGGACCACGGTCAGGGGCACCCGGATGATGCCGTGGCGCTCCATCGTCCGCTGCGGCAGGTAGGCCGTTGAATCGGTGACGATAGCGACATGGCGGGACATGAGCTGGAGATTACCCGCCGGAACCGGCCGACGGCAGCCCAGCCCCTTCCCGCCACACCCGGGGCCCTGATTCACACCGGCTCTTTACCCGAAAACCTCGCCTCTTCATCCGAGGACTCCGCGTCAAGTCGTGGTCTCGGGGCGGGTCTTCTGCTGCCAGGGGTAGGAGGGCCGCTGCTCGGGCGGCGTGACCGCGGGACGGGGCGGCCCGGCGGCTTCGGTGCGGGCGGGGGCCGGTTCGGTCGTCCAGTGGCGGAGCGCGCCGGCCTCCATGTCGATCTGCTCGCTGAGCGATTCCAGGTCGTCGTCCGCGAACCGGCCGGCACGGTCACGGAGCGCCGCGCGCAGGGAGTCCGCGGACCCGGTGATCTGCTCGGTGCGCCGGCGCAGCCCGGGAAGCAGCCCAGCGATGACGGCCCGGTCGGGCTCGCTCTCCAGTCTCTTCAGCTCGCGGTCGAGGTCGCGGCCGTGCACGCTGAGCCGCTCGAAGAGGCTCAGGGACTCCTTGAGGGACTCGTCCTGGGCGACACCCGCGTGCAGGGCATCCTGGGTCGCCCGCATCGACGTCCGCAGCTTCAGGCGCAGCTGGGCGAGCTCGCCCACGGGACCGGCCTGGGCGTAGGTCCTGGCCTTGAGGCCGGTGTCCTCGACCGCGCGGCGGGCCTGCTCGATGGTGCGGTCGAGGCCGCGCTTGGCGGCACCGAGGACCTTGACCGTGATGTACGCGCCGAGCACCACGAACAGCACGAAGAACACCGCCACCACTGTGATCACGGTTCCCATGGCGCTCCTCCCGAGTCCTGCGACGGTTCCGCGTGGGCTTGGCGGGCCCGGCGTGGCTCTTCCACCGTAAACGGAAAAGGCAGGCCGAGGGTTCCTGATGAACCCCCAACCTGCCCGTAGGGGATTACCCCGCAGGGACTGGCCCGACGAGTCCGCGGTCACCGTGACCGCAGGGCCCGTGACCCGTGGGTCAGGGCCCCGGTCCCGGGGTCCGCGCTCCGTGCGGACCGGACACGGAAGGTGCGCGGTCCGCACGGAGGGGGCTCGGGCCCACGCCGTTGCGGCGCCCCGGCACTATGCCGGAACGATGTTGACCAGCTTCGGCGCCCGCACGATGACCTTGCGGATGCCCGCGCCGTCCAGCGCCGCCACGACCTTGTCGTCGGCCAGTGCCACCCGCTCCAGGTCCTCGTCGGAGATCGACGGGGACACCTCCAGGCGCGCCTTGACCTTGCCCTTGATCTGCACGACGCAGGTGACGGTCTCGTCGACGACGTACGCGGGGTCGGCAACCGGGAAGTCCCGGTGGACGACCGAGTCGGTGTGGCCCAGCTTGCGCCACAGCTCCTCGGCGATGTGCGGGGCCAGCGGGGCGATCAGCAGCACCAGGCGCTCGGCCACGGTCCGCGGCAGCGCACCGCCCGCCTTGGTCAGGTGGTTGTTCAGCTCGGTGATCTTGGCGATGGCGGTGTTGAAGCGCATGCCCTCCAGATCCTGGCGCACGCCGTCGGCCGCCTTGTGCAGGGCACGAAGCGTGTCCTCGTCGACGTCGGACTCGGCGACGTCCGCGACGGTGACCTCACCGGTCGTCTCGTCGACGATGTTGCGCCACAGGCGCTGCAGCAGCCGGAACTGTCCGACCACGGCGCGGGTGTCCCACGGCCGGGAGACGTCCAGGGGGCCCATCGCCATCTCGTACAGGCGCAGGGTGTCCGCGCCGTACTCGGCGCAGATCTCGTCCGGCGTGACGGCGTTCTTGAGGGACTTGCCCATCTTGCCCAGCAGGCGGGTGACCTTCTCGCCCTGGTGGTAGTACGCGCCGTCGCGCTCCTCGACCTCGGCTGCCGGGACGGCGATGCCGCGGCTGTCCCGGTAGACGTATGCCTGGATCATGCCCTGGTTGAACAGCTTGTGGAACGGCTCGGCCGACGACACGTGGCCCAGGTCGTACAGGACCTTCGACCAGAAGCGTGCGTACAGCAGGTGCAGCACGGCGTGCTCGGCGCCGCCGACGTACAGGTCGACGCCGCCGTGCGGCATGCCCTCGCGCGGGCCCATCCAGTACTGCTCGATGGCCGGGTCGACCAGCTTGTCGCTGTTGTGCGGGTCCAGGTAGCGCAGTTCGTACCAGCAGGAACCGGCCCAGTTGGGCATGGTGTTGGTCTCGCGGCGGTACTTCTTCGGGCCCGAGCCGTCGCCCAGGTCCAGCGTGACGTCGACCCAGTCCTCGTTGCGGGACAGCGGGGTCTCGGGCTGGGTGTCGGCGTCGTCGGGGTCGAAGGTGCGCGGCGCGTAGTCGTCGACCTCGGGGAGCTCCAGGGGCAGCATCGACTCGGGCAGCGCGTGGGCGACGCCGTCCTCGTCGTAGACGATCGGGAAGGGCTCGCCCCAGTAGCGCTGGCGGCTGAACAGCCAGTCGCGCAGCCGGAAGTTGACGGTGCCCGCGCCGATGCCGGTGCGCTCCAGCCACTCGGTCATGCGGGCCTTGGCGTCGGCGACGCCCAGGCCGTCCAGCGAGACGGCCTCGCTCGAGGAGTTGACCAGCTTCGCGTCGTACGAGGCGAACGCGTCGTCCCACGCGGACGGGTCGGTGCCTCGGTCGTCGTTGGGCTCCACCACGCAGCGCATGGGCAGTTCGAAGGCGCGGGCGAAGGCGAAGTCACGGGTGTCGTGCGCCGGGACCGCCATGATGGCGCCGGTGCCGTAGCCCATCAGGACGTAGTCGGCGATGAAGACGGGGACCTGCTCGCCGCTGACCGGGTTGGTGGCGTACACGCCGGTGAAGACGCCGGTCTTGTCCTTGGCCTCGGCCTGCCGCTCCACGTCGGACTTGGCGGCGGCCTGCTTGCGGTAGGCGTCGACGGCCTCGGCGGGCGTGGCGTGTCCGCCGGTCCACACCTCGTGGGTGCCCTCGGGCCAGGCGGCCGGGACGAACGTGTCGACCAGGGGGTGTTCGGGGGCCAGCACCATGTAGGTGGCGCCGAACAGGGTGTCCTGGCGGGTGGTGAAGACGGTGATGGAGTCGCCGTCGACGGGGAAGTCGACGCGGGCTCCCTCGGAGCGGCCGATCCAGTTGCGCTGCTGGAGCTTGATGGCCTCGGGCCAGTCCAGCGCGTCCAGGTCGTCCAGCAGACGGTCGGCGTAGGCGGTGATGCGCATGTTCCACTGGCGCAGCTTCGCCTTGAAGACGGGGTAGTTGCCGCGCTCGGACCGGCCGTCGGCGGTGACCTCCTCGTTCGCCAGGACGGTGCCCAGGCCGGGACACCAGTTGACGGGTGCGTCGGAGGCGTACGCCAGGCGGAACCCGCTCAGCACGTCGGCGCGCTCGGCGGGGGTCAGCTCGCTCCAGCCGCGCGTGGAGCCCGGTACCGCGCGCTCACCGCTCTCGAACTGGGCGATCAGCTGGTCGACGGGCCGGGCCTTGCCGGCCTCGTCGTCGTACCAGGAGTTGAAGATCTGCAGGAAGATCCACTGGGTCCACTTGTAGTAGTCCGGGTCGATCGTGGCGAACGACCGGCGCTTGTCGTGCCCCAGGCCCAGTCGGCGCAGCTGGGCCTTCATGTTCTCCATGTTGGCCTCGGTGGACACGCGCGGGTGCGTGCCCGTCTGCACGGCGTACTGCTCGGCGGGCAGGCCGAAGGCGTCGAAGCCGAGCGTGTGCAGGACGTTGTGGCCGCTCATGCGCTGGAAGCGGGCGAAGACGTCCGTGGCGATGTAGCCCAGAGGGTGGCCGACGTGCAGGCCCGCACCCGAGGGGTACGGGAACATGTCCATGATGAACTTCTTGGGCCGGGCGACGATCTCCGCGCCCGCCTCGCCCGCTGCGGCCAGGTCTCCGCTCGGGTTCGGCGCCTCGTACGTGCCGTCGGCGTCCCAGAAGTCCTGCCAGCGCGCCTCGATCTCGGCGGCCATCGCGGCCGTGTAGCGGTGCGGCGCGGCGGCCGCCTCCGCGGTGGATGCGGCGGAAGGTGTCTCGCTCATGATCCTCAAAGCTCCATCGGTCGTCTCTGCCCGCGGCAAGGCTCGTGGCCAGACCTGTGTCCACAAACGAAAAGGCCCCTCGCACAGGAGGGGACGCCGCGCCGATTCCAACCGCGCTTCAGCGGCGGTCGGGACTGATCAGCGCGGCCCGCTAAGCAGAAGGCGTACGGCACGCATGGCGCCAGGGTACCGCAGCCCCCACAGCGGCCGCGACGACGTTCCGCGAGCTGACCGAAGGTCAAAGGTTACTCGGCGTACCACCCATTAACGGGACAACGCCAAAAGCATATTTCCCTTTGATAACAACGCAATAACTCAAACCGCGTACCCGTCGGTACGAGAGCGACCTAGCATGCGGCAACGGGACCGTTTCCCGAACCATTCGGAGTCGCCCCCCATGAACCCTCAATCCGCTCGTCGCAGGATCCCCTCGGTCGACGTCTCGAGCCCCCGGGCCCGAGGCGGCATCGCCACCGTTGCGCTTCTGCTGCTCATACCCCTGCTCGTCCTCATAGGAGGTGACGGTTTTCGTGGCTTCCTGGACTTCGGTGCCGGCGTACTGTCGCTGGTCTCGCTCAGCTGCTCCGTGATCTGGGGCCTGGTCGCAACCGACCGGCTCTTCCTCAACACCCGCCAGCGGCTCGTCGCGCAGGCCATCCACCGGACGACCGCGGTCTCCTCGATCGCGTTCCTGCTGCTGCACGTCACGGTCAAGATCGCGCTCGACCACACCTCGCTCCTCGCGGCCGTCGTGCCGTTCGGACTGGGCGTGTCGGGCACGGCCGGTCTCATCGGCTTCGGCTCCGTCGCGGGCCTCCTGATGATCTTCACCGGTCTCACCGGCGCACTGCGCAGCGCCTTCGCGTCCCCCGTCCAGGTGGCGGCCCGCTGGCGCGCCGTGCACATGCTGGCGTACCCGGCCTGGTGCTCCGCCCTGATCCACGGGCTCTACGCGGGTCGCGCGGCCAAGCCGTGGGTCACGGTCATGTACTGCCTGTGCCTGGCCGCGGTGGCCGGCGCGGTCGCGCTGCGCGCCGCCCCCGAACCCGTCAAGCGGCGCATCGCCGACCGGGTCCTCGCGCTGCTCCAGTCCTCGCGCGGCCGGCGCCGGCGGCGCCGGGACACGGCGGACGCATCGCTCCCCGGCAGCCGCTCCTCGGCGTTCGCGGACACCCTGTCCGGCGCCCGGTCCGCCGCGCTCGCGGATCCGCCGGCCGAGGCGGCCGCCCCGAGGATGCCCGCGCCCAACCCGCCCCTGTACGAGGCGCCGCCGTCGGCGGCGTCGTACGACACCCTGTCCGGCGCCGCGTACGACACCCTGTCCGGCGCCGCCTACGACACGCTCTCCGGCGCCGCGTCCCCGCGCGGGGGTGTGGGCATGGCGGCCGCGTACCGGGCCGTCTCGGGGTCCGCGTCCGGGCCCGACTACGGCTCGGAGCCCCCGCTGCAACCGACGGAGACCCTCCCGCGCGTGGAGGAGGATGCGGCGTCCCGGTGGCCGTCCCCGTCCCCGCCGCCGCCGGCCGAGGCCCCGCCCTCCGCGTACGACCCGGCCTACGACACCCCCTACGGCGGCACGCCCGCCTACGGCGGCACCCCCGGCTACGACGGTGGGACGGCCTACGCCGACACGTCGATGTACTCCGATCCGTCGGCGTACACCGCCGCACCGGCCTACGACACCACCACCCCCTACGCCGAGGGCCCCGTCACCGAACCACTGCCGGGCCCCTTCCAGGCACCCAGTTCCGGTGAGCCCTGGAACGCGCCCACCGGAGGCATGAAGTGAACACCGCACTACCCGACGTACCCGAAGTCCGTGTCGTCGGGCTCCCGCAGCTGACCTCGGGTTTCGACCTGGTCGAGCGGCTCGATCTCGGGATGCATCTGAAGGTGCACGGCCCGCTCCAGCCGATCGGCGGGGAGCAGTTGGCCACGCTCGCGGAGCGGATCTCGCTGCGCGGGCGCGGCGGCGCCGGATTCCCGTTCGCCAAGAAGCTGCGGGCCGTCGCCGAGTCGGCGATTCGCCGCGGGGTCCGTCCCGTCGTCGTGGTCAACGGCAGCGAGGACGAGCCCGCCTGCCGCAAGGACACCGTCCTGATCAACCGTGCCCCGCACCTGATCCTCGACGGGGCCCTGCTGGCCGCCGAGGCGATCGGCGCGCGCACCCTCGTCATCGGGGTGACCCGGGACTCCACCGAGGCGTCCATGCAGGCCGCCCTCGCCGAACGCGGCCTGACCAACCGGCGCGGATCGACCCTCCGCGCGCGGGTGCAGCGCAATCCCGTGCGCATGGTGACCGGCGAGTCATCGGCGCTGATCCGCTCCGCGGACGGGGGGCCACCGCTGCCGCCGGGCCGCAAGGTGCGCGCCTCGGACACCGGAGTCGGAGGCGCCCCGACGCTGCTGTCGAACGCGGAGACCTTCGCCCAGCTCGCCATCGCCGCCCGGATCGGCGCCGACCGGTACCGGAACACCGGGCTCCAGGACGAGCCCGGCACGGTCATGCTGACCGTCTCGGGCGCGGTCGCCCGGCCGATGGTCCTCGAGGTACCGGCCGGCGTCCCCCTGCGGTACGTGCTGCAGCTGGCGGGCGCGCCGCCGCAGCCCCAGGGCGTCCTCACGGGCGGCTACCACGGCAAGTGGCTGGACGCGGTCAACACACACGACGCCGTCGTCTCCCGGGCCTCCCTGGAGGCGCGAGGCGGGGCGCTGGGCGCCGGCGCGATCCTGCCGATCGGACCCGACACCTGCCCGCTCGGCGAGGCGCTGCGGGTGGCGCAGTGGCTCGCGGCCGAGACGGCCGGCCAGTGCGGCCCCTGCTACCTCGGGCTGCCGGCGGCCGCACGCGGCCTGGAGGACGTGCTGAACGGCGGCGGCCCGACCGCGCTGGAGGCGCTGCGCCAGGTCACGAAGTCCGTGAAGCGACGCGGTGCGTGCAAGCACCCGGACGGCTCCGCGGCCTTCATCGAGTCCACGATCTCGGCGTTCACGGACGACCTCGCCGCGCATGTCCTGGGCAGCGGCTGCGGGCGCCCCGTACAGGGTGTGCTCCCCCTCCAGGACGACGAGCCGGCGCAGGGCGAGTCGGCGAGCCGTCAGCGGCTCTACGTCGACTGGACGCTGTGCCGGGCCCACGGGCTGTGCGCGGACATCGTGCCGGAGCTGCTCCAGCTGGGCCCCGACGGGTTCCCGACCGTCGCCGAGGCCGCCGTGCCGCCCTACGCGGAGGCGCGCGCCCTGCGCGCGGTGCGCCGCTGCCCCGCGCTCGCGCTGCGCATCGAGGAGGATCGCCCCGCAGTGCCGGCGCCGCGCCAGTCGCTGCCCGCCCTCCCACCGGGCGGCCGGGGACGGCAGCTGCCGCCGGGTGGCCGTGGCCGCCGCGCCCTGGGCAGCGGACGGGACTGACCGCCCGTCCGCATGCGGATGCGGGTCACCCGGCCGGGGTGGCCCGCCGTGCGGCGCAGGAGAGGCGGGCCCCGGCGGGCGGCCCGCACCCTGCGGCCTGTGCCGCGGGCCCGAGAAGCCGTGCGCAGCGGACAAACCGCACCCGGGGGCCCGTGCACCGGAGGCAGCCGCGCACCGGGGCGATCGTGCGCATACGGAAAGAGGGCCACCCTGACGGGTGACCCTCTCCAATTCCTGTGGAGCTAAGGAGAATTGAACTCCTGACCTCCTGCATGCCATGCAGGCGCTCTACCAACTGAGCTATAGCCCCTCGCGGCCGTGCGGTGGAACCGCACTTCGACCGTGTCGCCCGGTTTCCCCGGCGGCGACGCCAACATTACAGGTCACTCCGGTGCACCACCAAATCGTTTCCCGCCCGGTCGGATTTGACCGGAATGCCCGTATTGCCCTGCCGGTGATCCCGGTTCCGGTCCCGCCCCCGCCGGCCCGGTGCTCCGCCGCTGCGGTCAGGCGGTGGCGAAGGAGTAGAACCGCTTCAGGGTGCAGTGCTCGTCGAGGAGCCGGCCGTAGATCGGCTCCCCCTCGAGCTCACGGTACGTCTCGATGGGGTCGCCCTTTATGATCAGCGCCCGCGCGCATTCCTCGCACCAGTACTGGTAGTCGGGGTTGACCGGTTCCATGTCGCGGACGATGGGCGTGCCGCCGCCGCACCAATCGCACTTACGCCTGTGTGCACCCATCGATCAGCTCCAGCTGTGGCCGCAGGCCGTGCACACGTACGAGATGCCGCCGTTGTCGCCGAGCACCTGGGCGACATGTGCGGAACCGCAGGACGGACAGAGAAGGAGGGACCTGGCGAAAGGCCTGAAGCGGGCTGGTTCATCCGGTGTTCCCGCCTCGACGAGAAGGCCATCGGCCTCCCCGCGGATGCGCGCAGGCATCGATTCTCCCTCCCGTCGGGTCGCGTCCCCCTTCCGGCCGTCCGATTCTGCCACGGCCGGAGCAATACGGTCAGCGACGCAGGCGTACCAGTCCGGACACGGCACCCAGCGCGGCGGCCCCGGCCAGCGCGTACGCGCACACCAGGAGCGCGTCCCCTGAGGTATACGCCCCCGGAGCCTCTGCCGCCTCAAGCCGGTGGAGAAAAACTGCGCCGAGGGCCGCGACGCCGACGACCTGGCCGAGCTGGGCGACCGTGGCGAGCAGTCCGCTGGCGTCCGCCGCGTCCTCGGCCCGCACGGTGGCAAGCGCCCGGGTGAGCGTCGGACCGAACCCCAGCGAGAGGCCCGCACCCACGCCGGCGTACGCCCCGAACACCCACGCGCCACCGTCGCCACCGTTGCGCAGCAGCAGGCCCACGGCGAGCACGGAGACACCGGCCAGCGCGAACCCGCCGGGGATGAGCCCACGTTGCCAGGAACCCGGCCACCTGCGCCAGGTCAGCCCGACCGCGCCGAAGACCACCGCGGTCGGCGCGAACGTGAGCCCTGCCCGCAGCGCGCTGTAGCCGAGCCCGCCCTGGACGTGCAGCGTCAGCGAGAAGAGGAACCCGGCGTTCACCGCCATCACGGCGAGGATCCGGACCACGGCGAGGCCCATCCCGGGGGTGCGCAGCACCCGGGGAGCGATGAGCGGCGCGCCGCCGCGCCGGGCCAGCCGGGACTCGTACCCGTGGAAGAGGGTGAAGAGCACGGCGGACGCGCCCAGGGACACCCACGACCACAGCGGCCAGTGCTCCTCCTGGCCCAGCGCAAGCGGCACGGTCAGCAGCGAGACGGCGCCACCGAGCAGCGCCAGGCCGGGCAGGTCGAGCCCGCGGGCGCGCTCCCGTGCGCCGGCTCCGTCGCGCGGCAGCACACGGCTGCCGTACAGCAGCAGGGCCAGGCCGACGGGCACGTTCACGAGGAACACCGGCCGCCAGCCGGCGCCGAACAGGTCGGCGCTGACCAGGACGCCGCCCAGGACCTGCCCGGCCGCGGCGCCGGTCGCGAGGACCGCCGAGTAGACGCCGAGCGCCCGGGCCCGGGCCTCGCCGGTGAAGGTGCGCTGGATCAGGCTGAGCACCTGCGGGATCATCACGGCGGAACCGGCGCCCTGGGCCAGCCGGTAGGCGATCAATTCCCCCGTCCCTCCGGCGAGTCCGCAGGCCAGTGACGCGGCGGTGAAGAACGCGAGCCCGGTGAGGAAGACACGCCGGTGGCCCAGCAGGTCGCCGAGCCGGGCGCCGGTGATCAGCAACACCGCGTAGGTGATGGTGTATCCGGCGATCACGAGTTGCAGTCCTGCGCCGGTCGCACGGAGTTCGGTGCGGATGGTGGGCGCCGCGACGTTCACGATGAACACGTCGAGCAGGGCCATGAACTGGCCGGTGAGCACCACCGCGAGCAGGCGTTTGGGCCGGTTGTCGGTGGCAGGGTCTTTACTGGTGGCGGGAGTTGGACTCGCCGAGGGCGAGGTGGTCGTCGTCATGCCCCGAGGCTGGCGGCGGGCCGGTACGGGTGCCGAGAGCCCGTCGATGCTGGTACCGGCAGCACCTGGCACCGGTGGGAGGGGGCACCGACCATGGGGGATGTGACGACGATGGTTTCGACCCGGCACCGCAGGCCCGAGCTGGCCGCGTTCCTGCGCAGTCGGCGGGCGCGGGTGACGCCCGCGGACGTGGGGATGCCGCCGGGTCTGCGGCGCCGCACCCCGGGCCTGCGCCGCGAGGAGGTGGCGCAGCTCTCGGGCGTCGGCGTGACCTGGTACACCTGGCTGGAGCAGGGCCGGCCCATCAACGCCTCACCGCAGGTCCTGGACGCGGTGGCGCGCACCCTGCGCCTGGACCCGCCCGAGCGCGAGCATCTGTACCACCTGGCCCAGGTGCCGTACGCGCCGGACCGCGAGGCCGCCGCCCGGGGCGTGGGCCCCGAGATCCAGGGGGTCATCGACGCGCTGGACCCCAGGCCGGCGGTGGTCTACAACGCGCGCTACGACATCCTCGCCACGAACGCCGCCTACCGCGACCTGTTCTTCGTGCCGCAGTCCACGGCCGCCGACGGTGCGCCGAATGTGCTGTGGACGCTCTTCACGGTGCCCGAGCGCGTCTGCCCGCTGGTGTTCCGGGACGCGGAGCTCCCCGTGATGGTGGCGACGCTGCGCTCGTCGTACGGCCGCCATGTGGGCGAGCCCGCCTGGGAGGAGTTCATACGCGGACTGTCCGCGGCCAGCGCGTACTTCGCGCGGTTGTGGGCGACCGGTGACGTGGCGCCTCCGGGGCCGCGGGTGAAGACGTTCCGGCACGATGCGGTGGGCGAGCTGCGGATGACGTCGGTTTCGCTGTCCGTCGACGGCATGCCGGAGTGCCGGATCGTGGCGTACACGCCGGACGACGAGGAGAGCGAACACAGGACCGCGCAGCTGCGGGAGCGGCGGGGCACCCTGCGGGCGCCGGCGATGTGAACCGGGCAACGAGAAATCCCGCCCCCTGGTGGGGACGGGATCCTTGATCTTGCGATCTGTGGAGCTAAGGAGAATTGAACTCCTGACCTCCTGCATGCCATGCAGGCGCTCTACCAACTGAGCTATAGCCCCTTGCGTTCTTCCCGCTCGGCGGGGCGAACAAGAAGAACTCTAGCCTGTGACCTGCCGGAAAGTGAAATCCGGCCCCGGCCCGGGGAGGCAGGCGGTCATCCGGACGGTGACCGGGGTTCAGTCGTCGTCGCCGAGGACCGGTTCCGGCAGCGTGCCGGCGTTGTGCTCCAGCAGGCGCCAGCCGCGCGCGCCCTGGCCGAGCACGGACCAGCAGCAGTTGGAGAGGCCGCCGAGCGACTCCCAGTGGTGGGGGTCGAGGCCGAGCATCCGCCCGATGGTCGTGCGGATCGTGCCGCCGTGGCTGACCACGACGAGCGTCCCCTCATCGGGGAGCTTCTCGAGGTGCCGCCGCACGACGGGGGCGGCCCGGTCGGCGACCTCGGTCTCCAGCTCGCCACCGCCCCGGCGCACCGGTTCGCCGCGCTTCCACGCGGCGTACTGGTCGCCGTAGCGCTCGATGATCTCGTCGTGCGTGAGCCCCTGCCAGACGCCCGCGTAGGTCTCCCGCAGGGCCTCGTCGTGCGTCACACCGAGGCCCGTGACCGAGGCGAGCTCACGGGCCGTGGCGGCGGCCCGCTTGAGGTCGGAGGCGACGATGGCGTCCGGCTTCAGGGAGGCGAGCAGCCTGGCGGCCCGGCGGGCCTGGGTCACACCGGTCTGGGTCAGCTCGATGTCCGTGGAGCCCTGGAAGCGGCGCTCCAGGTTCCACGCGGTCTGGCCGTGCCGCCAGAGGATGACACGGCGGCCCCGGCCCGGCTCGGCGTCCGTGACGGCCGCCGCGTCCTTGCCGGGCGCGGGCCGGGCGGGGGCGCTGCTCAAAGCAGCTCACCGCCGAGTTCGGCGGCCTCCTGGGCGGCGAGCTGGGCCGCGTGCGCCTGCGCCTTGCCGCGGGTCGCCTTCGCGTCCTCGGGCAGTTCGATCTCGGGGCAGTCCTTCCACAGGCGCTCGAGCGCGTAGAAGACCCGCTCCTCGCTGTGCTGGACGTGCACGACGATGTCGACGTAGTCGAGCAGCACCCAGCGGGCCTCGCGGTCGCCCTCTCGGCGCACCGGCTTGGCGCCGAGTTCCTTGTTGAGCCGCTCCTCGATCTCGTCGACGATCGACTTGACCTGACGGTCGTTGGGCGCAGAGGCCAGCAGGAAGGCGTCCGTGATGGACAGCACGTCGCTGACGTCGTACGCGATGATGTCGTGCGCCAGCTTGTCGGCGGCCGCCTGGGCGGCGGTGGTGATGAGCTCGAGAGAGCGGTCCGTTGCGGTCACTACACGGCTTTCGTCGGCGGTCAGTACCCCTCCAGGGTCTCACGGACCCCGCAGGTGCCCCCAAACGTCTGCCGGGGGCCCGGGACCGATCATGGCCCGGGCCCCGGCACCGTCGACCCCCGGGCCCCGGACCGGTCCCGGCCGGGGCCCCGGGTGCTACTGCTTCGCCCGGTAGTCCTGTCCCAGCGTCGCGGTGACGTCGGCGTTCGCGGTGACGTCGCCCTTCTTCACGACGGTCGTGGGCAGTCCCAGCGTCTTGGCGACCTCGACGGCGTCCTGCTTGTGGGCCGGGTCGGCGTAGACGACCTGGGAGGACACCCGGGCCGCGGTGCCGGAGCCGCCGTCGACGAAGGTGTAGCCGCCGTTGACCAGTGCGATCCGGGCCGCCTCCGTGGCGTCCTTGGCACCTGTGGCGTTTGTCACGCCGACGCGGACGGCCGCGCCCTTCTGCGGGCTCTTCGCGGTGCCGCCGAGCAGCGGCTTGATGACGCCGGCCGTGGCCTGGGCGCTCAGGGTGCCGTCCGGCTGGACCGGAAGGAGCGCGGTCTTGTAGTCGCCGCCCTTGGCGAGGTCGGCGAGCTTGGCGAGGAAGGCGCCGAGGTCCGCCTCCTTCAGGGAGGGGTCGAGGATCTGGGCCAGCGACTGGACCGTGATCGTGGCGGCCTTCGGGTCGGAGGACAGCTTGCGCAGCACGCCCTGCATGACCTGGCCGAACCGCTGCAGCTGCGCGTTCTGGGACTCGCCGGGGGCCCGGTAGGTGGCGTAGGCGACGGCCATCGGTCCGCTGAGCGTCTGGGCGTTGCCCTTCTTCACGAGCGGCGCGTCGCCCTTCTTGGCCTTGTCGCCGGGGACATTCGCGTTCGTGTCGACGTCGATGTTGCCGACGAGTTCGACGAGGTTGTTGAGATACGGCGTGTCCAGGCGCCAGGTGCCCTGGACACGGGTGCCGAGGACGGTGTCGATGGAGTCGCGCGTGCCGGTCGAGCCGTCGTCGTCGACGGACTTGGCGAGCGTGGTCGGGGCGCCGTCGTCGTCGGTCAGGGCAAGGGAGTTGGGCAGCAGCACCGTGGTGCCCTGCTTGGTGGTGGTGTTGTCCACGAGCAGCGCCGTGGAGGTGCCGCCCTTCTTGGTGTTGTGCAGGTGGACGACGATGACGTCGCGCTTCTGGGCGCCCGGGGCCGCCGTACCGCCGGTCGTGGCGGCGGTGGACATACCGGGCAGCTTGCCCGCGTACCAGAGGTAGCCGACACCGCCGGCCGCGGCGAGCGCGAGGACGACGACGAGCGCGACGACGCGGTTGCGGCCACGCCGCCGGGCCTCCTCGCGCCGCTCGGTGCGGCTCTCGGTGAACTTCAGCCAGTCGATGACGTCTTCGGAGTCCTCGTCCGGCTCCTCGACGAACGAGAACTGCTCGGTGCGGTAATCCGCCTGCTCGTCCGTGCCGGGCCCGCCCGCGGACCCGGGGCGGGCCCGACCGGGGCGGGGCTGCTCGGAGCGTTCCGGCTCGGGTCGCGTCTGCTGCGGGATGTAGGCGGTCTGCTCGGCGGTGGTGGGGGCGCCGGACTGTCCCTGGGCGGACTGGGTGGGCTGCTGCCCCTGGGCGGACTGACCCTGGGCGGACTGCGCGGTGGCCTGACCGTAGGCGTCGTACGGGTTGTACGCGTCGTACGAGGAGGCGGACGGCTGTTGCCCCGTCGCATACGGGTCGTATCCGTACCCCTGCTGCTGCGCCCCGCCCCCGTACGGGTCGTACCCGTGCTGGGGCTGTTGCTGCTGCGGCACCTGGCGGTACACAGGCTGCCCGTACTCGTCGTAGCCGACGAGCTCGTACTGGTCGCCCGTCGTGTACCCGTCGTATCGGTCGTTCACCGGTACCCCTCTAGTCGCCGCGGTACAGCTCGCGCTTGTCGATGTAGCGCACCACACCGTCCGGCACCAGATACCAGACGGGGTCGCCCTTGGCGACTCGCGCACGGCAGTCCGTGGACGAGATCGCCAGTGCGGGGACCTCGACGAGCGAGACACCGCCCTCGGGCAGGCCGGGGTCGGCGAGGTGGTGGCCGGGGCGGGTGACCCCGATGAAGTGTGCGAGCGAGAACAGCTCTTCCGTGTCGCGCCAGGTGAGGATCTGGCTGAGGGCGTCGGCGCCCGTGATGAAGAACAGGTCCGTCTCGGGATTGAGCGCGCGCAGGTCGCGCAGTGTGTCCGTGGTGTAGGTCGGGCCGCCACGGTCGATGTCGATGCGGCTCACCGAGAACTGGGGGTTCTCGGCGGTCGCGATGACCGTCATCAGATAGCGGTCCTCGGCCGGGGAGACCTTCCGGTCGGTCTTCTGCCACGGCTGCCCGGTCGGCACGAACACCACCTCGTCGAGGTGGAACTGCGCGGCGACCTCACTGGCCGCCACCAGGTGTCCGTGGTGGATCGGGTCGAACGTTCCGCCCATGACGCCGAGCCGGCGCTTGGCCGTACTCGCCGGGCCGGTAGGCATGTCCTGCTCTCCCATGCATGCAGACCCTACCGGCCCGGTCCGCGGGCCCCGGCCGTCAGGGGTTTCCCCCGGGCTCAGCGGTCCCGGTTGAAGCGGGTGGTGATCCAGAGCAGCAGGAGCAGCACGAAGAGCGCGCCGCCGCCGGTGAGGAAGGGGTTGAGGCTTTCGTGGTTGCCACCGCCTTCGCCTTCGGCGAGGGTGACCAGCGCGGCTGCGGTGCTTGTGAGGCTCATCTTCGACGGGACCTATCCGGAGGTGGAATCGGGACGACTGACTTCGGGGTCATCGTATGCCGGGGGTACCTGAGCGATCACGCCGACTCAGGGTGTGCTCACGGTGTGCGGGGCGGCCGCGGGGGCGATGTGCCCGGCGTCCGCGGTCGTGGGGGTCAGCGCGCGCCGCCGTCCCCCTCGGAGTCCGGGTCGTTTTCCGCCCCTTCGGGCCTGTTGCCCTGTTCGGTGTCGCCCGCACCGCTCCGGTCGGTGTCGCCGGTGGCGCTCCCGCCGTCCCGGCCCGGGTTCCCGCCGCCCTGCGCGGTGGCGCTCTCCTCGTCCTGGCCGGTGATCCCACCCTGGCCGTCGCGACCTGCGCCGCGATAGCCGCGCAGCAGGAACCACGCGGCGAACACCACGCCGACGATCATGACGACCAGCACCACACGGAGCAGATTGCCGGGGCCCTGCTTCGCGGCCGCAGCGGTGACGGCGAGCAGGTCGGCTGGGGGGACGTGCGCCATGGCGGGTTGCTCCTTCGGTCCGGTGCCCTGCCACGGTATCTCCGCCTAGGCTGGGCCCCATCTCGGGGGCATGACTCGCAGACATGGGGGACTACATGACCGACGATCACAGCCACGACCGGCACAGCCGGGTGCCCAGCAGGCAGCGCCGGCGCTTCCCGGCGATCTCCTCGCGCGCGTACGAGCACCCGGCGGACCGCTCGGCCCTGGTGGCACTGCGCAAGCTCAGCGGGTTCGACACCGTGTTCAAGGTCCTGAGCGGCCTACTGCCGGAGCGCAGCCTGCGGCTGTTGTTCCTGTCCGACTCGGTACGGGTGTCGGACCGGCAGTTCGCACATCTGAACGACATGCTGCGGGACGCCTGTTACATCCTGGACCTGGAGAAGGTCCCGCCGATGTACGTCAACCAGGACCCGGTGCCGAACGCGATGTGCATCGGCCTGGACGAGCCGATCATCGTGCTCACCACGGGTCTGGTGGAGCTCCTCGACGAGGAGGAGATGCGCTCGGTGATCGGGCACGAGGTCGGGCACGCCCTGTCCGGCCACGCGGTCTACCGCACGATTCTGCTCTTCCTGACGAACCTGGCCCTCCGGGTCGCCTGGATACCGCTCGGCAACGTCGCGATCATGACGATCGTGACGGCGCTGCGCGAGTGGTTCCGCAAGTCGGAGCTGTCGGCGGACCGCGCGGGCCTGCTGGTGGGCCAGGACGTACAGGCCTCGATGCGCGGCCTGATGAAGCTGGCGGGCGGCCACCATCTGCACGAGATGAACGTGGACGCGTTCCTGGAGCAGGCCGAGGAGTACGAGGCGGCGGGCGATCTGCGCGACTCCGTACTGAAGATCCTGAACCTGCTGCCGCGGACCCACCCCTTCGCCGCGATCCGGGCGGCCGAGCTGAAGAAGTGGTCCGAGACCCGCGACTTCCAGCGGATCATGGACGGTCACTACCCGCGCCGCGAGGAGGACAAGGACACCTCGGTGTCGGACTCCTTCCGCCAGTCCGCATCCGCGTACGCGGACGACGTGCGTCAGTCCAAGGATCCGCTGATGAAGCTGGTCACGGACCTCGCGGGCGGCGCGAGCGACCTGGGCGGCAAGGTCTTCGGCAAGTTCGGCGGATTCGCCGGCGGCGGCAAGGAGGGCCCGGCGGGCGCGTCCGGGGACGACACCCCTGGGGACTCCCCGGAGGCCCCTGAGGGGGACACCCCGAAGGACCGCGACCCGGGCACCGAGGGAGCCTAGGGCGGCCAGGGGCGGGGCTCAGGGGCGGAGCGGGTCCCGGGCCGGCTCGGGGCTCGGGGCAGGAGCGGGTCCCTGCAGGAGCGGAGATCAGGGTCCGGCTCGGAGCCCCCGGCCCAGGGCCGGAAGAGCCGGAGCGGGCCGGAGAAGCCGGGGCGGTCCGGGAGAGCCGGGAGAGCCGGGAGAGCCGGGCGGGCTCAGGGCAGCTTCGGTTGGGCGCTCTGCGCCAGCGTCCCGCACAGCGCGGCCGCACTGCCCGTCGCGTAGGGGTTGGTGTCGGCCGGGGCGCCCGCCTTGGCCGTCTGTCCGGCGAGCAGCGGGTGCAGACGGTCCGCGGAGTCGCCGGAGCAGGACAGCGGCCCTGCCTGGGCGTACGACGAGAGCACCTCGGCCTGGTGCAGCCGCAGGTCGTCCCGGTCGAACCGGAAGCGCAGCTCCCGCCGCACGGTGAACAGTGCGGCGTGGGCGTCCTCCGCGGCCCCGGCCGGCCGCAGCGCGTACACGAAGGTGTGGTCGGAGCTGACCTCGAGCGTGGAGGCGTCCCTCTCCGCGGCGTTCAGGGTGCCCTGGACCCGGATCCCGGAGTCGGCGAGGACGGCCTGCGTGGGGTCGAAGCGGACCAGCCAGCCCGTGGGTGCGTGCCGCCCGTCGGCCGCCGGGTGCTCGATGCTCCGGTCGAACTGGTCCAGCTGCTGCGGATCGAGCAGGATCCGCACGGGCCGTGAGGCACGGCCGGCCAGCACGTCCGGGTCGAGCGAGGAGGCGACCAGGTAGTCCTTGGCGATGGTGAGGGCGTTGACGATCTGGCTGTCGGAGAAGTGGGCGGTGCCGTGCGTGACGGGCAGGTTGATCCCGTCGGCGCCCAGCCGGAACTGCGCGGCGGGGCTGTGCGCGTAGAGCTCCTCGGACGAGCCGCCGGGCACCGGCCCCCTGGGGGCCAGCGGGACGACGGTCATCCGGAGCGGCTCGGGGGGCGCCGTGACGGGTGCCTGGTACGGGTGCCGTACGCCCATGTAGATGGCGGTGCCGAAGGCGAGGGCGATCACCAGGACGAGGATCACGGCCTGCCGGGAGAGGCTCCCGCGGAGCGGGGCGCGGCGGCGGACGGCCGGGGCGTGGTCGGCCATGCGCTCCCGTGCCGAGTACTCCTGGATGCGGGCAGCGCGAACGAACGATTCGTCGAAGACGACGGATCGGTACTCGTCATCGCTGCCACCGGGAGTGCCCTCGGGCGTCCCGTCCGGTGGGTCTCCTGGCCCGCCCATACTTTCAGGGTAGGTCTCGGGGACCCCCGGTAAACGCGCAGTTGCACGACAACTTCTGTCAGGTTCGCACCAGGCCGCTCCGGGCGTTCGGGGCGTTCCGGAAAGGCCTGTTCCGGGGCTCGCGGGCACCGCGGGGCACCGCCGGCGGGCCGGGTCGGGCGGGGCCGGGGCGCCGCCCGGTCATGGGGTCCGCGGCGCCGCCGACACGGCCGGACCCGAGTATTCCGCGGAGGCGGAGGGGTCGGCGGACGCGCTCTTGTCGACACCGGTCGATGCGGGCGGCGGCGGGGCCTGCCCCCCACCGCCCGAGGAGCCGCCCCGGTAGACCGCCGCGAAAGCCAGGGCGACCATGCCGATGCCCATGACGAGGGCGAGCATCCAGGCGACGGTACGGTGCCAGCGGGCACGCCCCACGTAGGCCGTGGAGCGGCCGTAGCCCTCGTCGGCGTCGTCCGGGTCGTACACGTCGTCGTCGAAGCCGGAGTCGTGGCCGAATCCGTCGTAGCCGTCGTCGAAGAGCTCGTCGTCGGAGCGTGCGCCCCGGGCGTGCGCCCGGCGCGCCTCGGCCTCGGAGGCCTCCGCACGCGCCTGTGCCGCGGCAACGAGCCGCTCGACGGCGGTGGGCTCGTGGAACTCTGCCGCCCGGACGAAGTCCTCGTCGAAGACCACGGAGGCGAACTCTTCGTCCGACACCCCGCGGTCGTGGTCGTCGTCGGGCTCCCAGCCGTCAGGGAACGGCGTGCCCCCCACGTCCTCCGGCACGGGTCCAGAGTAGACCTGGGGGGTCATTTTGGGCAGAGAGTGCGGAAATTCGACCGAGGGCCGTGCGCCGGTGCGCTCAGCCGCGTACGTGTCCGTCGCCCGTGACGATGTACTTCGTGCTGGTCAGCTCGGGCAGGCCCATCGGGCCCCGGGCGTGCAGCTTCTGCGTGGAGATGCCGATCTCGGCGCCGAAGCCGAACTGACCGCCGTCCGTGAAGCGGGTCGACGCGTTGACGGCGACGGTCGTGGAGTCGACCAACTGGGTGAACCGGCGCGCTGCCTGCTGCGACGTGGTGACGATCGCCTCGGTGTGCCCGGAGGACCACAGCCGGATGTGCTCGACGGCCTTGTCGAGCGAGTCGACGACCCCGGCGGCGATGTCGTACGACAGGTACTCGGTGTCCCAGTCCTCCGTGGTCGCCTCGACGACGGTGGCCTTGGAGTCCTTGGCGTAGGCGAGGATGCGCGGGTCGGCGTGCACGGTCACGCCTGCCTCGGCCAGCGCGTCCAGGGCACGCGGCACGAACGCGTCGGCGATGTCCTGGTGCACCAGCAGCGTCTCGGCGGCGTTGCACACGCTCGGCCGCTGCGCCTTGGAGTTGATCAGGATGTCGACGGCCATGTCGAGGTCGGCCTGCGCGTCGACGTAGACGTGGCAGTTCCCGGTACCGGTCTCGATGACCGGAACGGTGGACTCCGCCACAACGGTGCGGATCAGCGAGGCGCCGCCGCGCGGGATCAGGACGTCGACGAGCCCGCGGGCGCGCATCAGCTCGCGCACGGAGTCACGGCTCTCGCCGGGGACCAGCTGCACCGCGTCGGCGGGCAGCCCGGCGCCGCCGACGGCGTCGCGCAGCACCCGGACCAGGGCGGTGTTCGACTCGTACGCCGAGGACGAGCCGCGGAGCAGGACCGCGTTGCCGGACTTGAGGCAGAGCGCGGCGGCGTCCACGGTCACGTTCGGCCGGGCCTCGTAGATGATGCCGACGACGCCGAGCGGGACGCGGATCTGGCGCAGGTCGATGCCGTTGGGCAGCGTCGAGCCGCGGACGACCTCGCCGACCGGGTCGGGCAGGGCGACGACGTGGCGCACATCGGCGGCGATGGCGCGGACCCGCTCGGGGGTGAGCGTGAGCCGGTCGATGATCGACTCGCTGGTGCCGGCCTCGCGCGCCTTGGCGATGTCCTTGGCGTTCGCCTCGACGACGTCCCGTGTACGGACCTCCAGGGCGTCCGCGATGGCGAGCAGCGCGTCGTCCTTGGCGGCCCGCGGCAGCGGCGCGATCTCCGCGGCGGCGGCCCGCGCACGGTAGGCGGCCTGGGTGACCGGGGTCATGTTGTCGTACGGCGTCGTGGAGAGCGAGGTCATGCTCGCAGGGTAATGCGGCACCGGGGCCCCACGGCGCCCGTCCCACCCCCCGAGACGGGCGCAAACCGCCGGATCGGACACCTCCGGGAACGGGTGTACGCCCCCCGCATCAGAACGGGTGTACGCCCACGGGAGTCGCCGGGAGCGGTCCGTACCCCTCCGCGATCCGCTGGTGGTACGTCTCCCGGTCGATGACCTCCAGGCCGACGATCTCCCAGGGCGGCAGCTTCGCCGTCTGCCGGTGCTCGCCCCACAGCCGCAGCGCCACGGCGGCGGCGTCGTGCAGATCGCGGGCCTCTTCCCAGTAGCGGATCTCGGCGTGGTCGTTGGCGTACCGGCTGGTCAGCAGGAAGGGGTGGTCGTGGGCGAGCTGCTCGAGACCGCGCCGGACCTCCTTGAGCGGGGCCTCGGCGCCGGAGACGCTGAGGGTGACGTGCCACAGCCGGGGCGCTTCCTCGGTGCCCTCACCCGCGAAGTCCTCCCCCGCCGCGACGCTCTTCAGCGCCCGGTCCTCCCTCGCCGGTCCGAGGGCCTGGGAGACACCCGCATCGCGGGACGCCGCCTCCGGGCGCACTCGTCTCACGACGGCCTCCTCTACGCAATGGTCGTGCGGAATCCCTGCAACAAAGTTGAGCAGGCCCACAGCGTCCTTGGGGCGGTTTTCACGAAGGTCCCACTTACCGGGCCGCCCGGAACACGCGTTCCGAACCGGATCCGGCCAGGGGTCCGGGGATCGCCCCCGGGCCGGCACAGCCACGAAGGTCCCACTTACCGGGCCGCCCGGAACGCGCGTTCCGAACCGGATCCGGCCAGGAGCACGAGTCGCTCGGGACATGTCAGGAAACCCTTGCGGGCCCTGGTCCGTCTCCCCCGGCCGACGCGGCCGGCCTCACCGGAGGCACCGCGCCCCTTACGGCTGAAGCAGCACCAGATCGTCGCGGTGGACGACCTCCCGCTCGTAGGCGGGGCCGAGGTCGCGGGCCAGCTCGTGCGTGGAGCGGCCGATCAGCCGGGGGATCTCCTTGGCGTCGAAGTTGACCAGGCCGCGGGCGACGGCGTGCCCGTCGGTGTCGCGGAGCTCGACGGGGTCCCCCGCGCTGAACTCGCCCTCGACGGCCACGATGCCCGCGGGCAGCAGGGACTTGCCGCCGTGCACGATCGCGCGTACCGCCCCGGCGTCGAGGGTGAGGTGCCCCTGCGGGGTCGAGGCGTGCTGGAGCCACAGCAGGCGGTCGGCGGACCGGCGTCCGGTGGGGTGGAAGTAGGTGCCCGTGTCACGGCCCGCGAGTGCGTCGGCGGCGTGGATCGCCGAGGTGAGGACCACCGGGATGCCCGCGGCGGCGGCGATCCGGGCGGCCTCGACCTTGGTCACCATGCCGCCGGTGCCGACGCCCGCCTTGCCGGTGCTGCCGATCTCGATGCCCGCGAGGTCGTCGGGGCCGTGCACCTGGGCCATCCGGGACGTACCGGGCTTGCTCGGGTCACCGTCGTACAGGCCGTCGACGTCGGAGAGCAGCACGAGCAGATCGGCGCGCACCAGATGGGCGACGAGGGCGGCGAGCCGGTCGTTGTCGCCGAAGCGGATCTCGTCGGTGGCGACGGTGTCGTTCTCGTTGACGACCGGGAGCGCCCCCATCGCCAGGAGCTTGTCGAGGGTGCGCGAGGCGTTGCGGTGGTGGGCACGGCGGCTGGTGTCGTCGGTGGTCAGCAGGATCTGGCCGACACGGACGCCGTAGCGCGCGAAGGACGCGGTGTAGCGGGCCACCAGGAGGCCCTGGCCCACGCTGGCGGCGGCCTGCTGACGGGCCAGGTCCTTGGGGCGGCGGCGCAGCCCGAGCGGGGCGAGGCCGGCGGCGATGGCACCGGAGGAGACGAGGACGATCTCCTTCTCGCCGCCGCTGCGGCTCTTGGCGAGTACGTCGACCAGGGCGTCGACCCGGTCGGCGTCGAGGCCCCCCGCCGCGGTGGTCAGGGACGAGGAACCGACCTTGACCACGATCCTGCGGGCGTCCACGACAGCCTGCCTTGCCCCTGCCACGTGCTTTCCCCTATGTCTTGTGGCTCTGCGTTTTCCGTCCGCCGCCCCGGCACGCCGTCCGCGCACGTGCCGTGCGCCGTCTCCGCGCACGCCGTCCGTGCGCGTGTGGTGTGCACGTCCGTGTGACCGGCGTCTCCGCGACCGACTTGTCCATCGCCTCGATGATGGTCAATCTACGTGAGAACGGACGGGGGGCGCCGCCGCGTTTCGAGGGACGGACAGGCCCAAGAGGCCGGACGTATGTCCCATTTGTTCTGTTTTCCGGTGACTGTCATCACGCTGGATTGCTTGCCGGGCAGGGGAGGTCATACGGTCAGGGGTCCCCTCTGTCCGATACCCCGCCAGGAGCCCAGCCCGTGCCCTCTGCCGGTCTCGCCCCACGCCGCATCGTGCAGCTCTCAGCGCTCACCGCGATGTTCGCGTTCTTCACGGCCCAGCTCGTCGGTGCACTCGTACCGAACGTGCCGGTGTTCGTCGCGGCCTCCGCCGCCGGTCTCGCTCTCGACACCTATCTGCAGCACAAGCAGCCCGGCCTGCTCTCGCTGCTGGGCAAGATCCGGTTCGATGTGACGGTCCGGCAGCTGCTGCGCGACATGCTCATCCTGGTCGGACTGCTGCGGATAGACGACATCGAGCCGCTGAACCAGCAGGCTCCGCTCACCATCGCGCTCCTCGCGGTCTACGGACTCCACTTCGCCTGCCAGGCCGCCGCGGTGCTGGTCCGCAGGTCCCGCACGCTGCCGATCGTCACCCGCAACATCGACGCCTCCGAGCTGCACCTGACCGCCGCGCCGCCGCGCATCCTGGCGCGCCGTCCGGGCCACCGGCTGCTGACGTTCTCGATCCCGGGCACGATCGGCCTGCTGGCGACGGCTGCCGCCAAGGACGCGTCCTGGGGCCTGATCGGCGTGTGCCTGTCCGACGCGTTCATGCTCGCCGGCGTCGTGTACCTCGCCACCTGGCTGCTGCCGAAGAAGCGTTCGGCGAACGAGCAGAAGGTCATGCAGTGGCTGGACAAGTGGCTGGCGGACTACCGGCCGACCGTCGCCATGTACTTCTCGGGCGGCACGTCCTCCGCCTACCAGGCCAACATGTGGCTGTCGACGCTCTCGAAGCTGGAGGGCAAGCCGCTGATCGTGCTGCGCGAGCGGTTCATGGTGCAGAAGATCGACGCGACCGACGTGCCGGTCATCTGCTTCCCGAAGGTCGCCACGATGTTCTCGCTGGAGAACTCGACGCTGAAGATGATGCTGCACCCCGCGAACTCCGGTAAGACCTCGCAGGTGTTGCGCATCCCCACGATCAAGCACGCGTTCATCAACCACGGCGAGAGCGACAAGCTGTCCTCCTGCAACCCGTACGCGAAGGCGTACGACGAGGTGTGGGTCGCCGGCCCCGCGGCGCGCGAGCGGTACCTGCTCGCCGAAGTGGGCGTCGAGAACAAGGACATCGTCGAGGTCGGCCGCCCGCAGCTGGCGCCCATCCGCCCGTACGGCGGCGCGCCCACGGGCCCGTACACGACCGTCCTGTACGCACCCACCTGGGAGGGCTGGGACGGCAACCCCGGCAACACCTCGGTGGTGCTGGCCGGCGAGAACATCGTCCGCCATCTGCTCGCCGACCCGGGTGTGCGCCTCCTCTACAAGCCGCACCCGATGACCGGCTCCGTCGACCCGCGCGCGGGCGCCGCCAACGTGCGGATCAAGGCGATGATCCGCGAGGCCAACACGCAGCGTTCCGGCGCCCGGCCGGGCCCGGAGGCCGCCGCCGAACTGGCGCGGCGCACGGCCGAGCTGGACCAGCTGACGTCGTCCGCGTTCCGTGCGAGCGCGGACGAGATGGAGCGGATGCTGCTCCAGGGCACCCCGCAGGGCGACCACGAGACGGCCATCGCGGAGGCGACGACCGCGTGGGAGGCCGCGTACTGGGCGTCCCTCCCGGAATGGGAGCACCAGATCATCACGGACGCACGTCCGGCGATCTTCGCCTGCTTCAACCAGGCCGACCTGCTGATCAGTGACGTGTCGAGCGTCGTCTCCGACTGGCTGAGCAGCGAGAAGCCGTACGCGGTCGCCAACACCTCCGGGATGACCGAGGCCGCCTTCCGCGCCGGGTTCCCCACGGTGAGCGCGGGCACGGTCCTCACGCCCGCGGCGGACGGTGTCCCGGCCCTCCTGGAGTCGGTCCGCTCGCCCGAGAAGGACGCCTTCACCGAGGCGCGTGCCGAGCTGAAGGAGCACCTCCTCGGCCCGTCGGACCCGCCGTCGCTCGCCCGCTTCGACGGCGCGGTGCAGGCACTGTGCACCCAGGCCGACGAGCGGCGCGTCCGCATGGCCGGGCGTCTCGCGGCGGAGATCCCCTCTCCGCGCGGTGCCGCCGACGCCGAGGCGGCCGAGGAAGCCGCCCAGGAGGCACCGGAGTCGAACGGCGCCGAGGACTCGGTCAACGCCTAGCTCCCGAGCGTGAAGAAGGGGCCCCGGAAGTGATCTTCCGGGGCCCCTTCGCATAAGGTCCTCTGCACGCACTTCACCGCGTGTACCTGTCATCTTCACCTGGAGGACCCATGAAGCAGGCCCCGCTCACCCGCCGCGGGCTGCTCAAGGCCGGCGGTGGCCTCGGTCTCGCCGCCCTCGGACTCGGGCTGGGCGCCGGACCCGCCTCGGCCACGGTGCCGTCGTCGCAGCGCTTCGACCTCACGCAGCCGTCGTACGACCTGTACCGCAGCCAGCCGCTGCACGACTCGACGGTGCAGCAGGGCTTCGCCTTCGACAACGTCAACCGGCGGCTGTTCGTGGCCCAGCGGCTCGACGGCTCGTCCGACACGGCGGGCGACCTGTGCATCACCCAGCTCGACTTCGACGGCAACTACCTCGGCTACATGCACCTCAAGGGCTTCGGCCACGGTGTCGCCTTCGGCGCGCAGGGAGTCGGCACGTCGACGTACCTGTGGACCGAGGTCGACGCCAACTCCAACGGGTACGGGCAGCGGCTCGCCCGTTTCAAGTTCACCAGCGGGACGACCCTGACGAACACGTCGTCCGCACTGACGAAGTTCACGCCCGTGTCGACGGCGAACGAGCACACGTGCTCCATCGACCCCGTGAACAACCGTCTGATCGTGCGCTACAACGTCAGCGGCGACGGAAAGCACATCGCCGTCTACGACCTCACGGCGGCCACGAACGGCAACTTCGGCAGCCCGCTGGCGAACTTCAAGCAGCCGGCGCTGCCGACGATGTCGCAGACCTTCCAGGGGTACACGGCCTACGGCCAGTACCTGTACGTCATGACGGGCGACTCGAAGGACGTGACCGGCGAGGACAACATCAACTCGGAGATCACCACCATCAACATGAACACGGGCGCGATCGCCCAGGCGCCGGTGTTCACGCAGGCCGGCTCGACCCTCACCTTCCGTGAGCCGGAGGGCCTCGCCATCTACCAGACGGTGGGCGGCGAGGTCCGGCTCTTCCTCGGCTTCGCCTCGGGCGTCTCCGGGGACCGCCGTTCCAACCTGTTCTACAAGAACGTGCTGGTCTAGCGTTCCGCGGGCCCTGGGGACGCGGAACGCTCCGCGCCCCAGGGACGGCCCGGGCCCGGCTAGAAGGGCTCGAAGTCGTCGAACTCGCGCTGTGCGTCGTCGCGTTCCGCCTCGCGGTCACGGCGGCGCTGGGCTGCGGGGCGGGGTGCCTCGAAGCGGTGGTCCTCGCCACGGCGGCCGAGCATCTCCGCACCGGCCGTCAGCGAGGGCTCCCAGTCGAAGACGACTGCGTCCTCCTCGGAACCGATGGCGACTCCGTCACCGGCCCGGGCACCCGCCTTCACGAGCTCCTCCTCGACGCCGAGGCGGTTGAGGCGGTCGGCGAGGTAGCCGACGGCCTCGTCGTTGTTGAAGTCGGTCTGGCGCACCCAGCGTTCGGGCTTCTCGCCGCGCACGCGGAAGATGCCGTCGTCCTCGCGGGTGACGGTGAAGCCCGCGTCGTCGACCGCCTTCGGGCGGATGACGATCCGGGTCGACTCCTCCTTCGGCTTCGCGGCACGCGCCTTGGCGACGATGTCGGCCAGCGCGAACGACAGCTCCTTCAGGCCCTTGCGGGAGACCGCCGAGACCTCGAGGACGTGGTAGCCGCGTGCCTCCAGATCCGGGCGGACCATGTCCGCGAGGTCCTGTCCGTCCGGTACGTCGATCTTGTTGAGGACGACCACCCGGGGACGGTTGTCGAGGCCGCCGTACTGCGCCAGCTCCTCCTCGATGGCGTCGAGGTCGGAGGCGGGGTCGCGCTCCGATTCGAGGGTGGCGGTGTCCAGGACGTGGACCAGGACCGAGCAGCGCTCGACGTGGCGCAGGAACTCCAGGCCCAGGCCCTTGCCCTGGCTGGCACCGGGGATGAGGCCCGGCACGTCCGCGATGGTGTAGACGGTGGCGCCGGCGGTGACCACGCCCAGGTTCGGGACGAGGGTGGTGAAGGGGTAGTCCGCGATCTTCGGCCGCGCGGCGGAGAGCACCGAGATCAGCGAGGACTTGCCCGCGCTCGGGTAGCCGACGAGGGCCACGTCCGCGACGGTCTTCAGCTCGAGGACGATGTCGTCGGACTTGCCCGGCTCGCCCAGCAGCGCGAAGCCCGGGGCCTTGCGCCGCGCCGACGCCAGCGCCGCGTTGCCGAGGCCGCCGCGGCCGCCCTGGGCGGCGACGTACGACGTTCCGTGGCCGACGAGGTCCGCGAGGACGTTGCCCCGCTTGTCGAGGACGACCGTGCCGTTCGGGACCGGCAGGACCAGGTCCTGACCGTCCTTGCCGGAGCGGTTGCCGCCCTCGCCGGGCTTGCCATTGGTGGCCTTGCGGTGCGGGCTGTGGTGGTAGTCGAGCAGCGTGGTGACCGACTGGTCGACGGTCAGGATCACATCGCCGCCCCGGCCGCCGTTGCCGCCGTCGGGGCCGCCGAGCGGCTTGAACTTCTCGCGATGCACGGAGGCACAGCCGTGGCCTCCGTTACCCGCGGCGATGTACAGCTCGACGCGGTCCACGAAGGTGGTCATGGAAGTGCCTCCAGTTGATCAGCCGATAACGGCAGTACGTTCAGGTAAGTCTGTGATGTCTCTGTTCCAACACGCGAAAGGCGGACCTGCTTCCCGTTCGGGAAGCCGAGGTCCGCCTCGCGCTGAGAACTCGCTCTACGGGAGCCTTGATCCGTGAATCAGTGGATCAGGCGACCGGAACGATGTTCACGACCTTGCGGCCGCGGTGCGTGCCGAACTCCACCGCACCGGCCTGCAGGGCGAACAGCGTGTCGTCGCCGCCACGGCCGACGCCCGCACCCGGGTGGAAGTGGGTGCCGCGCTGGCGGACCAGGATCTCACCGGCGTTGACGACCTGACCGCCGAAGCGCTTCACGCCGAGCCGCTGAGCGTTCGAGTCGCGACCGTTCCGAGTGGACGATGCGCCCTTCTTGTGTGCCATCTCTCCTCAGTCCCTTACTTCGCAGCCGTGGGGATCTCAGTGACCTTGATCGCCGTGTACTGCTGGCGGTGGCCCTGACGACGGCGGTAGCCGGTCTTGTTCTTGTAGCGCAGGATGTCGATCTTCGCGCCCTTGTGGTGGTCCACGACCTCGGCCTGGACCTTGATGCCGGCCAGCACCCACGGGTCGCTGGTCACGGAGTCCCCGTCGACGAGCAGCAGGGTCGAGAGCTCGACCGTGTCGCCAATCTGGGCAGTGGAAATCTTGTCAACCTCAACGATGTCGCCGACAGCAACCTTGTGCTGGCGACCACCGCTGCGCACGATGGCGTACACGCGGATCTCACTCTCTGTGCTCGAAACGGATCCCCTGATGCCAGCCGCTCACGCGGGCCCCGAAGGCCCTGCGATCCGCAGAGGACGAACGGCCTCTCCGTGGCGAGCCTGTCCGGCCCGGCCTGGAGGGAGTTGCTCAGAGGGGTGGCGTCCACAGACGCCGACGGTCAAGGTTACGGGGCCCGGTCTGAAGGGTCAAACCGGGCCCCGTAACCCGTGCCGGTACCGGCATTCCTGCCGGTACCGGCGGTCGAACAGGTGGGCCGACGGCGCCGGTCAGGCCTCGTCGCCCGAGGCCGCCACGGAGGACAGCGTCGGCTGCGCCGCCGCGGTCTTCTTCGTGGCCGCCTTCTTCGCCGTGGCCTTCTTCGCCGTCGCCTTCTTGGCGACGGTGGTCTTCTTGGCCGCGGTCTTCTTGGTGGCCGCCTTCTTCGCCGTGGCCTTCTTGGCGGTCTTGCGGGCCGCCTTCTTGGCCGCAGGGGCCTCGGCCTCCGCAGCGGCCTCCTCGGCGACCGGTGCGGCGGTCTCCTCGGCAGCGGCCTCCTCGGCCGCCTCCTCGTCCCGTCCGGCCTGCTCGTTCGCCTCGACCGGCTCCGCCGTCGCCGCTTCGGCCGACGGGACGACCACGACGGCCGCCTCGTCGGACGTGGCGGGCGCTGTGGCCCTGCGGACCGCACGGCGCCGCGGACGGGCCGGGGCGGGCTCGGCGGCCGGCTCGGCCGGCGCCGCGGGCTCCTCGGCCGCAGCGGCGGCCTCGGGAGCGGCTTGCGCGGCCGGCTCCGTGACCGTCACCTCGGCGGCCACCGGCTCGTCGGCAGCCTTCGGCGAACCGGCCGGGGCCGTCGCCTTGCGGGTCGCCCGACGGCGCGTACGGCCCTTCGGCGCGGCTTCGGCAACGGGCTCGCCCGCGGCCTCGGCGACGGGCTCCACCGGGGCCTGGGCCTCCTCGGCCTCCTTGGCGGCCTCGGCGGCCTTCTTGGGGGCCTCCGCACGGTTCACGACGGCCTCCGCCGCCTGCGGAGCACCCGCAGGAGCGGACACCCGACGGGTGGCCCGGCGCCGCCGGCCACGTCCGCCGACGGCGGCCTCGGCCTCGGCAGCCGAGCTGTACAGCTCCTCGTCCGGCGCAAAGGCGGGCTCGGGCAGCGCCACGGGAGCCGCGGCCTCGGCCGCGACCTCCTCCGCGGTCTCGGCGGTCTCCTCCTCGGTCACCGCCGGCTCCGCGGCCTCGTGGACGTGCTCGCCGCCACGGCCGCGCTTCTTGCGCTTGCCGCCGCCACCCGGGGTGGTCGGCTGCTCCATGTGCACGATCAGGCCACGGCCGTTGCAGTGGACGCAGGTCTCGGAGAACGACTCCAGCAGGCCCTGGCCGACCCGCTTGCGGGTCATCTGGACCAGGCCCAGCGAGGTGACCTCGGCGACCTGGTGCTTCGTACGGTCCCGGCCCAGGCATTCGAGCAGACGCCGCAGCACCAGGTCCCGGTTGGACTCCAGCACCATGTCGATGAAGTCGATGACGACGATGCCGCCCAGGTCGCGCAGCCGCAGCTGGCGCACGATCTCCTCGGCCGCCTCCAGGTTGTTCCTGGTCACGGTCTCTTCGAGATTGCCGCCCTGGCCGGTGAACTTGCCGGTGTTGACGTCGACCACGACCATGGCCTCGGTCTTGTCGATCACCAGCGAGCCGCCGCTCGGCAGCCAGACCTTGCGGTCCAGCGCCTTGGAGAGCTGCTCGTCGATCCGGTAGGTCGCGAAGACGTCGACCTCGGAGGTCCACCGCTGCAGCCGGTCGGCCAGGTCGGGCGCGACGTGCGCGACATAGCCGTGGATGGTCTGCCAGGCGTCGTCACCGCTGACGATGACCTTGGAGAAGTCCTCGTTGAAGATGTCGCGTACGACACGGACGGTCATGTCCGGCTCGCCGTACAGCAGCGTCGGAGCGTTGCCGCTCTTCGCCTTCTTCTGGATGTCCTCCCACTGCGACTGCAGACGCTCGACGTCGCGGCGCAGCTCGTCCTCGCTCGCGCCCTCGGCGGCGGTGCGCACGATGACGCCCGCGTCCTCGGGGACGATCTTCTTGAGGATGGTCTTCAGACGCGCGCGCTCGGTGTCGGGCAGCTTGCGGCTGATGCCGGTCATCGAGCCCTCGGGCACGTAGACCAGGTAGCGGCCCGGCAGCGAGACCTGGCTGGTCAGGCGGGCGCCCTTGTGGCCGATCGGGTCCTTCGTCACCTGGACGAGCACCGACTGGCCGGACTTGAGAGCCGTCTCGATGCGGCGCGGGCCGTTGGCGAGCCCCAGCGCCTCGAAGTTGACCTCACCCGCGTACAGGACGGCGTTGCGGCCCTTGCCGATGTCGATGAAGGCGGCCTCCATCGACGGCAGCACGTTCTGGACCTTGCCCAGGTAGACGTTGCCGACGTACGAGGTCGACTGCTCCTTGTTGACGTAGTGCTCGACGAGCACGTTGTCCTCGAGGACGCCGATCTGCGTGCGGTCGCCGTGCTGGCGGACGACCATCACACGCTCGACGGCCTCACGGCGCGCCAGGAACTCCGCCTCGGTGATGATCGGCACGCGGCGGCGGCCCTGCTCGCGGCCCTCGCGGCGGCGCTGCTTCTTCGCCTCCAGACGGGTGGAGCCCTTGATGGACTGCACCTCGTCCGAGACCGGCTTCTCCTTGCGCGGCTCGCGGACCTTGACGACCGTGCGCTCCGGGTCCTCGGGGGACGGCTCGGTGTCGACGGAGGTGTCACCGGCACGACGACGGCGACGACGGCGGCGACGGCTGCTGGTGGAGCCCGACTCGTAGCCGTCGGCGCGCTCCGCGGCCTCCTCGTCGTCCTCCTCTTCCTGCTCCGCGGTGTCCTCGCGGTCCTGGTCGGCCTGTTCGCGTTCGGCGGCGTACTCCTCCGCCTCCGCATCGGCGGACTCACCGCGACGACGGCGGCGGCCGCCGCGACGGCGACGGCGACGCGAACCGGTCTCCTCGCTCTCCTCGGCCTCGGCGGCCTCGTCGGTGAGCTCCTCGACGGCCTCGTCCTCGGCCTCGTCCTCGCCGGCCTCGGGGATCTCCTCCGTGAGGGGGGCCACGGGCTCGGCGCCACGGCGACGGCGACGGCGGCGCGGCGAGGTCTCCTCCACGGCCTCGGCCGCGTCCTCGTCCGTGCCGGAGACCTCGGCGGCCTCGGCTGCGGCAGCGGCGGCGGCGCGCTCCGGGGTCTGGAACATCGGCTCGGCGAACACGGGCGCCTGGAACACGGCGACGGACGGACGCGCGGGCCGCGCGGATTCCCCGGCACCGGCCTCGCCGCCCCGTGCCTTCTGCGCCGCGGGCTCGGAGAACCCGGTCGCGGCCTTGCGGGCGGCCCGGCGGCGGCCACGGCGGGGCGCGGCCTCCTCGGCCTCGGGGGCCTCTGCGGCGGTCTCGGGCTCGGTAGTCCCGGCGGCGGCCTCGGGCGTGGGCTCGGTGGCCACGGCGGCCTCCTCGGCAGGCGTGCTCTCGGCGGCACCGGCGGCGGACACGCCCCGGGTCGCCCGGCGGCGGGTACGGCCACGGGGAGCGGCGGGCTCCTCCGCGGTGGGCGCGGCAGCGGCGGCCACGGCGGCCTCCTCCAGCGCGGCGACCTGGTCGGCGACGGCCGGCTCGGCGGGCGCGGATGTCCCGGCGCTCTCGGCGGCGGCCTCCGGTGCTCCGGCGGGCGCGGACACGCGGCGGGTGGCGCGGCGGCGGGTACGACGCGGGGCCGCGGCGTCCTCGGCACCGGCGTCGGCGGCCTCGGGGGTCGCGGTGGTCTTCTCCGCGGTCTCGGCGACCGGAGCGGGGGCGGCCTCGGGCGCGGTCTCGGCGGCCGTCTCGACGGCCTCCGGCGCGGCCACGGCACGGGTAGCACGACGGCGCGCACGACGCGGCGCCGGAGCCTCCTCGGCGGCGGCCTCGGCGGCCGGAGCGGCCTCGGCTGCTTCAGTGGCCTTCTCCGCGTCCTCGGCGGCCGGAGCGGCGACCGTCTCGACGGCCTCCGGCGCGGCCACGGCACGAGTGGCACGACGGCGCGCACGACGCGGCGCCGGAGCCTCCTCGGCGGCGGCCTCGGCGGCCGGAGCGGCCTCGGCTGCTTCGGTGGCCTTCTCCGCGGCCTCGGCGACGGGAGCGGCAGCGGCCTCGGCGGCCTGCGCCGGGGGCGCGGACACGGCACGAGTGGCGCGACGGCGCGTACGACGCGGGGCCGCGGCCTCCTCGACGGCTTCGCCTTCCTCTTCCGTTGCGGCGGCGGCCTCGGCGGGCCGCTGCTCGGCACCGGCGCTCACCGGCGCCGGTGCGGTGGGCTCCGCAGCCACCTCCACGGCCTGTCCGGCCTCGGCACCCGTGCCTGCGGGCACGTCCGTCTCCGCGGACGGTATGGCCGGCGTCGTGGGCTCCGGGGTCGCCGTGGGCGGTCCCGCGGGGCGGGACGCGGCGCGGCGCCTGCGGCGGGGCGGCAGCGTGTCACTGGGGGTGTTGTTCTCGGAGCCCTCAGTGGGTTCGTTCGGCTCGAGCATGCGGGCGTATCTCCCGTCAGGCTCCCGGGCGCCGCGCCTGGTCCGGTGACGTCCGCGGCTCACACGCTGCGTGGCGCGGGGCCGCCGTCCGGGGGCGCGGGCGCCGCACGGGAGCTCTATGTCCTGTCTCGCCGGTTCCGTACGCGTTGTACGTACGGCCTGGCGAAAGTCTGCTGGTCGGTGCGTCGCCCGACCCAGGTGGCTCCCGAGTACGAGGGCGGCGCTTCGACGACCGTCCTTACGCGGAACCTTCCGGCATCGGCGCCTTCGCGGCGGCGGCTTCGGCGGCCCCTGAGCGATCGGCCGGGGCGGCCGTGACTGCCTCGCGGTCGGGCGCGAGCGGGTCGGTCACCGTGCCGGTCTCTTCATCGAAAAGCCCCTGCGCCAGCCTGGTCACCGCTGCGGGGACCGGCGGCGCCAGGTCGGCCACAGCTCGGAGACCGGACAGGACGTCGTCGGGTCGAACGGCAGGCGTCACGTGCCGAACAACCAGCCGCAGTATCGCACAGGGCTGGTCCCCGGACCTATCAGCCGGGGCTTCGGCCACTTCGAGACTCGCGACGGCCGGCCGGGCGTCGAACGTCCGCATGCCGTTCTTGGTCCTGCGGCTCACCTCGACCGTCCCGGCCGCCCGGAAGGTCTCCGCCGCGCGCGCCGCGTCCGCCGGCTCCACGCCGTCGAGGCGCAGCTCCCACACGGAGGCGGTCAGCCGGTCGGCGAGACCCGAGGTGCGGGCCTCGACGGCCTCGGTCACATCGAGCCCCGGCGGCAGCGACTCGTCGAGGAGGACGCGCAGCTTCTCCGGGTCGCGCGACGCGGTGAGCGCGATCTCCAGGTACTCGGCCTCACTGCCCGTGCCGGTGGGTGCGGCATTGGCGTACGACACCTTCGGGTGGGGCGTGAACCCCGCCGAGTACGCCATGGGTACCTCGGCGCGGCGCAGCGCCCGCTCGAAAGCGCGCTGGAAGTCACGGTGGCTGGTGAACCGGAGGCGGCCGCGCTTGGTGTAGCGCAGACGGATGCGCTGCACCGCGGGTGCGGGCGGCGGGCCTTCGGGCTGTCGCTTGCCCAGTGTCGTCAGTCCTTCATGAGTGCGGTCGTACTGCTACCAAGAGTACGTTCTCCGTCGCCCCCGGGTTCCCGCCGGGGGCGCCCGAGCGGAAGGGGCTCGGGTGCGCGCGGGGCACCGAAGAGCGCGCGGCGGATGTCTGCGCGGGCCTGGCGCGCGGTGTCGCGGGCCGCTGCCAGGGCCTGGCGCACCGTGTGTCCGACGGCCTCGGCGGCCCGGGCCGCCGGCCGCCAGACCACGTCGCGGACAAGGTGCCCGACCGGGGTGAGGACCGTCCGGTACGCCCACCTCACCGGCTCGACGAAGATCCACCGGAAGAGTCGTCCGAGGAACCGTCCGACGACGAGTGACACATGTCCGGCGACCCGCCAGGCGTGCCCGAGGGCGTCCCGCACCTCGCGGGCGAGCACGGCGACCGCCCGTCCCACCGGCGCCAGCACCCATCGCCAGAGGGCCAGCGCGGGCACCGCGAGGAGCCAGCGCAGCAGGGTCACGACGACGAGGGCGATTCCCGCGGCCACCCGGGCCACGCCCGCCCCGGTCTTCCGCGCCGCCCAGGCGACCCCGGCGGCGACGTACCGCGCCGTGCGGGCGATCGCCCGCCCGCACGGGGCGAGCAACGTGCCGTACAGCCATGCCGAGGGCGTGACGACGAGGACGCGCCACAGCAGGGCGCACCCGTTCCCGAAGCGGCGGGCCAGCCACGCGACGCCGCGGCCCAGTGCGCGGGCACCGTGCGCGATGCCCCGCCCCAAGGGTGCCAGCACGGTCTCGTGGAGCCACCCGGCGGGCGCGACGACCAGTACCCGCCCGAGCCGGGCGAGCACTCCGCCGAGCGGCACGGCGACGTACTTCCACAGCGCCACCCAGGGCGTGACGAACAGCAGCCTGCCCAGCCACAGCAGGGCGGCACCGATACCCCTGAGCAGTGAGCCCGTCACGGTCGCCACGCCCGCGGCCAGCCGGGCCACGCCACGGCCGACCGGTGCCAGCACCCACATCACGGCACGGCCGAACGGCCTGAGTACGGCGTCGTTCAGGAACCGGCCGCACACCACGAGCGCGTCCCACACCATGCGCACCGGGACGACGAGCACCAGCACCACGATCCGCACGGGGATGCGGACGGCGACGGTCAGGCACCCCTCCCCCGCGGGTCCGGGGTCGTGGGTGTCGGTCTTCACGGGGTCCATACGTGCAGGGACGCAGGACCGGCGCACATCGTTGCGGAGCCTGCCCGCGCGCGGCGACCGCCCGGCGGCCGCCCGGCCCGCGCGCGGGCAGGTTCGGTCACTCGGCGCGCGGGCGCAGGACCGGCGCCGTGACGGACAGCCGGCCGCCGAACTGGGCGACCCGTGACACGGTCACGTTCTCGAGGGCGAGGGTGCGTACGGGTGCCGTGGGACGGGTGAGCCACCGGGGCACGGCGTCGGGGGTGACGGTGACACCGCGGCCCGCACGCTGTGCGGCTCCTCCCCGGCCGGCGACCGTGCCGGACAGCTTCCTCATGTACAGGGTCACCACACCCCCGCCCTCGGCCGTGACGGTGGCGGTCCCGGGCCCGGCCCGCAGACGCGGCGCCGAACCGCCCCGGTCCGTCGTCATGTCGAGGCCGCCGATGTCCAGCGATCGTGCGGTGAACTTCAGCATCCGTCGGGACCCGGCGGCGGTCCGCACGGTGACCACGCCGCGGAAGGCGGTGCCGTGCAGCACGAGCCGGTCGGCGCGCAGGGTCCAGGAGGCTCCCGGCAGGCGGGCCGCTGTCCGGGCCCGCGTGCCCGCGGCCCGGGCGCCGCCGGACGCGCGCCCGCCGACATCCGGGGCGAGCGCCGCGGACACCCCCGCGGTACGGGTGCCGCCGAGCACGTGCACCGCGTGCGAGGCCGCCGGTGCGGCGAGGTGCAGCGCCACGGACAGGGCGGTCACGGCCACCGCGCATGCCAGGGGGCGCGGCAGCGGGACGGTCATGCGGGGCGGCGGCGCGGGACGGGTGGGCTCGTCACCCGACATTCCGGTCCCCGGCCGGCGTCGCGGCGGCGGCCACGCGGTCCGCGGCGGCCCGTGGTGCGTCGACGGCCGCGGGCGGAGCCCAGGCGCAGGCCAGTGAGCCGCCGATCAGGGCGGAGATCAGACCGAAGAAGAGGCCCCCGAAGTTGGCGACGGGAAAGGAGACGAGGGCGAGCAGCAGGGCCGCGACCCCGGCGAAGACCCGGATCTGCTGGTGGAACCAGAGGGAGACGCCGAGGACCACGAGGAGCACCCCGATGATCAGGGATCCGGCGCCGGAGGTGGTCGACAGTGCCAGCGGGATGCCGCCCAGGCTCAGGTGCGCGTAGGGGAAGTAGATGATGGGCACACCCGCCTTGAGGGTGAACAGCCCGGCCCAGAAAGGGCGTTCCCCCCGCCACGTCCTGAATCTCCGTCGGGCGTCGGCGGCGGTGACGCGCAGGTCCGGGCGTCTGCCGAAGTGGTCGAAGAACACGGGCGCTTCCCAGGGTGAGCGGCGGACGGGGGCATCCGGCGGACGGGTACGCGGGCGGGCGCCGCCCGCCGGGAGGTCAGAAGCATTCGTGGCGGCCCGCTCGGACGCGCACGTCGAGGCCGGGAATGGTGAAGGTGCCGGCCGAGAACGCGACCACGGTGGCCTGCACATCGGTCAGGGAGGCCGCCTCGGCCTGCTGTGCGATGCCGTCGGGGTCGAAGAACCGCGAGTGCCTGTCCCCCGGGGCGATCGGGCCCTCGGTGACCGCTCCGGCCGCGACACCGACGTCGATGGAGTCCAGATCGGCCTGCCCGGCCGCCACGGACGTCGCGTCGATGAACATGTTCTGCGCCTCGGCCCGGCTCCGGTCGCCTCCGGTGAGCCTCAGCGTGTACGGGCCGAGGGCCGGGATATCGACCACCACGGACTCGCACAGGCCGCTGATCTTCGCGTGCCGGGCTCCGGTGACCACGACCGGCACGAGGCTGCCCCTCCGGGTCACGTCCACCATGCTGTAGATGCTCAGCCCACGGATGTTCAACGTGTCCGCGGCGAACTGGAACCGCTGGCCCGAGATGAAGAACGACGCGGCCAGCGCCCCCTGAGCCATGGCGATCCCGAGAGCCGTCGTGGCGACGGCGCAGGAGACGAGAACGGCGGCGAAGCGCTTCCAGCGGGTTCTGCCGGAGCGGTGCAGCATCCCGTCTCCTCCGGTCATGGGGCCCGCCGGTGCCCGGCGGGGGCCGGAGGCGTCCGGTCCGCCCGCAGGACGGGCGGGCGACGTCCCCGGTGTCCGGTGACGGATCCTAGGCTTACGGGCGCGGTAGCCGACGGCACGTCAGGTCGGCCGGACGGGTGATGTGGCCGGAACAGCGCGCCGTCGCGCGCCGGGGAGGGTCCCGCGCACCCGGCCGTACGGGTGGGCGGACCCGTACGGCCCTGTCCGCCCGCCCCTGCTCAGGCCCGGGTGCAGCTGTGGATGGTCATGCTGCCGCTCGCCTCGATGTGCCGGATCCGCAGCACGCCCTCCTTGGCGTTGTACGCCACGTCGAGCTTCTGCCCGTCGCCCGCGCCGGGCGCGCCTGGCGGCTGCCACGGCAGGACCACGGAGACCGAGTCGCCCACCGTCGCGGGCACCTGGGTGGCCGCGGCGTCGGCCAGGTCCTCCGGGTCGCGCGGCGACTCGGGCGCCCGCAGCGCCAGACGGCCGCCCCGGAGCGACCAGGTGCCCCGCATCGAGTCCAGGCCGGCGTAGGTCATGGACCAGGTGCCGTCCTCGACGACGGCGATGCCGGTCGCCTTCTCACCCCGGGTGCTGGTCGAGTCGACCCGCCAGGTGCCGCGTACGAAGGCGGCGAACGCCTTGCCGGTCGGACCGCTCGCCGCGCCTTCGCCGCCCTCACCCTTCTCGCCGCCGCCCTTGCCCGCACAGGCCGCCAGGAGCGAGGCCCCGACCCCGGCGGCGAGACAGCGAAGTGCCGTGCGCCGGCCGACGACCCGGGCCACGGCACGGGCATCACGCATGCTCATCTTTCCCCGTTCATGCCAAATTCCATGATCACCGCACTCTACCGGCGCGGCCGATCACGGCGACGGCATCGCGCGGCCGCGCCTCTCGCGGCGCCCGGCCGGGTCCGCGCCCGGCCCGGCGCCCGAGGTCGAGGGACGCAAAGGGCGCGACTACGATGGGCATATCGCCCCATAGCGGGCCACATCACGGGCTTGAACCAGGGGCTCGGTCCAGAGCCCGGGCGTGCGGCGGCGCCGGCGCCCCCCAGGGCGGGCATCACACACCTGCCGCTCTTCGCTCTTCATCATGGGCTTTCCCAGCACCGCCAGGGAGCACTGTCATGACTGCTCAATCCGCCTCGATCGTCCTGGAGCGCCCGGCACAGGAGTTGGCCGACGCGACCTCGAACCATCCGTTCCTGTACGAGCTGGAGCCGACCGAGGCGCGCAAGGTCCTCGACGACCTCCAGGCCGCGCCGATCGACAAGCTGCCGGTCGACGAGGAGTGGATCACCGTACCGGCCTCCGTGGGCGACGTCCGGGTGCGCATCGTCAAACCGCAGGGCACCACCGCAACACTGCCCGTCGTGCTGTACATGCACGGCGGCGGCTGGGTGCTGGGCAACGCCGCCACCCATGACCGCCTGGTACGGGAGTTGGCGGTCGGCGCCAACGCGGCAGTGGCCTTCGTGGAGTACACCCCCTCACCGGAGGCCCACTACCCCGTGGCCATCGAGCAGGGCTACGCCACCGCACAGTGGATCACGCGCGAGGGCGCGTCCAAGGGCCTGGACGCCCGGCGCATGGCGGTGGCCGGCGACTCGGTCGGCGGGAACATGACCGCCGCGCTCACCCTGATGGCCAAGGAACGCGGTGACGTCACCTTCGTGCAGCAGTCGATGTACTACCCGGTCACGGACGCGGCCATGGACACCAGGTCCTACGACCAGTTCGACAACGGCTACTACCTCAGCCGCAAGGCGATGGAGTGGTTCTGGGACGCCTACACCACCGACCGGAAGCAGCGCGTGGAGATCACCGCCTCTCCCAACCACGCCACCACCGAGCAGCTCACCGGCCTGCCGCCCGCCCTGCTGATCGTCGACGAGGCCGACGTGCTGCGCGACGAGGGCGAGGCGTACGCCGCCAAGCTGCGCGCCGCCGGCGTGCCGGTCACCACGGTGCGCTACGACGGCACGGTGCACGACTTCATGATGATCAACTCGCTCAGCCAGTCCAAGGCCACCCGAGGAGCCGTCGACCAGGCCGTCTCGCTTCTGCGCGACGCACTCGGAACCGCCTAGGGGACGCCTGGAGTCCCGGCGTCCTGCCGCCCCGTCGGCCGGCGACCGATGAGTTCCGGAGCCCGGTGGGGTCCACCTCTGCACAAGCGAAAGCGGAGCACGAGCTTTGTGAGGGGACCATGAGCACCCACGCCCTACCGCCCGTCGTCGACGCCGCAACCTGGGAGCGCCGGCTCGAGGCACTGCGCTCCCGGGAGAAGGCCGCGACGCGGGAGCTCGACGCCATCGCCGCCGAGCGTCGTCGCCTGCCGATGGTCGAGATGCCCGACTACACCCTCGAGGGCGAGGACGGCCTCGTGCGGCTGGCGGACGTCTTCGAAGGCAGGAGGCAACTGATCGTCTACAACCACATGTGGTTCGCCGGCGAGGAATGGCAGTGCCCTGGCTGCACGGGGTTCACCTCGCAGTACACCCGCCTGGAGTTCCTGGACAACTACGATGCGCGATTCGTCATCGTCACCCAGGGCCCGATCGACGAGGCACTCGCCTACAAGCAGCGGGTCGGCAACCGGATGACGTGGTACTCGACTGCCCACAGCTCCTTCGGGGCCGACGTCGGCGCACCGCCCGGCGGAGGGTTCGCCGTCAACGTGTTCCTGCGCGACGGCGACACCGTCTATCGCACCTGGCACACCAACGGTCGGGGCACCGAGCAGCTCAGTCACACCTTCGCGCTGATCGATCTCCTGCCGTACGGACGGCAGGAGGAATGGCAGGACTCGCCCGAGGGCTGGCCCCAGTCACCCACGTACAGCCGGTGGGCGACGTCCAAGGACATCGCCGCGCGGTACGGCCCGGACTCCGGCGGCCGCTGAACCGGTCACGGCCGATGAGCGTGCGATCCGTCGCCCGCAGTCAGGAACCCCCCGTCGCGCAGCCCGCGCCCGTCGCACGGCGAGCCGCCGCCTCCGCCCGATCGGCCCGGGCCAGCAGGCGGGCTCGACGGCGGGGCCACCACATCAGGTCGGCCAGAAACAGCACGACCACCAGCCACGATGCGATGGTCTCGCCGGAGGAGCCCATCACGCTGTCGTACACGGCGAGAGCGACCGCGAGCACGGTCACGAGCACGACGACCCAGCGGCGCAGCCGGTCCTCCTCGGCGGTCCGGTGCAGGGCGCCGGCGTACTCGACGACCGCGGGCGCCAGCCGGGGATCACCGATGGCCTCGCCTCGCCGGGTGGCACGCACCACGGCCGCGCGGTCGGCGCGGTTCATGCCCTTGGCAGCAGGCCAGACCCTGTCCATCCGGCGCGCCACCCGGGTCCCGTAGAACAGGCTCAGCACCACGAAGACCACCGCGGCGCCCGCCCATGCCCTCGCCTCGACGAGAACGAAAGCCCCGAAGAAGACGCCGGCGGCGAGGCCGGCGCCCACAGCACGGATCACCGACCCCCGCTGCCACATCCACCCCGGAACGAGAAGCACCCGTTCACGGTGGCCATCACCCGTCGGGGACGCAACCACCGCACCGGCACGTCGGCCCGGGGCACACGCACACGGAGCACCACGACGGACGCACTCGGCGTGCACGCGGCGCACCCGGAACGCCGACAGGCCGAGTCACCTGTCCACTGCCCTGACAGGCAGCTGCTGGTGTTCCGTTGCGGCGCAGGGATGCCGAGGCGGCGGCCGCCTGCTTCTGGCGAAGTCCGAAGTCGCGCGGTGACGCATCGGCGGAGTGGTCCGCTCGTGAGGCATCTCAGCAGGCCCGAGTCGCGAGTTCACCGATCAAGCTGCGTACGTATCGCTCGATCTCGTCCCGGATGGGACGTACCGCATCGACCCCCTGACCGGCAGGGTCGTCGAGCTGCCAGTCGAGGTACCGCTTCCCCGGGAACACGGGGCAGGTGTCGCCGCACCCCATCGTGATGACCACGTCCGACGCCTGCACGGCTTCGGTGGTCAGTACCTTCGGGGTCTCGGCGGAGATGTCGATGCCGACCTCCTGCATCGCCTCGACGACCGCCGGATTCACGGTGTCGGCGGGGGCCGAACCCGCGGAGCGCACCTCGATCCTGCCCCCGGCCAGGTGGGTGAGGAAGGCGGCAGCCATCTGAGAGCGCCCGGCGTTGTGGACGCAGACGAACAGGACGGACGGGCGGGGGGCGGGAGCGCTCATGGCGGGATCTTTCCGGGAAGGGGCTTCAGCGAGCGGGAGACACGGTGAGTTCCGTGTCCTGTGGGGGGAGGGCGTTGTCGACGGCCGCAGGGGCGGAGCGGCCGAACATCGCCGCCGCCAGGCCCAGGCCGACGGCCGCACCCACGAGTTGGGCCACGACGAACGGGGCGACCGAGGCCGGAGCGATCCCGGCGAAGGTGTCCGTGAAGGCCCGGCCGAGGGTCACCGCGGGATTCGCGAAGGACGTCGAGGAGGTGAACCAGTACGCGGCACCGATACAGGAAGCCACCGCCACCGGAGCGACATGCGCGCGCCCCGCACGCGTCAGGCCGAGGATCAGCAGGACCAGACCGGCCGTGGCGACGACCTCGCCCAGCCACAGGTGGCCGGCGGAGCGATCGTGCGTCGACCACTTCACCAACGGCTCGGCGAACATCGCGTTCGCCAGCACCGCTCCCCCGATCGCCCCGACGACCTGAGCCGCGATGTACGCGACCACGTCCCGTGCCGCCGGCGCATCATCGGCCCTGCGACCGGAGAGCCACACCGCGAGCGTGACGGCCGGGTTGAAGTGGGCACCGGACACCGGCCCCAGGAGAACGATCAGCACGCCGAGGCCGAACACCGTCGCGAGCGAGTTGGCGAGCAGCTGGACCCCCACATCCCGGGACAGCTCGGTGGCCTGGATTTTGGACCCCACCACAACCGCGACGAGCGCCGCGGTACCCAGCCCTTCGGCGAGCGCACGCCGCGCCAGGGAGGCGTTCACGCGGTCGCCGCGACAGGCCGTGGGTCGGAGAGGAACGCCGCCAGCCGATCCAGCACCCCGGGCAGCACCCAGTAGTAGACCCAGGTCCCACGCCGCTCACAGTCGATGAGCCCCGCCTGACGCAGCAGCTTCAGATGGTGCGAGATCGTCGGCTGCGACAGGTCGAAGGCGGGGGTCAGCTCACAGACGCAGACCTCGCCGCCCTCCCGCGAAGCGATCATCGAGAGCAGCCGCAGCCGCACCGGATCGCCCAGAGCCTTGAACACCTTGGCCAGCTCCGCCGCCCGCTCGTCGTCCAGCGGGGCGGAGACAAGCTTCCGGCAGCAGGCGTCGCCGTCCGCATCCCGGCCGAGGACTTCGAGCTCTTGTTTCGACATGCGTCTATGTTGACGTTTTTCGATCCAGGGCGCAAGGTTGCATCAACGAACGTCTATACAAGCCGTTCCGGGGCACCGCCATACCCCGTCATCCAGGAGTGACTCATGCCCGAGCAGTCCACGGACCTGCGCGAAACCGTCCGCCGCCGCTATGCCGCGGCAGCCACCAAGGTCACCGAAGGCGGCACCGCCTGTTGCGGGCCCGCGCCCGTCGAGGCCGACGAGAACTTCGGCTCCACCCGCTACACGGCGGACGAACGCGACACCCTCCCCGCCGAGGCCGTGGCCGCCTCCCTCGGGTGCGGCAACCCCACCGCGGTGGCCGAACTCCACGAGGGAGAACGCGTCCTCGACCTCGGCTCCGGAGGCGGCATCGACGTGCTGCTCTCCGCCCGCCGCGTCGGCCCCACCGGCAAGGCCTACGGGCTCGACATGACCGAGGAGATGCTCGCGCTCGCCCTGTCCAACGCCGAGAGGGCGGGCGCGACGAACGTCGAGTTCCTCAAGGGCACGATCGAGGCCGTCCCACTGCCCGCGAACACCATCGACGTGGTGATCTCCAACTGCGTCATCAACCTGTCCACGGACAAGCCCGCGGTGTTCGCGGAGATGTTCCGCGTCCTGAGGGCGGGCGGCCGGATCGGCGTGTCCGACGTGGTCGCCGACGACTCACTCACGCCTGGGCAGCGGGCGGAGCGCGGCGACCATGCCGGGTGCATCGCCGGCGCCCTCTCCTTCAGGGAGTACCGCGAAGGTCTGGAAGCAGCGGGCTTCACCGACGTCGAGATCGTCACGACCCACACCGTTGCCGACGGCATGCACTCGGCGATGGTGCGCGCCGGCAAGCCTCCCGCCGGGGCCGCGGCCACGACCGGGCGGGCCGATGCCTGCTGCGGCGTGACCGCCTGCTGCACCCCTGCCGAGACCTCCGCGGACCCGGCTGTCACGGTCACGGACGCCAAGACCGCCTCGGGGTGCGGCTGTCAGGGATGACACCGCACCCCGGGGCCTTCGGCAGGCGCCGGGGTGCACCTCTCACGAGTGAAGCGCCTCCGCGATGCGCCCCGGCGCCTCACTCAGGTCAGTGGGCGTGTCCGCTGGGAGCAGGGGCGGCGTTCTTGACCGTCAGAGGCAGCAGCTTCTTGCCGGTCGGTCCGATCTGGATGGAGGTGTCCATCTGCGGACAGACGCCACAGTCGAAGCACGGGGTCCAGCGGCAGTCCTCGACCTCCGTCTCGTCGAGGGCGTCCTGCCAGTCCTCCCAGAGCCAGTCCTTGTCGAGGCCCGAGTCCAGGTGGTCCCAGGGGAGGACCTCCTCGTAGGTGCGCTCGCGGGTGGTGTACCAGTCGACGTCCACGCCGAAGGCGGGGAGGGTCTTCTCGGCGCACTGCATCCAGCGGTCGTACGAGAAGTACTCGCGCCAGCCGTCGAAGCGGCCGCCGTCGTCGTAGACGGCGCGAATGACGGCGCCGATGCGGCGGTCGCCGCGGGACAGGAGTCCCTCGACGATGCCGGGCTTGCCGTCGTGGTAGCGGAAGCCGATGGAGCGGCCGTACTTCTTGTCGCCGCGGATCTTGTCGCGGAGCTTTTCGAGACGGGTGTCCGTCTCCTCGGCCGACAGCTGCGGCGCCCACTGGAAGGGGGTGTGGGGCTTGGGCACGAAGCCGCCGATCGAGACCGTGCAGCGGATGTCGTTGGAGCCCGAGACCTCGCGGCCCTTGCGGATGACGTGCGTCGCCATGTCGGCGATCTGGAGGACGTCGTCGTCGGTCTCGGTGGGCAGGCCGCACATGAAGTACAGCTTCACCTGACGCCAGCCGTTGCCGTAGGCCGTGGAGACGGTGCGGATCAGGTCCTCTTCCGAGACCATCTTGTTGATGACCTTGCGGATGCGCTCGGAGCCGCCCTCGGGGGCGAAGGTCAGACCGGAGCGGCGGCCGTTGCGGGTCAGCTCGTTCGCCAGGTCGATGTTGAACGCGTCGACACGGGTCGAGGGGAGCGAGAGGCCGATCTTGTCCTCTTCGTACCGGTCCGCGAGGCCCTTGGCGATGTCGCCGATCTCCGAGTGGTCCGCCGAGGAGAGGGACAGCAGGCCCACCTCTTCGAAGCCGGTCGCCTTCAGGCCCTTGTCGACCATCTCGCCGATGCCGGTGATCGTGCGCTCGCGCACCGGACGGGTGATCATGCCCGCCTGGCAGAAGCGGCAGCCGCGGGTGCAGCCGCGGAAGATCTCGACCGACATCCGCTCGTGGACGGTCTCGGCGAGCGGCACGAGGGGCTGCTTGGGGTACGGCCACTCGTCCAGGTCCATGACCGTGTGCTTGGACACACGCCACGGCACGCCGGACCTGTTCGGCACGACACGGCCGATACGGCCGTCGGGCAGGTACTCGACGTCGTAGAAGCCCGGGACGTACACGCCGCCCGTCTTGGCGAGGCGGAGCAGCAGTTCCTCGCGGCCGCCGGGCCGGCCCTCGGCCTTCCAGGCCCGGATGATGTCGGTGATCTCCAGGACGGCCTGCTCGCCGTCGCCGATGACCGCGCAGTCGATGAAGTCCGCGATCGGCTCGGGGTTGAACGCCGCATGGCCGCCCGCCAGGACGATCGGGTCGTCCACGGTGCGGTCCTTGGCCTCCAGCGGAATGCCGGCCAGGTCCAGGGCCGCGAGCATGTTCGTGTAGCCGAGCTCCGTGGAGAAGCTCAGGCCGAAGACGTCGAACGCCTTGACCGGGCGGTGGCTGTCCACCGTGAACTGCGGCACGTCGTGCTCACGCATCAGCGCCTCGAGGTCCGGCCACACGCTGTAGGTGCGCTCGGCGAGGACGCCCTCGCGCTCGTTCAGGACCTCGTAGAGGATCATGACGCCCTGGTTGGGCAGCCCGACCTCGTACGCGTCCGGGTACATGAGCGCCCAGCGCACGTCGCAGCTCTCCCACGGCTTGACCGTGGAGTTGAGCTCGCCGCCGACGTACTGGATCGGCTTCTGCACATGCGGGAGCAGCGCCTCGAGCTGCGGAAAGACCGACGTGGCTGCTTCGGCAGACATACCCGGGAACCTTCGTGAGTCTGACTGGGGGACGTCCCCGCTCCGGCCGGCTGCCGGGAAGGGTGACCATCAAGCCTAACCCGATCCGAGGACACCCCGGGCCGCGCGCCGGACCGCCTTCCATTCCCGGGGCAGCTCCGCCTCGCGCTCGGCGGCTCGGCGCTCCTCCCGGCCGTAGAGGACGCCGTAGGGGAAGGCGTTCTCACCGGCGGCGTGCGCCTGGGCTGCGAGGTCCTGGAGGGCTCCGCGGGCCATGACGCTGTCCTGGTGGTCGCCGAGGAGGTTCTGGAGGGACTTCACGGCGCTCACCAGGTCATCCGCGGGGGTGCCCAGGGCGTCGCTCGCCGCCTCGGCCGCGTAGCGCGTGCGCTTGGCCTTCTTGCGGGCCTCGTGCATGGCCACGTCGCGTTCCGGGCCCGCGGGGGTGCCGAGTGCCTGGTGGACCAGGGCGGCGACCTTCCGGTAGTCCCGGCGCACCGCCTTGGCCAGCGCCTTTTTCGGTTTCCCGGCGGCGGCCGTGCGCAGCGGCGGGGCTGCGAGGAGAGCGTCGAGGGCGTCCAGGAGGGCGAGGTAGCGCTTGCCGTCGAGGACGGCGGTCAGGCGGCCGGCGGAGTCCGTGCCCGGCTCCGCCCAGATGTGGAGGCGGACGTGGGCCTCGTCGGCGGGCACGGCGGGGGGCAGTTCGTCGAGGGCGGCCGTCAGCCGCTCGGTGAGGACCTCCTTGTCGCGTTCGATGCCGAGCTCCGCGGCCAGCCATTTCAGTTCGGCGGCGACGGGATCGGTGACATTGCGGTCGAGGATCTTGCTGAAGGAGCGAAAGGCGCTGCGGGCGCGGCGGGTGGCCACGCGCATCTGGTGCACGGCGTCAGGGGCGTCCCGGCGGACCTCGGGGTCCAGGTTCACGATCGCGTCGCGCTGTTTCCGCAGGTAGGCGAGTACGTGGTCACCGGCCGTGCCCGGCTCCGGGGCCCGCTCCGCGCCGCCCGTGCAGGGAGACGCAGGGCGCGCTCCTGTGGCCCGGGGTCCGTCGTCCGGGGCGGTCTCGGCCAGCGCCCGCGCGAGCTTGGAGTGCGATCCCGACCGCTTCAGGCCCGCCTTCTTCAGCTTCTTCTCGATCGTGTCGAGGAGCCCGGGTTCGACGTCGTCGCCCAGTTCCACCTCGATCTCGGTCCAGGCGGTCGTGGCGGTCCCGCCCGCCAGGCGTTCGGCGTGGACGCGGTCGACGCTCGCCTCGGCCAGGAGGGTGCCGTCGGGGGCGGTCAGGTGGTGGACCTCGCGGGTCGAGACGAGGCGGACGACGGGGACGAGCTCGGCGCCGCGGACGCGCGAGCGGACGAGGGCGGCGAGCTCGGGCGGGATTCCCGCGGCGAGGGGGGCGCGGATTTCGTCGCGTACGCCCTCCGTGAGGGACACCGGCAGTTTGAGGTGCCAGCCGGCGTCGGATCCGCCGGTGCGGCGGCGCAGGGTGATGCCGGCGTCGGCCAGCCGTTGGTCGGCGGTGTCGTAGTAGACCGCGTCGAGTTCGGCGGTGCCCTGCGGGTCGACGGAGGCGACACCGGGAACGCGGGAGAGGTCGGGCAGGGTGACGGGGGCGCCGTCGTCCCCGTCCGCCGCCGGGTTCTCGTACTTCCGCTCGATCTCCCGCTTCGTCTCCGCCATGAACCGAATCTAGTCGTGAACGGGGGGCGCGGGCAGTACTTGCGTGCGCCTCCGGCCGACACCGGTCCCCGCCGCGGAGCACGACGGACCGTCGTCACCTCGGGACGCCGAACGTCCGGGCCGCCCATGACGACCTGCTCCCGGCCGCCTCGGGACAACGCCGGTCCCCGCCCCCTCGGGCCGGGACCGGACACGCGCCGTCGGCTCCGCCGTCTCAGGCCGAGACCGGTCGCTGTACCCGGATCGACTGGAGCAGGCCGACGGCCACCCAGACCGCGAACATGGACGAGCCTCCGTACGAGACGAAGGGCAGGGGGAGACCGGCCACCGGCATGATGCCGAGGGTCATGCCGACGTTCTCGAAGGACTGGAAGGAGAACCAGGCGATGATTCCGGCGGCGACGATCGTGCCGTACAGCTCGCTCGTCTCGCGGGCGATGCGGCAGGCGCGCCACAGCACCACGCCGAGCAGGAGGAGGATGAGCCCGGCGCCGACGAAGCCGAGCTCCTCGCCCGCGACCGTGAAGACGAAGTCGGTCTGCTGTTCGGGGACGAACTGGCCGGTGGTCTGCGAGCCGTGGAAGAGGCCCGCTCCGGTGAGCCCGCCCGAACCGATGGCGATACGCGCCTGGTTGGTGTTGTAGCCGACGCCGGCCGGGTCGAGGCTCGGGTTGGCGAAGGCCGCGAAGCGGTTGATCTGGTACTCGTCGAGGATGTGCAGTTTCCAGACGGCGACGGCGCCGAGGACGCCGACGCCGAGCAGGCCGAGCACCCAGCGGTTGGAGGCGCCGGACGCCAGCAGCACGCCGAGCACGATGATCACCATGACCATGACGGACCCGAGGTCCGGCATGAGGAGGGTGATCATGATCGGGACGGACGCGAGGCCGAGTGCCTGCATCACCGTGCGGTGGTCCGGATACGCCTTGTCCCCGGCGTCGACGCGTGCGGCGAGCAGCATGGCCATGCCCAGGATGATCGTGATCTTCACGAATTCCGAGGGCTGGAGGGAGAAGCCGCCCCCGATGACGATCCAGGCGTGCGCGCCGTTGATGGTGGCGCCGAGCGGGGTCAGCACCATCAGCACGAGGAAGACGGAGATGCCGTAGAGGATCGGCACCGCCGTGCGCAGCGTGCGGTGGCCGAGCCAGACCGTGCCGATCATCAGGGCGATCCCGATGCCGGTGTTCATCAGATGCCGTACGAGGAAGTAGTACGGGTCGCCCTGGTTGAGCTCGGTGCGGTTGCGGGTCGCCGAGTACACGAGGGCGGTGCCGATGAGGGAGAGCGCGAGCGCCGACAGCAGTATCGGCCAGTCGAGCCTGCGCAGCATCGAGTCGCGGGCGGTCAGACGGGTCCAGGCGGAGCGCTCCGGGCCGTAGCCGGAGACGGAGAAGCCGTTGGTGCCGGCCATCAGTCCCGCCTCCAGGTCACGGGCGCGCCGAGGACGGCGGCGAGCTGCTGGTCATCGGGCTTCTCGTCCTTGTGCGGGCGGTACGGATCGACCTTCGGGGAGTCGATGGAACCGTCCTTCTGGATCTTGGGAAGGCCGGCCTCCGGGTGCGGCAGCAGCGCCTTCTTGTCGTCGATCTTGCCGTCCTTGTCGACGCCGTAGAGCGCGTTGTAGATGTTGTGCACGGCTTCGCCGGAGGCTCCCGAACCGGTACCGGCCTGGGCGATGGTCATCACGACCGTGTAGTCCTTGGTGTAGGTGCACAGCCAGGACGTCGTCTGCTTGCCGTAGACCTCGGCGGTACCCGTCTTGGCGTGCATCGGGATCTTGTTCTGCGGCCAGCCGCCGAACTTCCAGGCCGCCGTGCCCCGGGTGGCGACGCCGGCGAGGGCTTCGTCGATCTTGTCGCGGGTGGCCTTGGTGAACGGCAGCTTTCCGTGCGCCTTCGGCTGGATCTCCTGCACGTGCTTGCCGTTGGCGCCGACGATCGCCTTGCCGACCGTGGGGTCGTGCAGGGTGCCGCCGTTGGAGATGGCGGCGTAGATCGTGGCCATCTGGATCGGCGTGACGAGGGTGTCGCCCTGGCCGATGGCGTAGTTGATGGAGTCACCCTCGCGCAGGATGTTGCCCTCGAGGCAGTTCTCGTACGCGATCTTCTCGGCGTAGTCGCCGTCCTTCTTGCCGTACTTGCACCAGGCGGCCTTGTTGGCCTTGTAGTAGTCCTTCTTCCACTGGCGGTCGGGGATGCGGCCGCTGACCTCGTTGGGCAGGTCGATGCCGGTCTCCTTGGCGAGGCCGAAGTCGTGGGCGGTCCGGTAGAACCAGTCGGCGGGGTTCTTCTTCGGGTGGATGCCGCCGTCCTTCTTCCACTGGGAGTCGGCGAGTCCGTAGAAGACCGTGTCGCAGGAGACCTCCAGGGCGCGGCCCAGGGAGATCGGGCCGAAGTTCTCCGACTCGAAGTTCTTGAAGGTCTGGCCGCCGACCGAGTAGGAGCTGGTGCACGGGTAGTGCCCGTCGAAGGGGTAGCCCGCCCGCACCGCGGCGGTCGTGGAGACCACCTTGAAGGTGGAGCCGGGTGCGGACTGCCCCTGGATCGCCCGGTTGAGCAGCGGGTAGTCGGAGTTCTTGCCGGTGAGCCTCGTGTACTCCTTGCCGGAGATGCCGCCGACCCAGACGTTCGGGTCGTACGTCGGGTTGGAGGCCATGGCGACGACGCGGCCCGTCTTGGCCTCCATGACGACCACGGCACCGGAGTCGGCCTTGTACTTCTCGCCGGTGACCTTGTCGACCTGGGTGCGGGCGACCTTCATCGCGTTGTTCAGCTCGTACTCGGCGACCGCCTGGACGCGGGCGTCGATGCTGGTGACGACGTTCGCGCCGGGCTCGGCCTTGTCGGGCTTGGCGTGGCCGATGACCCGGCCGAGGTTGTCGACCTCGTAGCGGGTGATACCGGCCTTGCCGCGCAGGTCCTTGTCGTACGTGCGCTCCAGCCCGCTGCGGCCGACCATGTCGGAGCGCAGGTACGGCGAGTCGGTGTCCTTGGCCTTCTCGATCTCCGCGTCCGTGACGGGCGAGAGATAGCCGAGGACCTGGGCGGTGTTGGAACCGCCCGAGCCCGGGTAGCGGCGCACGGCGGTGGGTTCGGCGGTGATCCCGGGGAAGTCCTCGGAGCGCTCACGGATCTGGAGCGCCTGCTTCGGCGTCGCCTCGTCGGTGATCGGGATGGGCTGGTACGGGGAGCCGTTCCAGCAGGGCTGCGGCGTCTTGGCGTCGCACAGCCGCACCTTGTCCGTCACGTCCTTGGGCCGCATCCCGAGGACACCGGCGAGTTTGGCGAGGACGGCCTTGCCGTCGTCGTGCATCTTCAGCAGGTCTGTGCGGGACGCCGAGACGACGAGCCGGGTCTCGTTGTCGGCGAGCGGGACGCCGCGGGCGTCGAGGATCGAGCCGCGTACGGCGGGCTGGACGACCTGCTGGACGTGGTTGCCGGAGGCTTCCTTGGCGTACTCGTCGCCGTTGCGGATCTGGAGGTACCAGAGGCGGCCGCCGAGTGTCCCCAGCAGGGACAGGACGAGGATCTGGATGATCACCAATCGGATCTGGACCCGTGGCGTGCGTCCCGTTTCCGGAATGTTGGTCACTGCTGCCTCCCCTCAGTCGGTGCCGTACATGGTGTTCACGCGCGCCGTGCTCACAGCCGCTTGACCCCCTTGATGCGTCCGGCGCGGGCCACGCGCACCTTCGCGGCTCTGGCCCGCAGCCCCCGCTGGCCGCCGATGTTCAGTCCCGTGCCGGAGGACAGCCAGCCGGAGGAGACGTCGCTCGCGGCGCCGCCGCCCGCGTTCTCGGTGAGCGGGTCGTAGTCGGCCCGCCGGGCGAGCGCGATGATGAACGGCACCGTGAACGGCGCGAGCAGCAGGTCGTACAGCGCGGCCGTGAACAGCAGGCTGCCGAGGCCCACATGGCGGGCGGCGGTGTCGCCGACGAGGGCGCCGACGCCCGCGTACAGCAGCGTCGAGCCGAGCGCGGCGCCGACCACGGCGGACAGCGTGCCGACGGCGGAGGTGAGCCGTCCGTTGTCCGGCTTGAACAGGCCCGCGACATAGCCGACGACGCACAGCACGAGGGCGTACCGCCCGGCGGCGTGGTCGGCGGGGGGCGCGAGGTCGGCGAGCAGGCCCGCGCCGAAGCCGACGAGGGCGCCGCCCACATGCCCGTACACGAGAGCGAGTCCGAGGACGGTGAGCAGCACCAGGTCGGGGACGGCGCCGGGCAGGTGCAGGCGGGCGAGGACGCTCACCTGGATGACGAGGGCGATGACCACGAAGGTGGTGGAGAGGAGGATCCGGTTGAAACGCATGTTCGGCTCCTACTGCTCTTCCTGGGCGGCCTGGCCCGAGGCCTGCGGGGACGGGGTGACGGTGACGGTCACGGTCGGCCTGGGCGTGGGCTTGGGGGCGGGGGGCAGCACGGCGTCGCGCGGATCCTTGCGGGGTGCTTCGACGACGATGCCGACGATGTCGAGCTTGGTGAAGCCGACGAAGGGCTTGACGTAGACCGTGCGGGTCAGGTCGCCGCCGGAGGGGTCGACGCGCACGACCGTGCCGACCGGGACGCCGGGCACGAACGGCCTGTCCGCCTCGGAGCCGAAGGTGACCAGCCGGTCGCCCTTCTCCACCTTGGCCTTGCCGTTGAGCAGTTGCACACGCAGCGGACGGTCGCCGCCGCCGGAGGCGAAGCCGAGCTCGTCGGTCTTCTCCATGCGCGTGCCGACGGTGAAGTCGGGGTCGTTGGCGAGGAGAACGGTGGAGGTGTCGGGGCCGACGGTGGTGATGCGGCCGACGAGCCCGTCGCCGTTGAGGACGGTCATGTCGCGCTTGATGCCGTCGCGGGCGCCGGCGTCGATGGTGACGGTCCAGGAGAAGCCCTGGGCCGCTCCTATCCCGATGACCTCCGCGCCCTTGATGCCGTACTGGCCGGCGCCGGCCGTCCTGAGCATCTTGTCGAGCTGCCTGACCTGGCTGCGGGTGCGGTCGTCGCTGCCGAGCCGGGCCTTCAACGCGGCGTTCTCACGCTCGAGTTGGGCGATCCTGCTGTGCCGTCCGCCCGAGTCGCGGACCGCTCCGATGGCGTTGGCCACCGGGTTGACCCCGGCGGACACTCCCCGCTCCACGGGCCCGAAGACCGTGGCGGCGGCCTGGCGGGCACCCTCGACCGGTGAGTCCTGGCCGCCGCGGATGTCCACCGTGATCAGTGCGAACGCGATGGCGATCAGCAGCACCAGGAGCAGCCGGCTCTCTCGTGTGTCCCTCACGTGCGGCGGCCGTGCCTTCCTCGTCGGAATTCGTGTGCGGCCCGCCGGATCCCCTTGGGGGTCCTTTGGGTCGCTTATGCCTCTATATCAACGATCCGCCGCACAGGGCAGTATCTGCCCCGTACGGCGGATGTACCACATACGTCACTCAGGCGGGGAGCGGCGTACGCGGCCGGAGTCACCGTCGCGGCTGGGCGTCCAGGACCTGCTGGAGCGCCTCGAACTCCTCGACGCACTTGCCGGAGCCGAGCGCCACGCTGTCCAGCGGGTCCTCGGCGATGTGGATCGGCATGCCGGTCTCGCGGCGCAGCCGCTCGTCGAGCCCGCGGAGCAGGGCGCCGCCGCCGGTGAGGACGATGCCGCGGTCCATCACGTCGCCGGACAGCTCGGGCGGGCACTTGTCGAGGGTGGTCTTGACCGCGTCGACGATCGCGTTGACCGGTTCCTCGATGGCCTTGCGGACCTCCGCAGCGGAGATGACCACGGTCTTCGGAAGGCCGGAGACCAGGTCGCGGCCGCGGATCTCGGTGTGCTCGTCGGCGTCGAGATCGTACGCCGAGCCGATGGTGATCTTGATCTGCTCCGCGGTGCGCTCGCCCAGCAGAAGGCTGTACTCCTTCTTGACGTGCTGGATGATCGCGTTGTCCAGCTCGTCGCCCGCGACGCGGATCGACTGGGCCGTGACGATTCCGCCGAGGGAGATGACCGCGACCTCCGTGGTGCCGCCGCCGATGTCCACCACCATGTTGCCCGTGGCCTCGTGGACGGGCAGACCGGAGCCGATGGCGGCCGCCATGGGCTCCTCGATGATGTGCACCTGGCGGGCACCGGCCTGCGAGGACGCCTCGATGACGGCGCGGCGCTCGACTCCGGTGATACCGGAGGGCACGCAGACGACGACACGCGGGCGGGCGAGGTAGCGCCGCTTGTGGATCTTCAGGATGAAGTAGCGGAGCATGCGCTCGGTGATCTCGAAGTCGGCGATCACGCCGTCCTTCAGCGGTCGCACGGCCACGATGTTGCCCGGCGTGCGGCCGATCATCTTCTTCGCTTCGGCGCCGACCGCGAGGATGCCGCCGGTGTTGGTATTGATCGCGACGACGGACGGCTCGTTGAGAACGATCCCCCGGCCCCTGACGTACACCAGCGTGTTGGCGGTCCCGAGGTCGACAGCCATGTCACGGCCGATGAACGACATGTTGTTCCCCATGAGGATGCGTCTGGCCTTCCCAGTGGAAGCTTTGATGGCTTGTTAGGCAGGCGAGGTGGGTGCGTATGGCGTGAAGGCTTCCATCGTAGTCTCGCCTGCACGAACACGGCGCGAGGGTCTGCGCCATTGTGGGCAGATGCAGCGTCGCCCCGCTATGGGGGACGTGCCGACGGAGGCACGCGTTCCCCCGATCGGCGCGCATATGCCAAGGAACGGTCGCTTTTCTTCGACCGTCCCTGGTCGGATCGCGTCAATCACTGACACAGCGTCAGAAAATCGTTGGCCACGTGTCCATTTCGCGGACAGAAATGAACGATCGGGCGAGACGGAAAAGGCCGGTGCGGCCCGGGGAACGGGCCGGCGGGACCGGCCGCCGGTCAGACCAGGCCCGGGAAGAAGATCTTCAACTCGCGCTCGGCCGACTCCTCGGAGTCCGAGCCGTGGATCAGGTTCTCGCGCGTGATGGTGCCGAAGTCGCCCCGGATGGAACCCGGTGCCGCCGCGATCGGGTCGGTCGGGCCGGCGAGCTGACGCACGCCCTCGATGACACGCTCGCCCTCGACGACCATGGCCACAATCGGACCCGAAAGCATGAACTCGATCAGCGGCTCGTAGAACGGCCGGCCCACGTGCTCCGCGTAGTGCTGCTCCAGGGTGGCGCGGTCGAGCGTGCGCAGCTCCAGCGCGGAGAGGGTCCAGCCCGCCTTGCGCTCGATACGCCCGACGATCTCGCCGACCAGACCGCGGCGGACGGCATCGGGCTTGAGCAGGACGAGGGTGCGCTGGGTCATGGTGTGCGGCTCCTTAGGATCACGGGCGTGAGGGGGTGGTCAGAGGCTACAGGGCACATCCTGGCAGCCGTTACGCAGCGTCAGGTCCAGGCGCTGCCGGGGGCGACGCGGCTGCCTGGGCGGCCGCGAACGCCGCCTTCGCCGCGTCGATCTTGCGGCCGAAGTGCACCGAGCACCACCACAGGGCGGCGAACACGACGCCAAGGATGTACATCATGGGAACGACGTAGCCGCTCGCGATCAGCGCGATCTGCAGCGCCCAGCCGAGCTGGACACCGCCCGGCCGGGTGAGCATCCCGCAGAGCAGGACGCACAGCGCCATCGCGACACCGCTGACGGTCCACACCGTCCCCATGGACAGGTCCGGGTCCTTCATGGCGACGAGACCGGCGAACCCGATGACGAAGAACTCGCCGATCAACGTCGAAGCGCAGAGCGTACGCACTGGTGTCAGCCCTTCCCGAGGAGCAGCCGGGCCTCGCCGACCGTGATCACGGAGCCGGTGACGAGGACGCCCGCGCCCGCGTACTCGCCCTCTTCCTCGGCGAGCGTGATCGCGGCCTCCAGCGCGTCGTCGAGACGCGGCTCCACCTGGACCCGCTCCTCGCCGAACACCTCGACGGCGATGGCGGCGAGCGCGTCCGCGTCCATGGCGCGGTGACTGGAGTTCTGTGTGACGACGACCTCGGCGAAGATCGGTTCGAAGGCCTCGAGCAGCCCCCGGGCCTCCTTGCCGTCGCTCACACCGACCACACCGACGAGCCTGCTGAAGCCGAACGCCTCGCCGATGCCCTCCGCAGTCGCCCGGGCGCCCGCCGGGTTGTGCGCGGCGTCCAGGACGACCGTCGGCGACTTGCGCAGGACCTCCAGCCGGCCCGGCGACGACGCCGAGGCGAACGCCTTGCGCACCGTGTCGATGTCGAGCGGACGGTGGTGCTGGGAGCCGATACCGAAGAACGCCTCGACCGCGGCGAGCGCCACGGCGGCGTTGTGCGCCTGGTGCGCGCCGTGCAGCGGCAGGAACACGCCGTCGTACTCGCCGCCGAGCCCGCGCAGCGTCAACAGCTGGCCGCCGACGGCGACCTGCCGGGCGACCACCCCGAACTCCAGCCCCTCGCGCGCGACCGTCGCATCGACCTCGACGGCCTTCTTCAGCAGCACCTGAGCAGCCTCGACGGGCTGTTGCGCGAGGATCACCGTCGCGCCCTCCTTGATGATGCCCGCCTTCTCGGTGGCGATCTCCCCGTGCGTCTCGCCGAGCCGGTCCGTGTGGTCCAGGTCGATCGGCGTGACGACGGCGACGGACCCGTCGATCACATTGGTCGCGTCCCAGCTGCCGCCCATGCCGACCTCGACGACGGCGACGTCCACGGGCGCGTCCGCGAAGGCCGCGTACGCCATGCCGGTGAGCACCTCGAAGAAGCTGAGCCGGTACTCCTGCTGGGCGTCGACCATCTCGATGTACGGCTGGATGTCCCGGTACGTCTCGACGAACCGCTCCGCCGCGATCGGCGTCCCGTCCAGGCTGATCCGCTCGGTGACCGACTGCACGTGCGGCGAGGTGTACCGCCCGGTGCGCAGCTCGAAGGCGCCGAGCAGCGCCTCGATCATGCGTGCGGTGCTGGTCTTGCCGTTGGTGCCGGTGATGTGGATCGAGGGGTACGCCCGCTGGGGCTCCCCCAGCACGTCCATCAGCGCCGAGATCCGCGCGACCGACGGCTCCAGCTTGGTCTCGCCCCAGCGCGTCGCCAGCTCGGCCTCGACCTCGCGCAGGGCCTTGTCGACCGCCGGGTCCTCGGGCCGTCCGGGCACGTCGGCCTCCGGCGGCCCGGCCTGGGTGCGCAGGGTACGGCTGCCGGCCTCGATCACCGCGAGGTCGGGATCACGACCGGTCTCTGCGTCCACGATCTCCTCGAAGAGATCGGCGTCATGATCGTCAAGGGGGCCGTTGTCCGGGGGGAGCTCACTCACGGGAACAGTCTACGAAGCTCCGGGAGGGTTCCTGCTGCGGGCGGGTCCGCCCGGTCGGAACGGACGCCGTCACATCGGCGTCAGCGGTGCCGGGCGAGGTCCCGCGGCGTGGCCCCGGGCAGGGCGAGGCCCCCGGAACCGTGGGGTTCCGGGGGCCTGGGACACCGTACGGCCCGGGTGCGCTACGCCTGCGGCAGGCGGTCGAGCTGGGCCTGGATGCGGGCGATGTCCTCGTCCGCCTTGGCGAGCCGGCCGCGGATCTTGTCCACGACCTGGTCGGGGGCCTTGGCGAGGAACGCCTCGTTGCCGAGCTTCGCCGTGGCCTGCGCCTTCTCCTTCTCAGCCGCGGCGAGGTCCTTGGCGAGGCGCTTGCGCTCCGCCGCGACGTCGATGGTGCCGGACAGGTCGAGTGCGACCTCCGCGCCGGAGACCGGCAGCGTCGCCGTCGCCGTGAAGGAGTCGCCCTCCGGCTGGAGCCGGAGCAGCTGGCGGATGGCGGTCTCGTGCGGCGCGAGGGCCGTGCCCTCCAGGGTGAGCCGGGCCGGGACCCGCTGGCCGGGCTGGAGGCCCTGGTCGGCGCGGAAGCGGCGCACCTCGGTGATGACCTGTTGCAGCGTCTCGATCTCGCGTTCGGCGCCTGCGTCCCGGAATCCACTGTCGGCGGGCCAGTCGGCGATCACCACGGACTCACCGCCGGTGAGGGTGGTCCACAGCGTCTCCGTCACGAACGGCATGATCGGGTGCAGGAGGCGCAGCGTGACGTCCAGGACCTCGCCGAGGACGCGGCCCGACACCTGTGCGGCCTCGCCGCCGCCCATGAACGTCGTCTTGGACAACTCGACGTACCAGTCGAAGACCTCGTCCCACGCGAAGTGGAAGAGGGCGTCCGACAGCTTGGCGAACTGGTAGTCGTCGTACAGGGCGTCGACTTCGGCGACCGTGGCGTTCAGCCGGGACAGGATCCAGCGGTCGGTGGACGACAGCTGCTCGGCCGGGGGCAGGTCGCCCTCGACCGTGGCGCCGTTCATCAGCGCGAAGCGGGTCGCGTTCCAGATCTTGTTGGCGAAGTTGCGGGAGCCCTGGACCCAGTCCTCGCCGATCGGGACGTCGACGCCCGGGTTGGCGCCGCGGGCCAGCGTGAACCGGAGCGCGTCGGAGCCGTACTTGTCCATCCAGTCCAGCGGGTTGACCGCGTTGCCGAAGGACTTCGACATCTTCTTGCCGAACTGGTCGCGGACCATGCCGTGCAGGGCGATGGTGTGGAACGGCGGGGTGCCGTCCATCGCGTACAGGCCGAACATCATCATCCGGGCGACCCAGAAGAAGAGGATGTCGTAGCCGGTGACCAGCACGGAGTTCGGGTAGAACTTCGCGAGGCTGTCGGTCTGCTCCGGCCAGCCGAGCGTGGAGAACGGCCACAGGCCGGAGGAGAACCAGGTGTCGAGGACGTCGGTGTCCTGGTGCCAGCCGTCGCCGGCCGGCGGCTCCTCGTCGGGGCCGACGCAGACGACCTCGCCGTTCGGGCCGTACCAGACCGGGATGCGGTGGCCCCACCACAGCTGGCGCGAGATGCACCAGTCGTGCAGGTTGTCGACCCAGTCGAAGTACCGCTTCTCCATCTCCTGCGGGTGGATCTTGACCTTGCCGTCGCGGACCGCGTCACCCGCGGCCTGGGCGAGCGGGCCGACCTTGACCCACCACTGCATGGACAGCCGCGGCTCGATGGTGGTCTTGCAGCGTGAGCAGTGGCCCACGGAGTGGACGTACGGGCGCTTCTCGGCGACGATCCGGCCCTCGGCGCGCAGCGCGGCGACGATGGCGGAGCGGGCCTCGAGGCGGTCCAGGCCCTGGAAGGGGCCGTGCGCGGTGATGACCGCGTGCTCGTCCATGACGGCGATGGCCGGCAGGTCGTGCCGCTGCCCGATCTCGAAGTCGTTCGGGTCGTGGGCGGGCGTCACCTTGACGGCGCCGGTGCCGAACTCGGGGTCGACGTGCGGGTCGGCGACGACGGGGATACGGCGGCCGGTCAGCGGCAGCTCGATCTCGGTGCCGACCATGTGCCGGTAGCGCTCGTCGTCGGGGTGCACGGCGACGGCGGTGTCACCGAGCATGGTCTCCGCGCGGGTGGTCGCGACGACGATCGAGGTGTCGCCTTCGCCGTAGCGGATCGACACCAGCTCGCCGTCGTCGTCCTGGTACTCCACCTCGATGTCCGAGATGGCGGTCAGACAGCGCGGGCACCAGTTGATGATGCGCTCGGCGCGGTAGATCAGCTCGTCGTCGTAGAGCTTCTTGAAGATCGTCTGGACGGCCTGCGAGAGGCCCTCGTCCATGGTGAAGCGCTCACGCGACCAGGCGACGCCGTCGCCGAGGCGTCGCATCTGTCCGGAGATCTGCCCGCCGGACTCGCCCTTCCACTGCCACACGCGCTCGACGAACGCCTCACGGCCGAGGTCGTGGCGGGACTTGCCCTCCTTGCCGAGCTCGCGCTCGACGACGTTCTGCGTGGCGATGCCGGCGTGGTCCATGCCGGGCTGCCACAGCGTCTCGTAGCCCTGCATGCGCTTGCGCCGGGTGAGGGCGTCGATGAGGGTGTGCTCGAAGGCGTGGCCCAGGTGGAGCGAGCCGGTGACGTTCGGCGGCGGGATGACGATCGTGTACGGCGGCTTGTCGCTCTTCTCGTCCGCCTCGAAGTAACCGCGCTCTACCCAGCGCTCGTACAGCTTCCCCTCTACCTCGGCCGGCGCGTACTGGGTCGGCAGTTCGGAATCGGGAGCTGGCTTCTGCTGCTGAGTGTTCTCGGTCACGGAGCCAGTTTAGAGGTGTCACGGCGCCGTCCCGAAACGGGAATCTTTCGTAACGGTGGGACCCCCCGTGCGCCGAGGACATGGCGATTGCGCCAGGATGTTCGGTACGCATAAGCATCTGGAGGGGAACCCAGTAATGAGCTACAACCAGCCGGGCCCGTACGGCGGGCAGCCCCAGCAGCCCGGGCCGTACGGCCAGCCGGGCCCGTACGGCCAGCAGCCGCAGGCTCCGCAGCCCGGTTACGGCTACCCGCAGCAGGCTCCCCAGCAGCCCGGCTACGGCTACCCGCAGCAAGCTCCTCAGGGCGTCCCGCCGCAGCCCAACCCGTACGGCCAGCAGCCGCAGCAGCCGGGTTACGGCTACCCGCCCCAGCCGCCGGCCCCGGAGGGCGGCAAGAAGAAGACGGGCCTCATCGTCGTCGGCGCGGTCGCGGTGGTCGCGGCCATCGCCGTCGGTGCGTACTTCGTGTTCGGGGGCGGCGCCTCCGCGTCGGTCGCGGACGACGGCCCGCACAAGCTGGTGACCCCGGCCACCGTGATCAACGGTGAGTACAAGAAGGGCGACAGCGGCGGCAACGACACCATGACGTCCAGCGACGTCAAGGACGCCGAGAAGGCCGGCGTGAAGAACCCGAAGTCGGTGAGCGCCGAGTACTCCTCGGGGGACAAGAGCAACCCCCTGAGCGGCAAGTTCCTTCAGTTCGGCGGCGTCTACGGCCAGATCGACGACCCGGGCGCGGTCGTCGACGCCATGTTCGCCAACATGAAGAAGGAGTCCGAGAAGGACCAGAGCGGCGACAGCAGCAAGGGCACGCTCGTCGGCAGCCCGGAGTCGCAGGAGCCGGACTCCCTCGACGGCGCCGTCATGAAGTGCCAGTCCGTGAAGGTCGACATGAACAAGTCGGGGGCGAGCACCTCGACCGGTCCCAAGGAACTGACCATCCCGGTCTGCATCTGGGGCGACCACAGCACCGTCGGCATCGCGATCACCACCGACATGGCCAGCGCCATGACCGGCAAGGCCATGCCCCTCGGCGACGCGGCGGAAATCACCGCCAAGCTCCGCAAGGACGTGCGCGTCAAGGCGTAGCACCGCATCGGCACACGAAAGGGGGCCCGGTCGATCGACCGGGCCCCCTTTCGTCGTTCCGTCGGTCCGCCGCGAGGCGGAGCGGCTACGCCGACTTCTGCTCCCCCGAACCGCGGCCGCGGGCCTCGCGGGGGATCAGGGTCGGGTTGACGTTGGAGTGGACGACGTCGGGGGTGATGACGACGCGGGCCACGTCCTTGCGGGACGGCACCTCGTACATGACCGACATCAGGACCTCTTCCATGATGGCGCGCAGGCCGCGGGCGCCGGTCTGGCGGAGGATCGCCTGGTCGGCGATGGCCTCCAGGGCCTCGCGCTCGAAGTCCAGCTCGACGCCGTCGAGTTCGAAGAGGCGCTGGTACTGCTTCACCAGGGCGTTGCGCGGCTCCACCAGGATCTGCAGGAGAGCTTCGCGGTCCAGGTTGTGGACGCTGGTGATGACCGGGAGACGGCCGATGAACTCGGGGATCATGCCGAACTTCACCAGGTCCTCGGGCATGACGTCCTGGAACTGGTCCTTGGACTCCAGCTCCCGCTTGGAGCGGATCGTGGCGCCGAAGCCGATGCCCTTCGCACCCGCCCGAGCCTCGATGATCTTCTCCAGGCCCGCGAAGGCGCCGCCCACGATGAACAGGACGTTCGTCGTGTCGATCTGGATGAACTCCTGGTGGGGGTGCTTGCGGCCGCCCTGGGGCGGGACCGATGCCGTGGTGCCCTCGAGGATCTTCAGCAGTGCCTGCTGCACGCCCTCGCCGGACACATCGCGCGTGATCGACGGATTTTCGCTCTTCCGGGCGACCTTGTCGATCTCGTCGATGTAGATGATGCCGGTCTCGGCCTTCTTGACGTCGTAGTCGGCGGCCTGGATGAGCTTGAGGAGGATGTTCTCGACGTCCTCGCCCACGTATCCGGCCTCCGTCAGCGCCGTCGCGTCGGCGATCGCGAAGGGGACGTTGAGCATGCGGGCCAGCGTCTGGGCCAGGAGCGTCTTGCCGGAGCCCGTGGGGCCCAGCAGCAGGATGTTGGACTTCGCCAACTCGATGGCGTCGTCACGCCCTTGGGCCCCGCCGTTCTCGCCGGCCTGGACCCGCTTGTAGTGGTTGTACACCGCGACCGAGAGGGCCTTCTTCGCGGCCTCCTGGCCGACGACGTACCCCTCGAGGAACTCGTAGATCTCGCGGGGCTTGGGCAGTTCCTCCCAGCGCACCTCGCTCGTCTCTGCGAGCTCTTCCTCGATGATCTCGTTGCAGAGTTCGATGCACTCGTCGCAGATGTACACACCGGGGCCTGCGATGAGCTTCTTGACCTGCTTCTGGCTCTTGCCACAGAACGAGCACTTGAGCAGATCGCCGCCGTCACCGATGCGTGCCACGAGGTGCTTCCCCTTCGCCTGGGAGACGCCACGATCAGCGGCTCCTGGTGCCTCTATCCGACGGTACCTTGCCGGGCCCCCCGTTAGGGCCCCCCTTGGCACGGTTCACATTGACCTGAACCGTGCCAAAGGACGGCACTTGGTGTCGCGTGGATCAGACGACCGTGTCGTTGTGCATCTTCCGGGTCGAGATGATCTGGTCGATCAGCCCGTACTGCAGCGCGTCCTCGGCGGTGAGGATCTTGTCGCGCTCGATGTCCTCGGTGATCTGCTCCAGCGGGCGCGAGGAGTGCTTGGCCAGCATTTCCTCCAGCTGGGAGCGCATCCGCAGGATTTCGTTGGCCGCGATCTCCAGGTCGGAGAGCTGCTCCCGGCCGGTCTGGCTGGACGGCTGGTGGATCAGCACGCGGGCGTGCGGCAGCGCCATCCGCTTGCCGGGGGTACCGGCGGCGAGCAGCACGGCCGCGGCGGAGGCCGCCTGGCCCATGCAGACCGTCTGGATGTCCGGCTTCACGAACTGCATCGTGTCGTAGATCGCCGTGAGCGCGGTGAAGGAGCCGCCGGGGCTGTTGATGTAGATCGAGATGTCGCGGTCCGGGTCCATCGACTCCAGGCACAGGAGCTGGGCCATGACGTCGTTGGCGGAGGCGTCGTCGATCTGCACACCGAGGAAGATCACGCGCTCCTCGAAGAGCTTCGCGTACGGGTCGTACTCACGCACACCCTGCGAGGTCCGCTCGACGAAGCGCGGGATGACGTAGCGCGACTCGGCCTGAGGGCCCGTGTAGAGGCCGCTGGCGGAGTAGTTGTCCATAAGAGTGTTCACCATCCTGGTGGCGTTCTGGGGCGGTCGTGTGCGGCTGCTGGGCGGGCGGGGTGGGCCGGAGCTCAGGCCCCGGTGCCGCCGCCGCCCGGAACGCCGGATGCGGCGGAGATGATCTCGTCGATCAGACCGTAGTCCTTGGCCTCCTCGGCGGTGAACCAGCGGTCGCGGTCGCCGTCGCGGATGATCGCCTCCACGGTCTGCCCCGAGTGGCGGGCGGTGATCTCCGCCATGCGCCTCTTCGTACGCAGCAGGTACTCGGCCTGGATCTTGATGTCCGAAGCGGTACCGCCGATGCCCGCGGAGCCCTGGTGCATGAGGATGTCGGTGTGCGGGAGCGCGAAGCGCTTGCCCTCGGTGCCGCCGGTGAGCAGGAACTGGCCCATGGAGGCCGCCATGCCCATACCGATCGTCACGACGTCGTTCGGGATGTACTGCATGGTGTCGTAGATCGCCATGCCGGCCGTCACCGAACCACCGGGGCTGTTGATGTAGAGGTAGATGTCCTTCTCGGGATCGGCGGCGAGGAGAAGCATCTGCGCCGTGATCTTGTTCGCGATGTCGTCGTCGACCTGCTGACCGAGGAAGATGATCCGCTCGCCGAGCAGTCGGCTGTAGACCTGGTCGCCGAGGCCACCACCGATGGAAGGCTCGCCGGCGGCGGAGGGCATCAGATTCGTCACGTATCCACCTGCTCGTCTTACGACGGCGCCGGGCCGTCTCACGTCTTCGGCTGGGGCCCGGTGCCCCGAGTCTCGGCCACCGTGGCCATCCCTCGGCGGCTTCGGGGACTCCCCTGCCCTCATATTCATGGACCCTAACGCGCAGGCAGGCGGGTGCCATCCCGCATAGGGAACTGTTCGCTGTGAGCGCATGTCCGGCGGGGGCGGCCGTTGGGGTGGGCCTTGGGCCCGGGCGCCCCGCAGGCGCCCGGCCGCCTGCGGGGTACCGGCGTCTCCCGGCACCGGGGCCGTGCCCGGCGGCGCACCGCCCCACGCCGCCCGCCGGGTCACCGGGTCACCGGGTCACCGGGTCACCGGCAGACAGCGGTCGGCGGGTCACCCCCGGCACCACCTCAGGTCACCCACCAGGCCACCGGCACCAGGGACCCGTTCCGCCCCAGGCGGAACGCATGCCCACAGCGGGAAGCGGTGTCGTAGGCGTGACGGCGAAGTGGCCGGACTTCGGCCGGAGGGGACGTGGCGGGACCTCCGCCCGCACCCGGCGCGCAGGTGCCGGGTGACCCGGACGTCGTACGGAGGCGCGCCGGTCCGAGGACGGAGGTCCCGGTGCGGCCCCGCCCCGCCCACCGGCCTCAGGCGCACCACCCCGGCGCAGGCAGCCGCCCGCGCCGCGCCGGCAGTCGGCCTTCCTGGGCGCCACCCCGCCCCAGGACCGCCGCGGGCGCCACCCGAGCCGGACGGCCATCCGCGCGACGCCCCGCCCAGGGCGCGTCGTCTCGTGCAGGGGCGGGCGTGTGGCGCCCGCACGCCGGAGGGGCCCCAGGTGCCCCGGAGTGGGCCCCGGGTACGCCGGAGGGGCCCCGGGACAGGTCCCAGGGCCCCTCTGGCGTCAGTCGCAGCGAGGGAGCGAGGATCAGGCCTCGGTCTTGTCCTCGGCGGACTCGCCGGCCTCGGCGGACGCCTCGGCGGCCTCCGCGGACGCCTCGTCCTCGTCCTCGTCGCCGAGGTCGACGACCTCACCGTTGGTGTCCTTGACCGTGGCGGCCTCGACCACGACGGCCAGCGCCTTGCCGCGGGCGACCTCGCCGACGAGCATCGGCACCTGGCCGCCCTCGACGACGGCCTGCGCGAACTGGTCGGGGGACATGCCCGAGGAGGCCGCACGCCGCATGAGGTGCTCGGTGAGCTCCTCCTGGTTGACGTTCAGCTTCTCCTGGGAGACCAGCTCGTCCAGGACGAACTGGGTCTTGATGCCCTTGACCGCGGCCTCGCGGGTCTCCTCGTCGAACTCCTCGGCGGTCTTGCCCTGGATCTCCAGGTACTTGTCGAGGGTCAGGCCCATCTGGCCGAGCTGGTGGTGCTCCAGGTTGTGCTTGCGGGTGTTGATCTCGTCCTCGAGGAGCTTCTCGGGGATCGGGACCTCGACCAGCTCGAGCAGCTTGTCGAGCACACGCTCCTGGGCCTGGGTGGCCTGGTCGTACTGCTTCATGTTCTCGAGGCGCTTGCGGCTGTCGCCCTTCAGCTCCTCGAGGGTGTCGAACTCGGAGGCGAGCTGCGCGAAGTCGTCGTCCAGCTCGGGCAGTTCACGCTTGGCGACCTGGGTGACCTTGACGGTGACCTCGGCCTCCTGGCCGGCCGCCGAACCGCCCTTGAGCTCGGAGGTGAAGGTGGTCTCGCCACCGGCCTCCAGGCCCTTCACGGCGTCGTCGATGCCCTCCAGCAGCTCACCGGAGCCAATGGTGTAGGAGACGTCCTTGGCGACACCGTCGGCGAGGACCTCGCCGTCGACCTTGGCCTCCAGGTCGACCGTCACGACGTCGCCGTCCTCGGCGGCACGCTCGACCGGGGAGGTGGAGGCGAAGCGCTCACGGAGCTGCTCGACGGACTTCTCGATGTCCTCGTCCGTGACCTCGACCGCGTCGACCTCGATCTCGATGCCGGAGTAGTCCGGGATCTCGATGGCCGGGCGGATGTCGACCTCGGCGGTGAAGTTCAGCGTCTCGTTGTCCTTGAGCTCCGTGATGTCGACCTCGGGCTGACCGAGGACGTTCAGCTCGGCCTCGTTGACCGCCTGGGTGTAGAACTTCGGGAGCGCGTCGTTGACGGCCTCCTCCAGCACCGCACCGCGGCCGAACCGCTGGTCGATGACGCGGGCCGGGATCTTGCCCTTCCGGAAGCCCTTCACCGTGACCTGCTGGTTGATCTTCTTGTACGCCGCGTCGAGGCTGGGCTTGAGCTCCTCGAAGGGCACCTCGACAGTGAGCCGAACCCGGGTCGGGTTCAGGGTCTCCACGGCGCTCTTCACGGTTCGGTCTCCTTGTGGCTGACTTCTGGGATTCAGCTGTGGCCAGACCGGCCGCAGCGGAGCTGCGCTGCCCGGAAGACATCAGACCTGAGACACACGGGAGCGCAGCTTGCATAGTAACCGCAGCCGTGAGACGCCCCCAAAGGGGATCATGACGCGCACATGCGGACGCGCGCACATAGGTATGGTCGGGGTGGCGGGATTTGAACCCACGGCCTTCCGCTCCCAAAGCGGACGCGCTACCAAGCTGCGCCACACCCCGTCGGTGCGACACGTAGGGTACATGCCCACACGCGGAACGGCTGCCGTGAATTGCAGTGTGCGGGAAGGGGGTGCGACCCGCTACGATGCTTCCCGTTGCCGCGGTCACTGACCTGCGGCGCAACCCGTGCGGGCGTAGCTCAATGGTAGAGCCCTAGTCTTCCAAACTAGCTACGCGGGTTCGATTCCCGTCGCCCGCTCTGTACGGCTCAGGGCCAGGTCAGAGGTTCGTTCCTCTGCCTGGCCCTGATCGCTTTCCCGGGCTCCGTTCAGCCCTGCGTGCCCTCCGCGTGCCCTCCGCGTGCCCCTGGTGCTTCCGATCTTTCTTGCGCGCCCCTTTGCGCCCCTTCTTCACGAGACCGCTCACGGTGTCGGCAATCAGCCGGTCACGGCCGGCGCTCGCATGCTGATGGATCAGCGCCGCGCGGGCCGTGCTGTGGCCCTTCCGTGACACCGGCCACCGCGCACCGGTGCCCGTCGAGCCGCCACTGTGTTCCCGGTATGCCGAAGATCATGAAAGTGCAGGCCCTTGATCCCTGCCTCGTCGCACGCCTTGCGACTGATTCGATGGAAGTGCACCCCGGATCGGCATCCGAATCACAGCCAAGCCAGAAGGGCGTAGCCGCCTGTTGCGGCGCCGAGGCCGACCAGGAGGCTGCCGATGGCGTTGAGTCCGGCCTCGGCGAGGGAGCCGTCTTCGAGGAGCCGGACGGTTTCGAAACTGAAGGTGCTGAAGGTGGTCAGAGCGCCGCACACGCCGGTGCCCAGCAGCAGCATGACGTTGCCGGGCAGGCCGTGGGCGGCTACGGCCGCGGCCAGGGCACCGAGGATGAACGACCCAGCGGTGTTGACGGTGAAGGTGCCGAGCGGAAAGACACTGTCGTGGCGGGCCTGGACGGCCTTGTCGGTGAGATAGCGCAGGGGCGCACCGACCATGCCACCGAGGAACACCATGAGTACGGGGATCAATTGATCTGCTCCTCGGTGACGGGGCTGAGTTCCGTGCCGCTCTGCGCGACGACCTGGACCGGTTCCAGCGTGACCAGTGCCTCGGGGGCGACCTCACGGGCCTGGGGCATGAAGGCGCGGATGCGGTCCTCCTCGTCGATGAGGACGACGGTCAGGGGGAGGTCTTCAGCGAGATCGAGCAGGCGGGTGGTGTGCACGATCGATGACGTGCCGAAGCCCTCGAAGCCGCGGAAGACGCTGGCGCCGGAAAGCCCGGCTTGGTGGGCGCGGTGGACGATCTCGGTGTAAGCCGGCTTGTGGTGGAACTGGTCGCTCTCACCCAGGTAGATGGTCATCCGCAGGACCGGGCCGTTCAGGGGCGGGCGCGGCGGCCGTGGGGGAGGGTTCTCCTCGGGGTGGTGCCGGGAAAGGTGCGGCTTCATCGCTGCCTCCCTACGGGGCCGACCGCTTGGGGGGCGGGGTGGCCGTTGCTGCGGTCGGCGAGGGGGGTACTTGGCTGCGGCGGCTGGGGCCGCGGCGCACCGGCAGTCCGGTGGCCCGGCGGGCGGCCGCGATGCCGAGCCATACCGCGACGAGCCCGGCGAGAAGGCTCGTCAGGGCGTAGGCGTCGGCCTTTGACCAGTCGCCCAGCGAGAGCAGGTGGTGCAGCTCCACCGTGTAGGTGGAGAAGGTGGTGTATCCGCCGAGGAAGCCGACGCCCAGGAAGGGCCGGACGTAGCGGCTGGGCGGCCACACCTCCAGGACGCAGACCATGAGCAGTCCCAGGGCGAAGCTTCCGGAGATGTTGGTGAGGAACGTGGCCCAGGGGAACCCGCCGGCCGGGGTGGGCCAGGCGAGGGCGAGGCCGTAGCGGGCGAGGCTGCCCAGCCCGCCGCCCAGGGCGATCACCGCAAGGACATCCACCTGGCGGGAACGCCTGGCTTTGGCTGGTGGCCGGGGAGGGGCCTGCGGCCGGGCGCCGACCTCGACGTCCGGGTCGACCGGCAGAACCTCCGCTGGCGGCGCTGCGTCGCCGCGGGGCCGGGCTGGGGGTTCTCCGCGGGACATTGTTCTTCTCACCGAGCTGCGCTTGTGCGGTCCGACGGTGGTCCGCGGGCCTCACGCTGTCGGCCCCGCGCGGTCCGTCGGACGCTGGGCGGAAGGGCCGTGGGGCAGCGGCTGCGAATCGGTTGAGACGCTGTCCGGGACGGGCGGGACATGACGGCCTCCTACCTGTGGGCGTGCCTGCGTGGCAGGTACCAGGTAGGGACTGTTGTCGACCCAGGTATGCGGTCGCGGTTTCGGCGAGCCCCACCGCCATCAATGTCACTCTACGCCGTCGACCTGGCGAGGACGAGGGTCGGAATTGTCCTGTCCGTCCCGGTGGATGATGCGGACAGCCGTGATGAGATGCGGCCGCGTGACACGGATGTCCTCGTCGAGGTCAGCCCTCACGGCCGATTGCGGTGGGCGCGATGTCAACCGGCTCCAATGTCGCCAGCATGCCCATGCCCATGCCCATGCGGTCCAGGCGGATCAGGAAGGCCTGCAGCACGGCCATGTCGTCCACAAGCACGATCTCGACGGGAAGGTGCCGAACGACCTCGAACGGTCTCTCCTGCCGCAAGGTGCCGCCGTCTCCGAACCCGGCGATGGCGGAGCGCATGCTCGCCCCGAGCAGGCCGCTCTCATGGGCACACAGGACGATCTGCTCCGCCGTCGGTGACCCGTGCCGTGACGGACGCGCGCCATCGAGGTAGATCGTCAGCCGACCGAATTGTGTTGGCGAGGCCACGGGCTCCTCCTCAACCGACGGCGGGAGAGAGCACATCGTCCGGAGAGCGGGCGACCGACAATCCCCGCACTCCCATCGGACCACACCTGACACAGGCCAGCAAGGATCCCCGGGCGGAGACCGTGGTCGGTGGGTGCGGAACGAGAGGAGAGGGGGTGATCAGCACGTGGACCGTACTGGCTACGCGGGTTCGCACGCCGGATTCGGGCGCACGAGGACCGCACGTCGTTCAACCCCGGCGCCGTGCACAACACCGCGCCGTCATTCCGCCCCCGCCTCCGGCCCCGAACCCTGGGCGCCGGAAGTCGTCAGAAGCTGATCGAGTTGATCGTTTCCGCTATCGAGTTCAGGAAACGCTGTATGGACGGCGCCATCCCCGTCGACGCGAGGAAGAAGCCGAAGAGCACCGCGACGATGGCGGGGCCCGCCTTGAGCGATCCCCCGCGGATCAGCACCACCAGGACGATCGCCAACAGCAGCACAACTGACAGCGAAATGGCCACAACTGATCACACACCCTCGGTCGGTCCGCTCTCCCGGCCCGGGGGTACAGCCCGGCACCCCCGCCAGAACCATCGTGCCACCAACACGCCCGCCCTATGCGACACGTGACGCAACGTTGGGCACGCAGGTACGGACCTACAACGGGGGCCGCGCTGCGGAGCGGCCTGCGGACGAGTGCGCTCCGCCCCGACGAGGGCCAATTCACCAGGGCGCGGCACACGTAATTCGATGTGATCGTTTCCATATCCACACATCACGTTCGCAGGCAATTCGAATTACCGTAGCGCGCGTCACATCGCACGCGCCGAACGCTGCCTATATAGCACCATTTAAGAGGGATTAAGTGGGGCGTATCGGGACACTTTAGCCTTGCTCTCGACTCCGGGGAGATAATCCGCAGGAAGATATGCAGAACGTGAGGTCCAGCACACCCGTAATGGCCTGCGGGGTTTTACGGAATAACGCGGACGCGGCTAAGGTGCCTCGAATGTTCCACGCTGCCACGACCCCGCATGGCACGTCCTCCAGCTCGGCGGAGCGCGACCGGACGGCCCCCGCGTCCCCTGCGCCGGTGGCCGGACCCGCCGGCTCCGCCGCCGAAGAGCCCGCGAAGCCGAAACAGCGCGACGCGTTCTTCGACAACGCCAAGTACCTGGCGATCGTGCTGGTGGCCATGGGCCACTCCTGGGAACCGCTGACGGACGGCAGCCGCACGGCGGAAGCGCTGTACATGATCGTGTACACGTTCCACATGCCGGCGTTCATCATCATCTCCGGCTACTTCTCGCGCAGCTTCGACATGCGGCCGGACCGGCTCAAGCGGCTGGTGACCGGCGTGGCCGTGCCGTATGTGATCTTCGAGGTGGCGTACGCGCTCTTCAAGCGGTGGGCGGACCACGATCCGAACCACCCGATCAGCCTGCTGGACCCCTGGTACCTGACCTGGTTCCTGGCCGCGCTGTTCATCTGGCGGCTGACCACCCCCCTGTGGAAGGTCGTGCGGTGGCCGCTGCCGCTCGCGCTGGCGATCGCCGTGCTGGCGTCCGTCTCCCCCGACATCGGCGACGACCTCGACCTCCAGCGGGTGCTCCAGTTCCTGCCCTTCTTCGTCCTCGGCCTGAACCTGAAGCCGCACCACTTCCAGATGGTCCGGCGCCGCGAGATCCGGATCCTGTCCGTGCCCCTGTTCGCCGTCGCGTTCGTCGTGGCCTACTGGGCGGCTCCGCGGATGACCTCGGCGTGGTTCTACCACCGCGACAGCGCGCAGGAGCTCGGCGTCCCGTGGTGGGTCGGGGTCGTGATGACGTTCGCGCTGTTCGGCTGCTCGATCGTGCTCACCTCATGCTTCTTCGCCTGGGTGCCGCGCCGGAAGATGTGGTTCACCGTGCTGGGCGCGGGCACGCTCTACGGCTATCTGTTGCACGGCTTCCTGGCGAAGGGCTCCCGCTTCTGGGGCTGGTTCGACGACTTCGCCTGGCTGCACAGTCCGTACGGAGAGGTCTTCGTGACCCTGGTCGCGGCCGCCGTCGTGTCGCTGCTGTGCACCCCGCCCGTGCGCCGGGTGTTCCGCTGGGCGATGGAGCCGGAGATGCGGTGGGCGTTCAAACCGGACCCCCGGGCCCGGGAGACCGTTGCGACGGCGGGCTGACGCGCCGCCGAACGCCCTCGGGACCGGCAGCGGGCCGCTCAGCGGCCTCCGGTGAGCCCCAGCAGCCCCCGCATCACCGCGTACTTCCTGGTCAGCCGGTCGCGGGTGGCCGCGTCCAGGACGGCGAGGCGCTCCGGGTCGGCGTTGTGGGCGAGGTCGGCCTCCTTGACCAGCAGAGCGCCCGGTGTGTCCAGGATGCGCCGGGCGTACGCCTCCGGGGGTTCGCCGGACCGCTTGGTGACGGCGAGCACGATGTCCTTCGTCCCCTGCGACAGCGCCGCGTCCTCGAGCCACTGCCGTGACAGCGCGTCGTCCTCGACGGCGTCGTGCAGCCAGGCCGCCGCGACCTGTTCGGGGGAGCCGCCGCGCTCGCGCACACCGTCGGCGACGGCCCGCAGATGCTCGGTGTAGGGGCGCCCGGCCTTGTCGGTCCGGCCGGCGTGCGCCTCGCAGGCGATCGCCTCGACCTCGTCCAGGGTCAGGAACTGCCGTGTCATACGGACCTCCTCGTCGCCGCGCCCCGGCCGGGCGCGGCACTCGTGCTCAGCCCACTCCCCCACGCCCCGGGGCGCCCGCCCCCGGCCGCCGCTCTTTGGTCAGGGCTCCCGGCATATCAGCAGCAGCGCCCGGTCGTCGTTGACGTCCTTCGCCACCGCCTCGATCAGATGCCACGCGGCGCCGTGGAAGCCGCCCGCGACATAGCGCTCCGCCTCGCCGGTGAGCCGGTCCATGCCCTCCGCGAGGTCGCGGTCGGAGGTCTCGACGAGGCCGTCGGTGAACAGCATCAGGACATCGCCGGGCCGCAGGGTGCCCTTGATCGGGTCGAACTGCGCCCCGTCGTAGACGCCGAGCAGCGGCCCGTCGGCGGCCTGCTCGGCCCAGCGGCCGGTGCCCGCGCTGAGCTGGAGCGCCGGGAGGTGCCCGGCGGAGAAGAGCTCGTAGTCGCCCGAGTCGAGGTCCAGGACGAGGTGGACGGAGGTCGCGAAGCCCTCGTCCCAGTCCTGACGCAGCAGATAGCCGTTGGCGGCGGGCAGGAACGCGTGCGGCGGCAGGGAGCCGAGCAGCCCGCCGAAGGCGCCGGAGAGCAGCAGTGCGCGGGAGCCGGCGTCCATGCCCTTGCCGGAGACGTCCGTGAGGACCACTTCGAGGGTGCGGCCGCCGTTGGTCCGGGCCGCGACGACGAAGTCGCCGGAGAAGGACTGGCCGCCCGCGGGCCGCAGCGACATCTCGCGGTGCCAGCCGGGCGGCAGCTGGGGCAGCTTGCTCTGGATGCGGATGCGCTCGCGCAGGTCGAACAGCATGGTGCCGCCACGTCGCCACGGAACGCCGACCCGGCTGCGGAACTGCGCTATCAGCAGTCCGAAGAAACCGCACGCGGCGACCACGAGCACCACACCGGGGGTCACCCGGGAGGGGCCCTCGCCGTACGGGCCGAGGGCGAGGGACTCGACGATGAGCGCGGCGGCCGCGGTGGCGTACAGGCCGAGCAGGCTCGCCGGGCGCAGCAGCAGACCGCCCGCGACGATGGGGAGGACGAGCGCGGCGGGCGAGCACCACACGGGGTCGGCCAGGGTGCAGCCGGCGATCAGGGGGATCGTGAGGATCAGGCCGACGAGCGCGATCCAGTCGGAGCCGTCGCCGCGGAAGTAGTCGACCCCTGATTTGCGCAGGCCGGTGCGGACCCGGTGCAGTCGCTTCTTCATCCGGGCCGTGAACGTCTCGGCTTCCGCGCGTCGTCCCGCCATTGCTCGGCGACCCTATCCAGCGGGCAAGGTGCTTCGCACGGGAGGTCCCACTTGTCCCCCGTCCGGGGCCGCGCGGCCCGCGGGAAAATGTCTCGCTGATCCCGTCGCGCCCTGGTAGGCATGGCTCATGACGATGGACGTGCGGGTGCTGCGGCCTGCCGACTGGGACACGTGGTACGGGCGGCTGGAGCTTGCGTTCGGCGGTGTGGCCGAGGCACCCGAGGAACGGGAACTGTGGCGGTCGCTCACCGAGTTCGACCGGTCGATCGGCGTGTGGGACGGCGAGGAGTGCGTCGGAACGGCGGGGGCGTTCTCGTTCCGGCTGTCCGTCCCCGGCGGCGCCGTGGTGCCCGCCGCGGGCGTCACGATGGTCAGCGTCGCCGCCACGCACCGCCGGCGCGGGGTGCTCACCTCGATGATGCGGCGCCAGCTGGACGACGTCCGGTCCTGGGGGGAGCCGCTGGCGGTGCTGACGGCGTCGGAGCCGGTGATCTACGGCCGGTTCGGCTACGGGATCGCCACGGCGCAGCTCGCCGCCGACATCGACACGGACCGGGTGCGGCTGTCCGTGCCGCCCGGCACGGACGAGGTGACGCTGCGGTTCGCGGACCCCGTGGGCGTACGCGATGTGTGCGAGGCCGTGTACGCGCTCCGGGTGCCCGGGCGGCCCGGGATGCTGGCTCGCGGGCCGGGCTGGGAGAACCTGCCGGTGCTCGATCCGGAGAGCGAGCGCAGGGGCTCGTCGCCGCTGCAGTGCGTGCTGGCGGAGCGCGACGGGGAGGTCGTCGGGTACGCGCGCTTCCACAACAAGCCCGACTGGGACGCGTCCGGCCCGAAGGGCACGGTGGTGCTCCGGGATCTGGAGGCGCTGGAGCCGGCGGCGTACGCGGCGCTGTGGCGGTTCCTCTTCGACATCGACCTGACGGGCACGGTCTCGCTGCGCAACCGCCCCGTGGACGACCCCTGGCAGCACCTGGTCTCCGACATCCGCCGCTGCGGCGTACGCCTGCGGGACTCGCTGCACGTGCGGCTCGTGGACGTCGGCGCTGCCCTGGAGGCGCGGACGTACCTGACGCCCGTGGATGTGGTCCTGGAGGTGGAGGACGCCTTCTGTCCGTGGAACGCGGGGCGTTGGCGGCTCACCGGCGACGCCAAGGGCGCCTCCTGCGTGCGGACCGGGGACGACCCCGATCTCGCCCTGTCGGTGCGGGAGTTGGGTGCCGCCTATCTCGGCGGGGTGCAGCTCGCCGCGCTCGCGGGCGCCGGGCGGGTGCGGGAGCTGCGCGAGGGCGCGCTGGCCGAGGCGTCACCGGCCTTCGGTTCGACGCTGGCACCCTGGCTGCCGCACGGTTTCTGATCCTGGTGCGGTGCCCGGCCCGTCAGTGCTTCTGGCAGGCCGGGCACCAGAACAGATTGCGGGCGGCGAGACCGGCGGTGCGGATCTCGCCGCCACAGATGTGGCAGGGCAGGGTGGCCCTGCGGTACACGTACACCTCGCCGCCGTGGTCGTCGACGCGCGGCGGGCGGCCCATCGCCTCCGGGGTGTGCTCGGGGCGCACGGTGTCGATGCGGTTGTTGCGCACGCCCTCGTGCATCAGCTCCACGAGGTCCGTCCAGATGGCGGTCCATTCGGCGTACGAGATGTCCCTGCCCACGCGGTAGGGATCAATGCCGTGCCGGAAGAGGACCTCGGCGCGGTAGACGTTGCCGACGCCCGCGACGACCTTCTGGTCCATCAGCAGCGCGGCGATCGTCGTGCGGCTCCGGGAGATCCGGCGGTAGGCCCGGTCGGGGTCGTCGCCGTCGCGGAGCGGGTCGGGGCCGAGCCGGTCGTGTATCGCCTGTTTCTCGGCGTCCGTGATCAGTGCGCAGGTCGTGGGGCCGCGCAGGTCGGCGTAGGCGGTGGAGCCGATCAGGCGGAGGCGGACCGTGTCGGTGGGCGGCGGGACCGGGTGCGCGCCGAAGCCGTACTTGCCGAAGAGGCCCAGGTGGACGTGGACCCAGCCGACGGCCGCGAAGCCGAGGAACAGGTGCTTGCCGTGTGCCTCGGCGGCGGTCAGGGGGGCACCGTCGAGGAGGGCGGCACTGTCCGCGAACTTGCCCTGGGGACTCGTCACCCGGACCGGGGCGTCCAGGAAGCGCTCCCGGTGGTCGGCCGCCAGCCGGTGAATCGTGTGCCCTTCCGGCACGGGTCTGTCTCCAAGGCGTAGGGATGTGGTGCGGGAACACGGCGGAGGGGCACCCGCTGACCGGGTGCCCCTCCGGTACGTCGGCTACTGCTGCGGGTGGTGCGCCGGGATCGCAGGCAGCTCGCCCGTCGTCTCGTAGTGCGTCAGCATGTCGATCCGCCGCACGTGACGCTCGTCGCCCGAGAACGGGGTGGCGAGGAAGATCTCGACGAACTTGGTCGCCTCTTCCGTGGAGTGCATACGGGCGCCGACGGCGATGACGTTGGCGTTGTTGTGCTCACGGCCGAGCGCGGCGGTCTGCTCGCTCCAGGCCAGTGCGGCGCGGACGCCCTTGACCTTGTTGGCCGCGATCTGCTCGCCGTTGCCGGAGCCGCCGATCACGATGCCGAGGGAGTCCGGGTCCGCGGCCGTCCGCTCGGCGGTCCGCAGACAGAACGGCGGGTAGTCGTCCTGGGCGTCGTAGATGTGGGGGCCGCAGTCGACGGGCTCGTGCCCGTGCGCCTTGAGCCACTCGACGAGGTGGTTCTTCAGTTCGTAGCCGGCATGATCCGAGCCGAGGTACACGCGCATGGCTCCGAGTGTGGCATGCGCGCGGCGCCCGGCGTGGCAGCGGGGTCACGGCGGGTTCGCGGAGGATGCCGTGACGCGGGTCGCGGCGGCGCGGTTGCCCGGCCCATCCGTCTGTGGCACATGTCACGGTCGACCCGGCCGCTGAGCCCGTCCGAACCGACGGGTAGCCCCACCGGACCGCCCGGAACTGCGCCTTCGGCCGCCACGGAATCCGCAGCGGCGCACCTACGGAATGCGCACAACGAATCGGAGTCGGGTCTTCCGTAATTCGTAACCCTGGGTTTCAATGCCAGGGCTCGTTGACCCGAGAACCTAAGGATTCGTCCATGACCTCGCAACCCAACCTTGCGAAGGCAGACAGCGCACCCGGCACCCCCGGGAATCCGCAGCCGCACAACAGCGGCGGCGACGGCCTGAAGGCAGGCCTCAAAAACCGCCACCTTTCCATGATCGCGATCGGTGGCGTGATCGGCGCCGGCCTGTTCGTCGGCTCCGGCTCCGGCATCGCCACCGCCGGCCCCGCCATCCTCATCTCCTACGCGCTGGTCGGCGCGCTGGTCGTGTTCGTGATGCGGATGCTCGGCGAGATGGCCGCGGCCAACCCGGCCTCCGGCTCCTTCTCCGAATACGCCGACCGTGCACTGGGCCGCTGGGCCGGATTCACGATCGGCTGGCTGTACTGGTTCTTCTGGGTCGTCGTGCTGGCCGTCGAGGCCACCGCCGGTGCCGTGATCCTCAACGGCTGGGTGCCCTCGGTGCCGCAGTGGGCCTGGGCGCTCATCGTGATGCTGGTGCTCACCGGGACGAACCTGGCCTCGGTCAGCTCCTACGGCGAGTTCGAGTTCTGGTTCGCCGGCATCAAGGTCGTCGCGATCGGCGCGTTCATCGTCGTCGGCCTGCTCGCCGTCTTCGGCGTGCTGCCGGGCTCCGACAACCCGGGTGCCGGGTTCGCGCACCTCACGGACACGCACGGCTTCCTGCCGAACGGCTGGGGCGCCATCCTCACCGGTGTGCTGATGGTCGTCTTCTCCTTCATGGGCAGCGAGATCGTGACGCTCGCCGCCGGTGAGTCGGAGGACCCCCAGCGCGCGGTCACCAAGGCCACCAACAGCGTGATCTGGCGGATCGGCGTCTTCTACCTGGGCTCGATCTTCGTCGTGCTGACGCTGCTGCCCTGGAACGACAAGTCGATCACCAAGGACGGCTCGTACGTCGCCGCGCTGAACTCGATCGGCATCCCGCACGCCGGCCAGTTCATGAACGTCATCGTGCTGACGGCCGTGCTCTCCTGCCTCAACTCCGGTCTGTACACCGCGTCCCGCATGGCGTTCTCGCTCGGCCAGCGCGGCGACGCGCCGAAGGCCTTCGGACGCACCAACGCGCGCGGCGTGCCGCAGGCCGCGATCCTCGGCTCGGTCGTCTTCGGCTTCCTCGCGGTCTTCTTCAACTACGAGTGGCCCGACACCGTCTTCAAGTTCCTGCTGAACTCGTCCGGCGCGGTCGCCCTGTTCGTGTGGCTGGTCATCTGCTTCACGCAGCTGCGGATGCGCGGCATCATCCAGCGCGAGATGCCGGAGCGCCACGTCGTGAGGATGTGGCTCTTCCCGTACCTGACCTGGGCCACGATCGGCATGATCTCGTTCGTGCTGGTCTACATGCTCACCGACAAGGACGGCCGCGACCAGGTGCTGCTGTCGCTGCTCGTCGCGGCGATCGTGGTCGCCATCTCGCTGGTGCGGGACATGCTCGGACGGAAGAGCCCGGCCCCTGCGGCCGACGGCGTCTCCGACGCGGCCGCCCGCGAAGAGGTCGCCCCGTAGCGGCAAAAAGCTGACGGCAGTTGTCAGGTTTGACGGACAGGCTCTCCCTCGTCGCAACGACGTCCCCGTGGACGTCGCCAACGAGGGAGGGCCTTTTCCGTGAGCCTGTCGGATTTCAGCGCGGACCGTGTCGTACTGCTGCCCGGTGACACCGGGTACGAGGAGGAGCTCGCCGGTTTCCAGACCGGGTGCACCCAGCGGCCGGCCGTGATCTTCGCGGCGTCCTCGGCCGAGGACGTGGCCGCGGCGGTGTCGTACGCGGCATCGGAGGGACTGCCCGTGGGCGTCCGGGCGACCGGCCACGGGGTGCCGGGGGACGCGGAGGGCGGCGTCCTGATCACCACCCGGCGGATGGACGGGGTGACCGTCGACGCCGAGGCGCGCTCCGCACGCATCCAGGCGGGCGCCCGCTGGGGCCGGGTCGTCGAGGCCGCGGCGCCCCACGGCCTGGTTCCGCTCAACGGCTCGTCGCCGGGCGTGGGCGCCGTCTCCTACACACTGGGCGGCGGACTCGGCATCCTCGGCCGGACGTTCGGTTACGCCGCCGACCACGTCCGGCGCATGGAGGTGGTCACCGCCGACGGAAAGCTGCGCGAGGTGTCGCCGGAGTCCGACCCCGGTCTGTTCTGGGCCCTGCTCGGCGGCGGGCACAACTTCGGCGTGGTGACCGAGCTGGAGACCGGCCTGGTGCCGCTCACCCGTCTGTACGGCGGTTCGGTGTCGTTCGACGGCGGCGTGGTCTCCCCGGCACAGGTGCTGCGGGCGTACAAGCAGTGGGCCACGACCGTCCCGGACGAGCTGACGTCGTCCTTCGCCGCCGTGACCTACCCGGACGTGCCCGCGCTGCCCGGGCATCTGCGCGGGCGGTACATCCTCTCCGTGCGGGTCGCGTACACGGGGAGCGCCGCCGACGGGGAGCGGCTGACGGCCCCGCTGCGCGGGATCGGTCCGGTGCTCGCGGACTCGCTGCGCGAGATGCCGTACGCCGAGAGCCACACCATCCACAGCGACCCGGACTTCCCGCACGCGTACTACGGGGACAGCGCGGTGCTGCGCGAGCTGGATGCGGACGCGGCCGACGAGGTCCTGGCGCTCACCGGTCCCGGTGCGCCGATGATGTGCGTGGTGCAGGTCAACCACCTGGGCGGAGCGCTCGGCGGGAAGGCTCCGAACGCGGTGCCGCACCGCGACGGGGCGTTCCTGGTGCGGCTGCTCACCGTGCTCGGGGACCGCGGTGCCGCTCGGGCGCACCTGGACCGGGCGTTCGCGCCGCTGGCACCGTGGACCACGGGCCGCGCGCTCAACTTCGCCTTCGGTGCGGGCGACCGCACGGAGGGCCTGTACGACCCCGAGACGCACAAGAGGCTCGCCGGACTGAAGTCGGAGTACGACCCGGCGAACCTCTTCCGCAGGAACTACAACATCAGGTGAGCGGACACCCGATGCCGTGCGGTGTCACTTCCTGACGAGCTTCCAGGCGGTGGGCAGCGCGCCCATCGCCAGGGCGGCCTTCACGGCGTCGCCGATCAGGAACGGCGTCAGGCCGGCCGCGACGGCGGCGGTCAGCGACATACCGGTGGCGAAGGCCAGGTAGGGCACGCCGATCGCGTAGATGATCGCCTCGCCGACGACCATCGTCCCGGCGGTGCGCAGCACGGAGCGGTCGCCGCCGCGGCGGGCCAGCGCGCCGACCACCGTCGACGCGAGCAGCATGCCGAGGATGTAGCCGAAGGACGGGGCGCTCGCACCGGAGGTGCCCTGTGCGAACCACGGCAGGCCCGCCACACCGGCGAGCGCGTACAGCGCGAGCGACAGGAAGCCACGGCGGGCGCCGAGCGCGGTGCCGACGAGGAGCGCGGCGAAGGTCTGGCCGGTCACCGGCACCGGGGAACCCGGGATCGGCACGGCGATCTGCGCGGCGAGGCCGGTGAGCGCTGCGCCGCCGACGACGAGCGCGGCGTCCCGGACCCGGGCGCGGGTCTCGGACGACGCGGGGAGGAGGTCGGCCAGGACCTCGCCGGGGCGATGGGTGACGGCGGCGGTGCTCATCGGTGGACTCCGCGGGATGGTCGGGACGGTTGGGAACCCGGTGACCGTATCCCAGGGCGCGGACGAAGATCAGCGTCTGCCGCCGACAAACCGACGAGCGCGGTGTTGGTGTGCTTCATACAAAGCGTGGGGTCTCCACACGCCGGGGGGTGATGCTGGTCACTCCGTCCAGGCTGGGAGCACGCTCGTTTTGCACGGGAGGGCCCGGGCGCCGGAGACTGTGGAGTCTCACCAAATCGTCCGCTCGCCATGAAAGCCGTCACCAGCACCATGCACCAGTCGAGCCCCTCCGCCCGCACCACGGAAGCAATGAGGGCCGACGAGCCGCTCGGCGGAGGCCTCAAGCAGCGGCATCTGACCATGCTCGGGCTCGGCGGGGTGATCGGCGCCGGGCTGTTCGTCGGGTCCGGGGCCGGGATCGCGGTCGCGGGGCCCGGGATCGTCGTGTCGTATCTGATCGCGGGGGCGCTCGCGATGTGCGTGATGCGGATGCTGGGCGAGATGTCGGCGGCGATGCCCGCGTCCGGGTCGTTCTCGGTGCACGCCGAGCGGGCGCTCGGGCGGTGGGCCGGGTTCTCGGTGGGCTGGCTGTACTGGTTCATGCTCGTGGTCGTGCTGGCCGTGGAGGCGACCGGCGCGGCACGCATCGCGAGCGGCTGGGCGCCCGGGGTGCCGCAGTGGGCGTGGGTGCTGGTCTTCATGCTCGTGTTCACCGGGGCGAACCTCTCGGCGGTGAAGAACTTCGGCGAGTTCGAGTTCTGGTTCGCCACGCTGAAGGTCGGCGCGATCGTGGTGTTCCTGGTGCTGGGCGTGCTCGCGATCTTCGGGGTGCTGCCGGACACCCACGCCGTGGGGCTCGGCCATCTGACCGGCGCGGGCGGGTTCCTGCCGCACGGCTGGGACGGCGTTGTCTCCGGTGTCCTCGCCGTCGTCTTCGCGTTCGGCGGCCTGGAGGTCGTCACCATCGCGGCGGCCGAGTCGGACGACCCGGCGCGGTCGGTGGCGCGGGCCGTGCGCAGCGCGGTGTTCCGGATCCTGTTCTTCTACGTCGGGTCGATGCTCGTCATCGTCACGGTGCTGCCGTGGACGGCGCAGCAGCCCGGGCTGAGCCCGTATGTGAAGGTGCTCGACACGATCGGGGTGCCGTCCGCGGGCCAGTTGATGAACATCGTGGTGTTCGTGGCGCTGCTCTCGGCGCTCAACGCCAATCTGTACGGGGCTTCGCGGATGGTGTTCTCGCTGGCCGAGCGCGGTGAGGCACCGAGGGGACTGCTCGTGGTGTCCGGCGGCGGGGTGCCGCGGCGGGCGGTCCTCGCCTCGGTGGCGTTCGGGTTCGTCTCCGTCGTCCTCAATCTGGAGTGGCCCGACTCGGTCTTCCTCTATCTGCTCAACTCGGTCGGCGCGGTGCTGCTCTTCGTCTGGGGCCTGATCGCGGTGTCGCAGCTGCGGTTGCGGCGCCGGCTCGAACTGGAGGCACCGGAGCGGCTGGTGCTGAGGATGTGGGCCTACCCCTGGCTCACCTGGGCGACGCTCTTCGGCGTGGCGGTGGTGCTCGTGCTCATGCTCGGGGACGACGGGGCCCGGCCCCAGGTGCTGTGGTCCGCCGGGGCGACGGTTCTCGTGCTGGGCGTGGCGCTGGTGCGCGAGGTGCGGGCGCGCCGCGGATAGGAGCGCGTGGGCACCGCGGAAAGGGGTAGGCGGTCGTCTGCCGGCCATCCGGCAGCCGCCGTAGCGGAATGTGTGCTTTCCGTGATCGTTGCGTCCGAATACCGGGAAAGCCACTCCTCTGAGCGGTGCGTCCCCCACACTGGCGGGGTTTCCGCTCGTAGTCTCACGCATTGGACCAGCCGCGCCCATGTCTCGGACCCCTCAGGACGTCGAGCCGAACTCCACGGCATCCGACTCCGCCGCCGGCACCGCGCCGGCCCTGTCGCACGGACTCAAGCAACGTCATCTGTCGATGATCGCCCTGGGCGGTGTCATCGGCGCGGGCCTCTTCGTGGGCTCCGGGGCCGGCATCGCCGCAGCCGGCCCGTCGATCGTCATCGCGTACGCCGTGTCCGGTCTGCTGGTCATGCTGGTGATGCGCATGCTCGGCGAGATGTCGGCCGCGTACCCCTCCTCGGGTTCCTTCTCGGCACACGCCGAGCGGGCGATCGGGCCGTGGGCGGGCTTCACGGCCGGCTGGTCGTTCTGGGTGCTGCTGTGCACGGCCGTCGGCCTGGAGGGCATGGGCGCCGCGCACATCGCCCACGGCTGGCTGCCCGGTGTGCCCGAGTGGGCCTGGGTCGCCCTGTTCATGGTCGTGTTCTGCGGTGCGAACCTCGCGGCCGTGAAGAACTTCGGCGAGTTCGAGTTCTGGTTCGCCGCCCTCAAGGTCGGCGCGATCACGCTCTTCCTCGTCCTCGGTCTGCTCGCGATCCTCGGAGTCCTGCCCGGCACCGACTCCCCCGGCACGAGCAACCTCACCGGTGACGGCGGCTTCCTGCCGAACGGCAGCGAGGGCCTCGTGATCGGCCTGCTCGCCTCGGTCTTCGCATACGGCGGTCTGGAGACCGTCACGATCGCCGCGGCGGAGTCCGAGAAGCCCATCGAGGGCGTCGCGAAGGCCGTGAAGACGGCGATGTGGCGCATCGCGCTGTTCTACATCGGCTCGATGGCGGTCATCGTCACGCTGCTGCCGTGGAACGACAAGAACGTCGTCGCCAAGGGCCCCTACGTCGCGACCCTCGACCACCTGGGCATCCCGGCGGCCGGCCAGATCATGAACATCGTCGTGCTGGTCGCCCTGCTCTCCGCGATGAACGCCAACATCTACGGTTCCTCGCGCATCGCGTATTCGCTGGTGGCGCGCGGCCAGGGCCCGAAGGTGCTGGGCAAGGTCTCCGGCGGGGTCCCCCGGGTCGCGGTGCTGGTCTCCTCCGTCTTCGGCTTCGCCTGCGTGCTGCTCAGCTACTGGCGGCCCAACGACGTCTTCGCCTGGCTGCTCAACATGATCGGCGCGGTCATCCTGGTCGTGTGGTTCTTCATCGCCGTCTCGCAGCTGCTGCTGCGCCGCAGGCTGAACCACGAGGCCCCGGAGAAGCTCGTGGTGCGGATGTGGCTGTACCCGGTGCTCACCTGGGTGGCGCTGCTCGCCATGGCCGCGATCTTCGTCCTGATGGCGCGCCAGCCGGACACCCGTGTCCAGCTGTACTCGACCGGCGGCATGACGGTGTTCCTGGCGGTCGTCGGATACGCCTGGCAGAAGGCCCGTGAGCGCGGTGCCGCGTCCGCCGACGCCACGAAGGCGGCGGCCGAGCCCGCGCTCGAGGACGCGTAACCGACCGGACCCCCGGCCACGAGAAGGGCCCCTGCCCGGAGCATCCGCTCCGCGCAGGGGCTCTTTCGCATGTCCGACCGGCTCTTCCCAGCCCGCTTCCCTGCCTCGTTCCCCCTGCTCTCCGGCTTCCCCGCCCCCCGTTCCCGGACTGCACACCTTCAGCTGCACCTGCTGATAGTCTGCACTTGCAAGTGATGTGCAATAAGAGGTCGGAGAGGACCCTGGGCATGGCCGTCTACACGCTTCCCGAACTTCCGTACGACTACTCCGCGCTCGCGCCCGTGATCAGCCCCGAGATCATCGAGCTGCACCACGACAAGCACCACGCGGCGTACGTGAAGGGCGCCAACGACACGTTGGAGCAGCTTGCCGAGGCCCGCGACAAGGAGACCTGGGGCGCGATCAACGGCCTGGAGAAGAACCTGGCCTTCCATCTCTCCGGGCACATCCTGCACTCGATCTACTGGCACAACATGACCGGCGACGGCGGCGGCGAGCCGCTGGCGGCCGACGGCGTGGGCGAGCTCGCGGACGCGATCACCGAGTCCTTCGGCTCGTTCGCCGCCTTCAAGACCCAGCTGTCGAAGGCCGCCGCGACCACCCAGGGCTCGGGCTGGGGCGTCCTCGCCCACGAGCCGCTGAGCGGCCGGCTGATCGTCGAGCAGGTCTACGACCACCAGGGCAACGTCGGCCAGGGCTCCACGCCCATCCTGGTCTTCGACGCCTGGGAGCACGCCTTCTACCTCCAGTACAGGAACCAGAAGGTCGACTTCGTCGAGGCCATGTGGCAGGTGGTCAACTGGCAGGACGTGGCGAAGCGTTACGCCGCCGCGAGGGAGCGCGGGAACGCGCTGCTGCTCACCCCGTGACGGGGTGACCCGGTCGTCCTGCTCGTGATCGTCTTCTCGCCTTTCACGCGGCAGGCGGAAAAGAGGAGGGCCCCCGCGAGGACGTGACTCGCGGGGGCCCTCCGGTTGCCGGGGACGGCTCGGGCGCTCCCGGGGAAGCCGGGGCGCGGTGCAGGGCGCCCCGGGCCCCGGTGCGCCGGGGTGCGCTAGAGGTTGCTGAAGTCCGGGCCCTTGGTGCGGCTCCGCTTGAGCTCGTAGAAGCCCGGGGTCGACGCCACCAGCAGCGTGCCGTCCCAGAGGCGGGCCGCCGCCTCGCCCTTCGGGGCCGGAGTGACGACCGGGCCGAAGAACGCGACCTGTTCGCCGTCCGCGCCCGGCACCGCGATGACGGGGGTGCCGACGTCCTGGCCGACCTTCTCGATGCCCTCCTTGTGGGAGGCCCGCAGCTGGGCGTCGTAGGTGTCCTTGTCCATGTACTCGACCAGCGACGCGGGCAGCTCGACGTCCCGGAGCGCGGCGGCGACGGCCTCGCGCGTGACACCCTCGCCGTTGTTGTGGATACGCGTGCCGAGGGCGGTGTAGAGCGCGCCGAGCACCTCGGGACCGTGCTCCTGCTGCGCGGCGACGACCACACGGACCGGACCCCAGGCCTTGGTCTCCATCATCTCCCGGTACTCGGCGGGCAGATCGTCGAGCCTGTCCTCGTTGAGCACGGCGAGACTCATGACGTGCCAGCGGACCTCGATGTCGCGAAGCTTCTCGACCTCCAGCACCCAGCGTGAGGTCATCCACGCCCAGGGGCACAGGGGGTCGAACCAGAAGTCGACGGGGGTCTTCTCCGACATGTCTCTCCTCGTACGCATCACACGGACGCATCACGACGTGATGCGTGCTGGCACATCCCGCTGCAACGCGAACGGCGCCCGGCTCATTCCCGGGTGTGCCACGTCAGCGGCACATGCGAGGATCGGCGCTGTCCGACCCCTTCGACCATCCGTCGAGCGAGCCACAAGGGAGTGCCGCCCGTGCCCGGTGAGAATCTGTCCCGCGACGAGGCCCAGGAGCGGGCCGCGCTGCTGTCCGTCGACGGGTACGAGGTCGCGCTCGACCTGCGCTCCGCGGTCGGCGACCACGACGAGGCCGCCGGGCCGCGCACGTTCCGGTCGGTGACGACGATCCGGTTCCGCTGCGCCGAGCCGGGCGCGTCGAGCTTCGCGGACCTGATCGCGCCGAGCGTCACCGCAGTGTCCCTGAACGGCAAGGACCTGGACCCGTCGGAGGTCTTCGACGGGTCGCGGATCTCCCTGGAGGAGCTGGCCGCGGAGAACGAGCTGGTGGTGGACGCCCGGTGCGCCTACAGCCGCACCGGCGAGGGCATGCACCGCTTCGTCGACCCGGAGGACGGCGAGGTCTACCTCTACACCCAGTACGAGCCGGCGGACTCGCGACGGGTCTTCGCCAACTTCGAGCAGCCGGACCTGAAGGCCCCCTTCCGCTTCGAGGTGACGGCGCCCGAGGGCTGGCAGGTGTGGAGCAACGGCGAGGGCGAGCACGTCGACGGCCGGTGGCGCTTCGCGGAGACCAAGCCGATCTCCACCTACATCACGGCGGTCGTCGCCGGTCCGTACCACTATGTGACGGATGCGTACGCGCGCACCTTCGACGACGGTACGACGCTGCGGATCCCGCTCGGCGCGATGTGCCGCAGGAGCCTGGCCAAGCACTTCGACTCGGACGACGTCTTCCTGGTGACGAAGCAGGGCCTGGACTTCTTCCACGACCACTTCGACTACCCGTACCCGTTCGGCAAGTACGACCAGGCGTTCGTGCCCGAGTACAACCTCGGCGCGATGGAGAACCCCGGCTGTGTGACCTTCCGGGAGGAGTTCATCTTCCGCGGCAAGGTGACACAGGCGGCCTACGAGGGCCGCGCCAACGTGATCCTGCACGAGATGGCGCACATGTGGTTCGGCGACCTGGTCACCATGCGGTGGTGGGACGACTTGTGGCTCAAGGAGTCCTTCGCCGACTTCATGGGCGCGTTCTCGCTGGTCGGGGCGACCCGCTTCACGGACGGCTGGATCACCTTCGCCAACCGCCGCAAGGCCTGGGCCTACCGCGCGGACCAGCTGCCGTCCACGCACCCGGTCACGGCCGACATCCGCGACCTGCAGGACGCCAAGCTCAACTTCGACGGCATCACGTACGCCAAGGGCGCCTCGGTGCTCAAGCAGCTCGTGGCCTACGTCGGCCAGGACGCGTTCCTGGAGGGCGCGCGCCGGTACTTCAAGCGGCACGCGTACGGGAACACGACCCTCGGCGATCTGCTGTCGGTACTGGAGGAGACGTCCGGGCGCGACATGGCCGCCTGGTCGCGGGCGTGGCTGCAGACCGCCGGCGTCAACTCCCTCACCCCGCAGGTGCTGCTCGACGCCGACGGACGGATCTCCGAGCTGACCGTCCTCCAGGAGGCTCCCGCGCCCATCGCGTCCGGGGACACCGCTCCCCCGCTCGGCGGGCTGCGGCCGCACCGCGTGGCCGTGGGGCTGTACCGGCGGGGCGGTCTGACGCAGGACGGAAGCGGGGCGCTCCAGCGGTACGCCCGCGCCGAGTTGGACGTCACCGGGGCACGCACCGTCGTGGCGGAGCTGGCCGGAGTCGACGCGCCGGACCTGGTCCTCGTCAACGACGACGACCTGACCTACTGCAAGGTCCGTTTCGACGAGGGGTCGCTGGCGGCGCTGCGCGAGGGGCTCGGCGAGATCACCGACCCGCTGGCGCGCGCCCTGTGCTGGTCGGCGCTGTGGAACCTGACGCGGGACGCGCTCCTGCCCGCGCGGGACTTCGTCGATCTGGTCCTGCGGTTCGCGGGACGCGAGACCGACATCGGGGTGCTGCAGATGCTGCACACCTGGGCCGATTCGGCACTCACCTTCTACGCGGCTCCTCAGTGGCGCGAGGAGGGTGGACCGCTGCTGGCCGAGGGCGCGCTTCGGGAGCTGCGGCTGGCCGGTCCGGGCAGCGAGTACCAGCTGGCGTGGGCGCGCTTCTTCGCGGCCGTCGCCTGCCGGGACACCGACTTCCGGCTGCTCCAGGACCTGTTGGACGGGACCGTGGAGGTCGACGGGCTCGAGGTCGACCAGGAGCTGCGGTGGGCGTTCCTGACGCCCCTCGCCGCGCACGGGATCGCCGACGAGAAGGCGCTGGCGGCGGAGCTCGCCCGGGACGACACGGCGTCCGGCAAGCGCCACCAGGTGCGGTGCCTCGCCGCTCGCCCGTCGGAGGCGGTGAAGGCGCAGGCCTGGGCGCAGGTCGTGGAGTCCGATGCGCTGTCCAACGCCCTGGTGGAGGCGACGATCGCCGGGTTCGCACAGCCCTCGCAGCGGGACCTGCTGGCTCCGTACGCGACCCGGTACTTCGACGCGATCGAGCGGGTGTGGGCCGAGCGGTCCATCCAGATCGGCATGCACGTGGTGAAGGGGCTGTTCCCGTCGCTGCAGGACTCGCAGGAGACCCTGGACGCCACCGACGGCTGGCTGGCCGCAAACCGGCAGGCGCCGCCGGCCCTGCGAAGGCTGGTTCTGGAGGCCCGCGACGACCTGGCGCGGACGCTGCGCGGGCAGGCGTGCGACACGGCCCTTCAGGACGCACGGTAATCGCATCGGCACTTTTGGTGATCGCAATTGGCCCAAGGGCCTTCGGTCTTCGAACGTGCGTACTTTAGGGCGAGGTTGTCCCGGTTTGTCGACGGGACTGTAACAGCGGTTAAAGGGGTGGCCGGGGGCGGGAATGGGCGGGGCATGAACCACGACACCCCCGTCTCCCCCCGGCCCCTTCGTCATCTGTCCGATGTGCGGCGGCTCGTGCTGAGCACCGCGCAGCTGCGGGCGCATGGCGTGTCGGCCGCCGAGTCGAGCGCACAGTGCCGGCCCGGCGGCCCGTGGCAGCAACTGCTGCCCGGCGTCTTCCTGCTCCACCCGGGGCCGCCGACCGCCGAAGAGCGGCTGCACGCCGTCCTGTTGTACGCGGAGCGGCCGTCGCCCGCGGACACCCGGAAGCCCTACACCGAGGTGATGATCACCGGTCAGGCCGCGCTCGCCCTGCACGGCTTCTCCTCGCCCCGGCCGCTGCGATCGCTGGAGCGGATCGATGTGCTGGTGCCGCGGACCCGGCGGCTCAGGTCGACGGGGTGCGCCCGGATCGTACGGGCCACCACGCCTCCGGAGCCGGAACAGGTCAGCGGAGTTCCGGTGGCTCCGGTGCCCCGCGCGCTCGCGGACGCCGTGGCGCAGCTCGCGGACGCGGCCTCGGTGCGCCGGCTGCTCACCGAGGCGGTGCGCGGCAGGCACTGCGAACCGGCGGCCGTCGTCACGGCGTTGAGCAGGGCGCGGCTGCTGTCCCGCCCGCACGTGGTGAACGCGGTGGACTCGCTGCTCGCCGAGGGCCGGGCGCTCGCCGAGGACCGGCTGTACCGGATGGTCCGCGAGCACGGGCTGTCGGAGCCGGTGTGGAACGTGGACCTGCGGCTGCCGGGCGGCCCCTACCTCGGCGGCGTCGACGCCTACTGGCCCGAGCAGGCGGTCGCGGTCGAGCTGGACACCCGGGCGCAGCGCCGCAACGGCGACGATGCGCTGGGGCAGGAATACGCCCGCAAGCGGGAGCACTTGGAGCGGCTCGGCATCACCGTCGTCCATCTCACGCCGAAGAAGCTGCGGGAGGCGCCGGAACGGCAGGCGACGGTGGTGCGGACCGCGTTGATGGCGTCGGGCGACCGGGAGCCGGCCGCGTACGTCGTGGTCCTGCCGAGGTGACGGGACCGGGCCCGGCGCCCCGTGCGGGACCGCGCCCTCGCCCCGGCACAGGGGGACCGGGAAGAGGGCGGGGCAGGGCGCGGGGTGTGCGCGGCCGGACGGGGCTCAGCCCTTGCGCAGCACCAGTTCCGTGTTGCGGTCCCCCGGGGTGCCGGAGAGGGTGGAGCGGGCGCCGGGTGCGTTGAAGGACAGCTCGCGGTAGAGGGCGGCGAGTCCGGTCTGCGAGAGGTCGTCGAAGTCCGTGCGGTGCGGCGCGGCGGACTCGATCAGCGTGGTGAAAAGCGAGAGCGTGCCGTCGTGGTTGTCGACGACCTCGATGATGCGGGCGAGCTGCGGGAAGTCGACGTGGGAGGCGGTGGAGATCTCCCAGAAGCTCCCGTGCGGGGTGATGTCGTTCTTGTGGCTGTGGCCGTTCACCCAGGCCAGCACGTTCCGGTGCCGCTTCAGCAGGGCGACGATCTCGTCGCCGTCGTGCCGGGCCTCGCCGGAGCGGGACGGGTCGCGGTTCAGGTTCCGCATGGTCTTGCTCGTGTGGTGGCTGAAGACGAGCACGTGCTCGTCCTTGTGCGCCTTCAGCTGCCGCTCCAGCCAGTTGAGCTGGGCGGTTCCGAGCGAGCCCTCGTAGTGGCCGCCCGGGTCGGTGGAGTCCAGGCTGATGCCGATCACGTCGTCGGAGATGCGGAAGGTGTAGTACTGGGTTCCCTGGGCGAGGTTGGCCTGGGTGTAGCCGTGCCCGACGGGGCCGGGGCCGGTGTGCGCGGGGTCGAGGTGCGCCTTCAGGTAGTCGGCGGGCGTGAAGGGCGCGCGAGCCTCGTCCGCGGTGACCGAACGCATCTGGCGGGCGTGGGCCTTGAGCACCTCCTTGAAGTGCGTGCCCTTGGGGTCCCTGCCCTCCTTGACGGCCTTCCAGATCGCGGCGCCGGTCGCGGCGTCCAGCGTCATCAGCTTCCTGCCGCCGACCGCGAAGTCGGCGAACCACGAGTCGCCGGGCGCGTAGCAGCCGCCGGGCAGGGCGTCGTGGTTGCCGACCGTGGAATACCAGGGCAGGCCGAGTCCGGGGCTGCGGACCTCGCGTATCGCGGCGTTCAGGAAGCCGTGCAGCTGCGGGAAGCCGAGCCGCTTGTCGTTGTCGCGCAGGGACGCGTCCGGCTGCCAGTACAGCTTGAGGCCCGAGTTCTGGACGCCCTCGTAGTGCCGCGGGTCGCCGGAGTTCGGCGTGATCCGGCCACCGCTCATCACCTTCAGGAACCAGTCCAGTTCGGTGTGGGAGTTGTTGTCGGTGTTGTCGCCGGTCGTCATCACGAAGTGCAGGGGCGCACCGGTGGCGGGCGCGCCGTGCAGCGAGTTGACCCGCTCGACGAGCGACACCGCGCCCGCGACGGACAGCGCCTCCTGCGGGCGCCAGGCGCTCGCGGTCTCGGCGCGCAGGTACTCGTAGCGCAGCGGGTGCTGGACGTCGACCAGGTGCAGATCGGTGAACTGGACGAACGCGGCGAGCGCGGTGCGCCGCTGCTCCCGGCCCGACTTGGGCGCGGCGAGGTCGGAGCGGACGACGCGCGCCCAGGCCGGTCCGTCGCCGAGGCGGCGGTAGCCGGACGAGCCGTGCGCGGTGGCGACCGTGTCCAGCGTCGTGCCTCTGCGGTAGGGGGCGAGCGGGGCGGTGGGCGCCGTGAGCGACGCGGCACCCTGGGCGGGTGCCCCGACGGTCCGGGCGGGCGCGCCGGCGGCCTCTGCGCTGCCGGGGCCCAGTGCGTAGCCCAGGCCCGCGGTGAGGGACACGGCGCCGGTGGCGGCGAGGAAGGTGCGGCGGTCGATGGCGGTGGCGGCAGCGGCGACAGAGCGTAGGCGCGACATGGCGCGATCTCCCCGAGTGCGAACGCGTCGGCAGTGGTTCGCGGGGGACGGTGTCCTCGGTGTTCCCCGCTCCATTGGATCGTTGGCAGCGGGGATGGCCTGCGCGTTAACGCGGGAGCAACGCTCCGCGCCCATCACCGTACGTCGATCTCCCGGCACCCTGCGCGGCCATGAGCGTCTCGCCGGGCGGCAGCCGCCCGGTCACTCCGTGTTCATCTTCCGGGGTAGGGCACGGGTTCACCAGGTGGCGTCCCGGTGCAGATGCCCGTCGGCGGGCCGGGTCCGCCACAGCTCCAGGCCCACGTCGACGAGGCCCGTGCGGTCGAGTTCCGGCACGGAGCGGAGGGGGTGCCAGGCGGCCATGTCCGTTGAGCCGTCGGTCTCGTGACGGAGCTCGCCGCCGGTGACGTCCGCGGCGTAGACCAGGCGCAGGCCCTGGAAGTCGGCGGTGCCGATCTTCCTCGGGTAGCGCCGGCGGATCGAATCGACACCGAGGAGTACGCCGGGCCGCGCCCGGTAGCCCGTCTCCTCCTCCACCTCGCGGATCACGGTGTCGTACGGGTCCTCGCCGTGGTCCATGCCGCCGCCGGGCAGGGTCCAGCGCCTGCTCCCGTCGCCGGCGACCCAGCGGGCCAGCAGGAGGTGCTCGTCCTCGCGGACGCACACGGCGTAGGCGGCCACCCTCAATTCCTTGTGCATGGGCCGACGTTACGGGCTGAGCGCCGCCGGAGCACGTGGTTGCGGCGAGCGCGCCCCCACCGCACGGACGAGCACCCCCGTCGGCGGCGTCCGAAGGTGCCGGGCCGTCACGGCGCCCCGAGGTCAAGAGGGCTCCAAGCTGCACCAAGAAGGCACCAAGACACACCCAAGGCGACCACGACAGCGGCACCCCATATCCCGTTTTAGGCGGCTGTGTACGGCGTGACGTATGGCGGAAGTACGCCACGGCCTTATCCCGCCATGACAACTCGCCCCCAAACAGCTGTCTCTTGCGTAAAGCTGAGCGGTCATCCGGGATCGAAATCCGGACTGTCGCGATCGGCCGGCCCAACGAGCCGTCCGTTCCGGCGGAACCGGTCGACCCGGTCGGCGAGTTCGGCCCGCTCTGCAGGTTCGACCCGGCCGGCGCCGTCGACGCGTTCGACGCGCTCGGCGGGTTCGACGCGACCGGCCGATCGGCGTGCGCGACCCGTTCGACCCGATCCACCCGCACCGCCGATCCACCCGCACGGCCCGATCCACCCGCACGACCTGATCGACCCGCACCACCCTGCTCGCCAGAGCCTTTCTGGTTTCCGTTGTTTTCGTTCCTTACGCACAAGGGATGCTGATGACCCTCGATCCCCAGCGCGCCCCTCTCACGGGCGCGAGACGCGTGGCCCGCATAGCCGTGGCCGCGGGCCTGGTGGCCGCGCTCTCCGCAGCCGGGCCGATACCCATGGCCTTCTCCGCGGACGGCCCCTCGACGCCGGCGGCCGACGGGGCCGCCAAGTCGGCCGGCGCCAAACTCGGTTCGGCCGACGCCGAACTGCTCGCCGAGGCCAAGGCCGACGGCGACAAGAACGTCACGATGATGATCGCCACCGCTCCCGGGCAGACCGAGCAGGTCGCCCACCAGCTGGACGCGGTCAAGGGCGGCTCCGTGGGCCGCAGCTACGACAAGCTCGGCTACGTCCGGGCGACCGTCCCCACCGCCAAGGCGGACGCCGCGATCTCGGCGGCAGAGAAGCTCTCGTCGGTGCACGGCATCGACCTGCGCAACGAGATCCCGCTCGACGACCCGACGCCCAGCGCCGACCGGGCCAAGGGCGCGCGCACGGCCGCCGACGGCACCTATCCGGCGCCCGGCAAGGACACCCCCGCGAAGAACCCGTACAACCCGTCCTTCGAGACGGGCGCCGTCGACTTCGTGAAGGACCACCCGAAGGCGGACGGCCGCGGCGTCACCATCGGCATCCTCGACTCCGGTGTCGACCTGAGCCACCCTGCCCTCCAGAAGACCACCACCGGCGAGCGCAAGATCGTCGACTGGGTGACGGCGACCGACCCCATCGCGGACAGCGACAAGACCTGGCGGCCGATGGTCACCGAGGTGTCCGGGCCGGACTTCACCGCGAGCGGCAAGTCGTGGAAGGCGCCCGCGGGCACCTACGACTTCAGCGTGTTCCGCGAGGACTCCACCGTCGGCGGTGACGCCAACGGCGACCTGAACCGGGACGGGGACACCGCCGACTCCTGGGGCCTGCTCTACGACCCCGCCGCGGGAACGGTCCGCGTGGACCTGAACAACAACGGCGACTTCACCGACGACGAGGCGATGAAGCCGTACAAGGACGGCTTCCAGGTCGGGTACTTCGGCGAGGACAGGACCGACCCGAAGACCGGGGCGAAGCTGCGCGTGCCGTTCGTCGTGCAGATCCGCAAGGACGTCCCGATGGACCCGTTCGGCGGCGACTGGGTCGGCAAGAAGGCCGACTTCGTCAACATCGGCGTCATCGAGTCCGAGCACGGCACGCACGTCGCCGGCATCACCTCCGCCAACGGCCTCTTCGGCGGCAGGATGAGCGGCGCGGCGCCCGGCGCCAAGATCGTGTCGTCCCGCGCCTGCACCTGGACCGGCGGCTGCACCAACATCGCCCTCACCGAGGGCATGATCGACCTGGTCGTGAACCGCGGCGTCGACATCGTCAACATGTCGATCGGCGGCCTGCCGGCGCTCAACGACGGCAACAACGCCCGCGCGGAGCTGTACAAGCGGCTCATCGACACCTACGGCGTGCAGCTGGTGATCTCGGCGGGCAACTCCGGCCCCGGCGCGAACACCATCGGCGACCCGGGCCTGGCCGACAAGGTGATCTCGGTCGGCGCCGCCATCTCCAAGGAGACCTGGGCCGCCAACTACGGCTCGCAGGTGGACAAGCGGTACTCGATGATGCCGTTCTCCTCGCGCGGTCCGCGCGAGGACGGCGGCTTCACGCCGACCATCTCGGCGCCCGGCGCGGCGATCAACACCACCCAGACCTGGCTGCCGGGCGCCCCGGTCGCCGAGTCCGGCTACTCGCTGCCCGCCGGCTACTCGATGCTCCAGGGCACCTCGATGGCGTCCCCGCAGGCCACGGGCGCGACCGCGCTGCTGCTGTCGGCCGCCAAGCAGCGCCACATGGAGCTGACCCCGGCCGAGCTGCGCACCGCGCTGACCTCGACCGCGCACCACATCCGCGGTGAGCAGGCGTACAGCGAGGGCGCGGGCCTGATCGACGTCGTCGACGCGTGGGACCTGATCCGCGACGGTGTGTCGGCGCACGAGTACACGGTCAAGGCCCCGGTCACCACGGCCCTGTCCGGCTACCTCAAGACCCCCGGCTTCGGCACCGGAATCTACGACCGCGAGAGCGGGCTGACCGCGGGCCAGAAGAAGACGTACGAGGTCACCATCACCCGTACGACCGGTCCGGACCGTCCGGTCCACCACGAGCTGGGCCTGAAGAACGACGACGGCACCTTCCGGATCCTCGGCCCCGAGGACGTGTGGCTGCCGCTCAACGAGCCGGTGACGGTGAAGGTCCAGGCGCGCCCCGAGTCCGCGGGCGTGCACAGCGCGATCCTCACGGTCGACGACTGGTTCACCGAGGGCGTCGACCAGCAGATCCTGGCGACGGTCGTCGTGTCGAAGCCGGTCGCCAAGCCGTCGTACGCGTACTCCACGTCCGGCTCGGTGCAGCGCAACAGCACCCGCTCGTACTTCGTGACCGTGCCCGAGGGCGCCAAGTCGCTGGAGGCCGCGATCGGCGGGCTGAAGGACAAGAGCCAGACCCGCTTCATCGCGATCAACCCGTACGGCGTTCCGGTGGACAACACCTCCACGCCGTACTGCTACAACAACTACCTCGACGGCAACGGCTGCCGCCCCGACGTGCGTTCGTACGCGAACCCGCTGCCGGGCGTGTGGGAGTTCGAGGTCGAGGCGCGGCGTACGTCCCCGCTGCTGGACAACCCCTTCACGCTGGACGTGTCCGCGCTGGGTGCCGGCTTCGACCCGGCCGTGCAGACCGTCCCGGAGGCCAAGGCGGGCACTCCCGCGCCGGTCACCTGGACGGTGAAGAACGACTTCGCGGCCCTCGACGGCACGCTCAAGGGCGGCCCGCTGGGCTCGGCGAAGACGACGCGGCCGAGCATCAAGGAGGGCGAGAGCCAGACCAGCACGCTCACCGTGGGTGAGGGCGTGGACAGTCTGGACGTGAAGATCGGGGGCGCGTCCGACAACAAGGCCGACCTGGACCTCACGGTCTCGCTCAACGGCAAGGTCGTCGGGTCCTCCACGGGCAGCACCGCGGAGGAGGCCGTGCACCTGGACAAGCCGGCCGCAGGTACGTACACGATCACCGTCGCCGGCTACGCCGTGCCCGCCGGCACCACCGACTACGACTACCGCGACGTGTACTTCTCCTCGGCCCTCGGCCAGGTCAAGGTCGACGCGGGGCAGCCGGTGAAGCTCGCGAACGGCGCGTCCGCGCAGATCGGTGCGCAGGTCGTGGCGAACGCGGCGGCTCCCGAGGGACGCGAGTTCTTCGGCGAGGTGCAGCTGGTGAACGCGCGCGGGACCGCTGCCGGTACCGGCAGCGTGAAGATCGAGAAGGTCACGCCGTAACGCGGTGACCGGACACGGAAGGGGCGGCTCCGCGACGGGGCCGCCCCTTTCCACGCCGGGCCGCGCCTCACGGGCAGGTGGTCCCGCGCGCCCCGGGCAGTGCCTCGGTGATCCAGGAACGGTCCCGGGCGAGGGCGGAGCCGGTCGACCGGAGGTCGGGCACGTCGGAGCCGCGCGGAATCCCGATGAGCGCATGATCGCCGGGCCGCAGCCGGGGCCGGGCGTCCGCGTCCACCGGGAAGACCACCCGGTCCGCGCCGTGGGCCGGCCGGTAGTACCGCCGCACGTCCAGCGTGACCCGTTCCCGCGTTCCACCGGGCAGCGGCTCGACCCGCCGTACGGTCCCCTCGACGATGAGCCGCGCACACGCGACGTACTCCTCGGGCGACCGGTCCTCGGCGTACGCCGGGGCCCGCACGGCGCTCTTGCCCGCGGCGTCGCTCGTCGCGGCGCCGCCGCCCTGCGCCGCCAGCCAGCCCAGGCCGCCGAGCAGCGCACCGGCGCACCCCACGGCGACGGCGCCCAGGACGAGGCGCACCCGGCGCCGGGGCCGCACGGGCCTGTCCCGCACCGCGGGCCCCGTGGGCGCGTCCTTCACCGCGGCCACCTCCCACGCCCTCGAGGCAGTGGCGGAGGGTTCCTGCTCCGCGGCCGGCCCGCCGGGCGCGGCGAGTGCCCCGCCCAGGTCCCGCAGCCGCTCCCGCAGCAACGCCACGTCCGCGACGGCCGCGCGGTGCTCGGCCAGTGCGTCGGGGTCCCTCAGGGCCTGCTCGTCCAGGGGCTCGCCCGTGATCGCCGCCATCAGCGCGTCGGCGCCTCCGTGCGCGTTCCTCCCGGTCACCGTCACACCACCTCGTCCTCGTGCAGTCGCGCGCGCAGGGTCCGTACGGCCGCGTGGAGCCTGCTCTTGACGGTGCCCTCGGGGATGCCGAGCTGCTCGGCGATGGCCCGCACCGGCAGGTCGGCGTAGAAGCGCAGGACGACGACCTGGCGCTGGTTGCCGGGCAGCTCGTCGAGGCCCTGGGCGACGGCGAGGGACTGGACACGGGTGTCCTCGCCGCCCGCCTGGTCCCGGTGCAGCGCGGCCAGCCGTTCGCCCAGCCGCTCCTGGCGCCGCCGGGCGCGGTGCCAGTCCATGGCCAGGTTGGAGGCGACGACGGCGACCCAGGCGGACACGTCGCGGGGCGCTTCCTGACCCTTCGCGGCGCGTTCCAGCAGCCGGAGCCGGACCTGCTGCACCCCGTCCGCCAGATCGGCGTGGGGCACCCCGCCGAGCGCCAGCACCGCCCGCACCCGGTCCTCCTGTGCCCCGTCCAGCGGATCCGCGTCACCGGCGCCCCGCCCTCTTCGGCGCAGCAATGCCACCCCTCCCCTCCCGCGTTTCCCCTACGACGCCGGGGCGGCCCGGAACGTTCGCCGCATGTCGTACGTCACACCGGACCGTCCCAATCCGTGAGCAAAGGATTGGACAAGTGCGCCGGGGACAGACGCATCATGGTCGGACGGGAACTGTTCGGCACCCAGTCGCTCAGCAGCACGCACGCACAAGGAGGCCTCGTGAGGGTCGGAATCGTCGGAGCCACCGGTCAGGTCGGCACAGTCATGCGCAGGATCCTCGACGAGCGGGACTTCCCGGTCGCCGAGCTGCGTCTGTTCGCCTCGGCCCGGTCGGCGGGTACGACGATCGACTGGCGGGGCACGCCGGTGACCGTGGAGGACGCCTCCACCGCCGACTACTCCGGGCTCGACATCGTGCTGTTCTCCGCGGGCGGCGCGACCTCCCGCGCGCTCGCCGAGAAGGTCGCCTCGCAGGGCGCCGTCGTGATCGACAACTCGTCCGCGTGGCGCAAGGACCCCGAGGTGCCGCTGGTCGTCTCCGAGGTCAACCCGCACGCGATCGCGAACCGTCCCAAGGGCATCATCGCCAACCCGAACTGCACGACCATGGCCGCCATGCCGGTGCTGCGTCCGCTGCACGAGGAGGCCGGCCTCGAGGCGCTGGTCGTCGCCACCTACCAGGCGGTCTCGGGCTCCGGCGTCGCCGGCGTCGCCGAGCTGCACGGTCAGGCGCAGAAGGTGATCGCTGATGCGGACAAGCTGACCCACGACGGCGAGGCCGTCGACTTCCCGGAGCCGGGCGTCTACAAGCGTCCGATCGCCTTCAACGTGCTCCCGCTCGCGGGCAGCATCGTCGACGACGGGCTCAACGAGACCGACGAGGAGCAGAAGCTCCGCAACGAGTCCCGCAAGATCCTGGAGATCCCCGGCCTCAAGGTCTCCGGCACCTGTGTCCGCGTCCCGGTCTTCTCGGGCCACTCCCTCCAGGTCAACGCCCGTTTCGACCGTCCGATCAGTGTCGAGCGCGCCGCCGAGCTGCTCGCCGACGCCCCCGGCGTCGAGCTGACCGACATCCCGACGCCGCTCCAGGCCGCGGGCAAGGACCTCTCGTACGTGGGCCGCATCCGCGTCGACGAGACCGTCGAGAACGGCCTCGCGCTGTTCATCTCGAACGACAACCTCCGCAAGGGTGCCGCGCTGAACGCGGTCCAGATCGCGGAGCTGGTGGCGGCGGAGCTCGCCGAGTAGTCCGGACGGGCTCGTGGCCCGGGCGCCGACGAGGGGCGGTCACCGAGACGGTGGCCGCCCCTCGCGCCCGTCCGGGCCGGGTCAGCCTCGGCGCACCTCGAACTGGAAGCAGCCGTACTCCACCGCGCGGACGTGCACGAGCGCCACCCGTGGGTCGGCGAAGGCCTCGGCGAAGGCCGCGTCGAAGCCGGCCGTGGCGTCCTCGGGGATCTCCAGCAGACGGCCCCCGACGATGTGCCCGGCGGCGTCGTAGCGGCGCAGGGTGCGCAGGGCGCCGGTCCGGTCGAAGGGATAGCCCTGCCGGTCCGGGTCCGGCCCGGCGCACTCGTCGGCGTGGATGAAGACGGGGCCCTGCTCGTCGTACGCACCCGGTTCGGCGCCCGTGGCGGCGGCCCAGCGGCGCAGCGGGGCGTACGACACGAGGGCCACGCGCTCCCCCGCCACCGCGGGGCGCAGACAGCAGCGCAGGGGGTCGCCGCCCTCGGGCTCGGTGTACGGCACACAGGGGCGTCCCGCGTCGTCGGTGCCGCGGAGTTCCTCGAGGGTTTCGGGCGGAATGGGCCGTGGAGTGCGGGTCGTCGTCATGGATCCAGCCTCGGCCGGAAGGCTTGCGTTCACCGGCGGAAAACAGACATCGCCTTCCATGGTCGCCGCGTGGAAGGATGGCCGGAAACGTCGCATATGAATGTGCGGAAGCAGAAGCATCTAGGAGATGACCGCGTGCCTGGCACCAATCTGACCCGTGAAGAGGCGCAGCAGCGGGCTCAGCTGCTCACCGTTGACTCGTACGAGATCGATCTCGACCTCTCCGGGGCGCAGGAGGGAGGCACCTACCGGTCGGTGACCACGGTGCGCTTCGACTCCTCGGAGGCGGGCGCCGAGACGTTCATCGACCTGGTCGCGCCGACGGTCCACGAGGTCCTGCTGAACGGCGACGTGCTGGACCCGGCGGCCGTCTTCGCGGACTCGCGCATCGCGCTCTCCGGCCTGCTCGCCGGGCGGAACGAGCTGAGGGTCGTCGCCGACTGCGCGTACACCAACACCGGCGAGGGTCTGCACCGGTTCGTCGATCCGGTGGACCAGCAGGCCTATCTGTACACCCAGTTCGAGGTGCCGGACGCGCGGCGTGTCTTCGCGTCCTTCGAGCAGCCCGACCTGAAGGCCACCTTCCAGTTCACCGTGAAGGCGCCGACCGGCTGGACCGTCATCTCCAACTCCCCGACTCCGGAGCCGAAGGACGACGTCTGGGTCTTCGAGCCGACCCCGCGGATCTCCAGCTACATCACCGCGCTGATCGTCGGCCCGTACCACTCGGTCCACTCCTCGTACGAGAAGGACGGCCGGTCCGTCCCGCTCGGCATCTACTGCCGGCCCTCCCTCGCCGAGTTCCTCGACTCGGACGCGATCTTCGAGGTGACCCGGCAGGGCTTCGACTGGTTCCAGGAGAAGTTCGACTACGCCTACCCGTTCGCCAAGTACGACCAGCTGTTCGTGCCGGAGTTCAACGCGGGCGCGATGGAGAACGCGGGCGCGGTGACCATCCGCGACCAGTACGTCTTCCGCTCGAAGGTCACGGACGCGGCGTACGAGCTGCGTGCCGAGACCATCCTGCACGAGCTGGCGCACATGTGGTTCGGCGACCTGGTCACCATGGAGTGGTGGAACGACCTGTGGCTCAATGAGTCGTTCGCGACGTACACCTCCATCGCCTGCCAGGCCTACGCTCCGGACTCGCGCTGGCCGCACTCCTGGACGACCTTCGCCAACTCGATGAAGACGTGGGCGTACCGCCAGGACCAGCTGCCGTCGACGCACCCGATCATGGCCGAGATCCGCGACCTGGACGACGTGCTGGTCAACTTCGACGGCATCACGTACGCCAAGGGTGCCTCGGTGCTCAAGCAGCTCGTCGCCTACGTCGGCATGGACGAGTTCTTCCGCGGCGTGCAGGCGTACTTCAAGCGGCACGCCTTCGGCAACACGCGGCTGGGCGACCTGCTGGGCGCGCTGGAGGAGACCAGCGGCCGCGATCTGAAGACCTGGTCGAAGACCTGGCTGGAGACGGCGGGCATCAACGTGCTGCGCCCCCGGATCGAGACCGACGAGCATGGCGTCATCACCTCCTTCGCGGTCCGTCAGGAGGCCCCGGCGCTCCCGGCCGGCGCCAAGGGCGAGCCGACGCTGCGCCCGCACCGCATCGCCATCGGCTTCTACGACCTCGACGCCGAGAGCAGCAAGCTGCGGCGGGGCGAGCGTGTGGAGCTGGACGTCGACGGCGAGCTGACCGAGGTGCCGGAGCTGGTGGGCAAGCGCCGCCCGGCGGTCGTCCTCCTCAACGACGACGACCTCACCTACGCCAAGGTCCGCCTCGACGAGGAGTCCCTGAAGGTCGTCACGCAGCACCTCGGCGACTTCGAGGACTCGCTGCCGCGGGCCCTGTGCTGGGCCTCGGCCTGGGACATGACCCGCGACGGGGAGCTGCCCACCCGGGACTACCTGGAGCTGGTCCTCTCCGGCATCGGCAAGGAGTCGGACATCGGCGTCGTGCAGTCGCTGCACCGCCAGGTGAAGCTGGCGCTCGACCTGTACGCGGACCCGGCGTGGCAGGAGGCCGGGCTGAGCCGGTGGACCGAGGCGACGCTCGCGCATCTGCGTGCGGCCGAGGCGGGCAGCGACCACCAGCTGGCCTGGGCGCGGGCGTTCGCGGCGACGGCGCGCACGCCGGAGCAGCTGGACCTGCTGGAGGGTCTGCTCCTCGGCAGCCAGACCATCGAGGGCCTGGCGGTCGACACGGAGCTGCGCTGGGCGTTCGTCGAGCGGCTCGCCGCGGTCGGCCGGTACGACGAGACGGAGATCGCCGGCGAGTACGAGCGCGACAGGACCGCCGCGGGCGAGCGGCACGCCGCGACCGCCCGGGCCGCGCGGCCGACCGCGGAGGCGAAGGCGGAGGCCTGGGCCTCGGTCATCGACTCCGACAAGCTCCCGAACGCCGTCCAGGAGGCGGTCATCGGCGGCTTCGTCCAGACCGACCAGCGCGAGCTGCTGGCGCCGTACACCGAGAAGTACTTCGCCGTCGTCAAGGACATCTGGGACGCCCGCTCCCACGAGATCGCCCAGCAGATCGCCGTGGGTCTCTACCCGGCGGTCCAGGTCGAGCAGGCGACGCTGGACGCGACGGAGGCGTGGCTGGCCTCCGCCGAGCCGAACCACGCGCTGCGCCGCCTCGTGCTGGAGTCGCGATCGGGCGTCGAGCGTGCGCTCAAGGCCCAGGCGGCGGACGCGAACGCCGCTGTCTGACGACCGCTGACACGGAGGGGGCGTCCGGCACCGTACCCGGTGTCTGACGCCCCCTCGTGCGTGGTGCCCACGCCGTGCCGGGCCACCCCTCTCCCGGCCTGCGGGCAGTCGTTCCTCCCCCGTGGCCGCTACCTCGTCCCGGTGTACCTGCGCCGCAGGTCGGCGAGCCCGGAGTCGGTCAGCGCCCCGTGCACCCGGACCCGCGCGACGCCCCCGTCGGGGAACGCGTCGAGGCGCACATGCGTCGCCACCACCTCGTCCTCCAGCCGGAACCGGTGCAGCGTGTCGGGCTGGAGCCGGGTCCGCGGTATGACCTCGACCCACTCCCCGTCCTCCCCGTCGCGCGCGCTCAGCGCAACCCAGCCCGCGGAGTTGCCCTTCAGGCAGGCCGTGTCGATCTCGACGGCGCGTACCGCCCCCCGGGCCGCCAGCCGGAACCGCACCCAGTCGTTCGTGCCCCGGACCCGGCGCCTGCGGTTCTCCCACCCGTCGTCCATCCTGCGTGCCGTGCCGGGCAGGATGATCTGCGTGGGCGACGAGTAGAAGCGGTCCGACGCGTCCTCGCACACACCGCCGTTGGCGACGGCGGCCAGGTCGAACACCCCGAGGTGCGCGAGCCACTCGGGATCGGGCACCACCTCGCCGTGCACACGAAGCCGGGCGATGCCCCCGTCAGGGTGCTGGCAGAGCCGCAGATGGGTGTAGCGGCGCCCGCCGGTGACCTCGAACCCGTTCTCGGCATGCCCGCGCACGGGCATCGGCGGCACGATCTCGTCCCACTTCACATCGTCGCCGAGCAGGTCCGCGCGGCCCGGCGCGCCCTCGACGGCGGTCGCCTGCACGCTCACGCGCTGTGGATAGTTGCCGCGGAAGTGTGCCGTGTCGACGACGATCCCCCGGATCACCCCGGGTGCCCCGAGCCGTACCAGCGCCCAGTCGTACGCGTCCTCCGCCGGGAACGGTCGGTCCCCGTCGGCCCCGCGCCGTCGCCGGGTCTCCCAGCCGTCCATGACCTTGCCCTTGTGGCCGAACCGCTCGGGGTCGAACACGGCCCGCTCCCGGACGAGCAGGTTCTCCCGTTCGGCGAAGAACTCGTCGTTCGCGGCCATCACCCCGGCGCCCAGCCGCCGGTCGGCCAGGTCGACCAGGGTGGTGAAGCCGAACTCCCCGGCGCGGTAGTCGGCATAGGGGTCACCGCCGCCGTACGGTGCGGCGTCGTTGGCGTGCGGGTCCGGATGCGAGGCGTCAGCAGTCATACGTCCACTGTCACGCCGCAGACCCCACAGGTCCATCGAAAGCTTTCGAAGGATACTTTCAGCAGAACTGAACAATAGTGGGCAGGGCCGGCCGGGGCCGCCTCACCGGCCGGCCGGGGAACCGGCGGTCCGCCCCTCGGCGACGTCCCGCAGGGCGCGCAGCACCCGCCCCACCGCGGGCCCGTCCTCGGCCCCCCTGCGCACCGCGGCGACGACATGCCGGTACGGCCGGTCCGCCCCCAGCTCCCGCATCACCACCCCGCCCCGACGCGCCGCCGCCATCCGCGGCACCAGCGCCACCCCCATCCCGGCCTCGACCATGGCGAGGATCGCGGTCCAGCCGGCGGCGCTGTGGGCCTGCTCCGGCACGAATCCGGCGGCCTCGCACGCCGCCGTGGTGATCTCGGACCACGGGCCCGAACCCCCGAAGATCCACGGCTCCCCGGACAGATCGGCGAGCCGCAGTCCCGGCGACCCGGCGAGCGGATGCCCCGCGGGCAGGGCGACGTCGAGCGGGTCGGCGAGCAGCGGCACCCGGGTGAACTTGGGGTCGCGCGCGGTCGGCGCATGCGCGGCGAGGGACAGGGCGAGCTCGACGTCACCGCCGGACAGCAGCTCGTACGCCTCGGCGGCCTCCGTCTCCCGTACGCGCACGTCAAGGCCCGGGTGTGCGGTGCGCAGCGCGCGCACGGCGGGCACGACGAGCGCGGTCACCGCGGTCGAGAACGCCCCGACCCGCACCACGCCCGCGTCACCGCGCTGCTGCGCGGCCAACTCCGCGTCGGCGCGCTCCAGTTCGGCGAAGACGGCCTCGGCATGCCGCAGCACGAGATAGGCGGTGTCGGTGAGCCGCACCCGCCGCCCGTGCGCCTCCAGCAGGGTCACGCCGAGCTGTCTGGCGAGATTGCTGAGCTGCTGGGACACGGCGGACGGCGTCATGAGCAGCGCCTCGGCGGTCGCCGTGACGGTGCCCTGGTCCCGCAGTGTGCGCAGGATCAGCAGCTTCTTGATGTCCCACCTGTCGTGCTCGGCCATGCCCCGCAACCTACCGCCGGCCACCCTCGCCCCATCGGGCCGAGGTCACCGCGGGCCCCGGCCCCACGCCCGCCCGTGACCGCGCGTCACCGGCCGCGGGCGGCTCCGAGGGCCACTCCGCCGAGCACGAGGCCCAGGCACAGCAGCCGTGTTCCGCCCAGGGTCTCGCCGAGGACCGCGTACGACAGGAGAGCCACGCACACCGGCTGGAGGTGGTAGACGATGCCGGCGCGGGCGGCGCCGATCAGCGAGATCGCCTGGTTCCAGGCGAAGAAGGCGAGCGCGGAGGAGAGGACGCCGACGTAGACGAGCGGTGTGACGGTGGCGAAGCCCGGCCGGAAGCCGCCCTGCACGGCCAGGCTCACCAGGTACGCGGGAGCCAGCATCAGCGTGCCGAGCGCGAACGTCGAGAGAAGGAAGGGCAGTCCGCCGAGCCCGGCGGGCCTGCGGCGCAGCAGTGCGCTGTAGGAGGCGAAGCAGACCGCCGCGCCGATCGCCCACAGATCGCCCGCGGCGAAGTGCGGTGCGGCCGAGCCCTCGGTGACCAGGAGCAGCACTCCGGCGCAGGCGATGAGCAGGCCGGTGGTGCGCCGCGCGCCGATGCGGGTGCCGCCGAGGCGTTCGCAGACCGCCATGAGGACCGGCGACGCGGCCATGATCATGCCCATGTTGCCGGCCGAGGTGGATGTTCCGGCCTGGTTGACGAGGGTGTTGTACGTGGTGACGCCGAGCAGCGAGGCCACCAGCAGGAAGCCGATGTGGCGGCGGATCAACCGGCGCCGGCGCCAGGTCTCCCGGGCGGCGAACGGCACGACGGCGGTGAGCGCGATGATCCAGCGCCAGAAGGCGTGCTGAACCGGCGGAACGCTGTCGTGCAGGGCGCGGGCGGTGACGAAGCTCCCCGACCAGACGACCGTGGCGACGGCAGCGAGGAGCAGACCGGGGCCGGCGCCCCGCGACCGCCTCCCCACGGCGGTCGTTCCACCGGCACGGACGCGGTCCAGGACGGTCACGGCTCCCCCTTGCCTCGCTGCCCCTGAGGGGCGATGTTGGTTGCGGGTTCACCGTCGCAAGGACTGCTTCATAAGGTCCATCGAATAGTTCCGACGACCATCTTCAGAAAAAACGAAAGATGGGTCCCGACCCCAGGCCCGACGGGCGCGTCGGGCCTGGTCGGGCCGAGCGGACGCAGCCGACGGCAAACGCGGTCGGCAGGGCCGACACGGGTCGAGGGCGCCCTCTTCGCACCCGCACAGGATGTGCGTACACGAAGAAGGCGCCCTCGAGGGAGAAGCGCGGGCGGGACGGCCGAGCCGTCCCGGGTTCAGCTCTGCTTCGGCTGCTTGCGGGACTTGTCGCCCAGCATGACCAGACCGGCGATCACCAGGAACAGCACGATCGGCAGGAAGACGTAGAGGCCCAGCGTCTGGATGACGCTCAGGCCCGGGCCGGGGTCGTCACCGTCGTCGCGGGTCAGCGCGAGCGCGGGGGACGACATGAGCAGCATCATCAGCGTCGTACCGGCGGCCAGGGCGCCGGCGCGCAGGGCGTTCTTCTTGTCCACGCCTCAAACGTAGCGAACACTCAATCGGCCCGCGCGCCCGGGGGTGCCGTACCCGGGCGGCGCCCGCCGATGCCGGTCCGCAGCACGTCGAAGAGCGCGTGCAGCCGCGGGGACGCGGCGAGCTCCTCCAGGGTCAGGGGGCGGCCCTCGGCGTCCGCGAGGGGCAGCCGCCAGTTCGGATACTCGTCCCAGGTGCCCGGCAGGTTCTGCGGTCTGCGGTCGCCGACCGCGTCCGGCAGCCACACGCCGATCATGCGCGCCGGCGTTGCCAGCAGGAACCGGTGCACGGCATGGATCTCGGCCTCCTCGGTGAGGGCGCCCGCGCCCGAGCGGCCCGGCAGCAGGCCGAGACGGCTGAAGAGCGTGAGCCACTCCCCCGTGTCGGCCGCCGCCTTGGCCCTCTCGACGGCGAGCGTCCGGGGCAACAGGCCGAGACGGTGGCGCAGTTCGACGTGGTCGCCGGTGAGCCGGGCCGCGGTGGAGGGCAGGTCGTGGGTGGTCGCGGTGGCCAGGCAGTCCGTGCGCCAGCGGGCCGGATCGAGGGGGCGGCCCGAGGCCTCCCAGTCGCGCTCGAACCAGAGCACGGAGGTTCCGAGCACACCGTGCTCGCGCAGGATCTCGCGGACGCCTGGCTCGACGGTGCCGAGATCCTCGCCGATGACCACCGCCCCCGCGCTGTGCGCCTCCAGGGCGAGGACGGCGAGCATGGCCTCCGCGTCGTACCGGACGTACGTGCCGTCCGTGGGGGCCTCTCCGCGGGGGATCCACCAGAGGCGGAACAGGCCCATGACGTGGTCGAGGCGCAGCGCGCCCGCGTACCGGAACAGGGCGCGCAGGAGGTCACGGTAAGGGGCGTAGCCGGACTCGGCGAGACGGTCCGGGCGCCAGGGGGGCAGCCCCCAGTCCTGGCCGCGGGCGTTGAAGGCGTCCGGGGGTGCGCCGACCGTCATGCCGTGGGCGAAGTGGGACTGCTGGGCCCAGGCGTCGGCGCCGGAGGGATGGACGCCGACGGCGAGGTCGTGGACGAGGCCGATGCTCATGCCCGCGTCACGGGCGGCGCGTTGGGCGGCGGTGAGCTGCTCGGCGGTGAGCCAGGCGAGCCGGCAGTGGAAGTCGACGCGGTCCATCGACGCACCGCGGGCGCGCGCGGTCTCCGTGGACCGCGGGTCGCGCAGGCCCTCCGGCCAGCTGCGCCAGTCGGGGCCGTGCGTCTCGGCGAGCACGCACCAGGTCGCGTGGTCCTCCAGCGCCGCGCCCTGCTCGGCGAGGAAGTCCCAGTAGGCGGCGCGGCGGCCGGGGCCGAGTGGGACCTGCTGGAGGATCTCCAGGGCCTCCCCCTTCAGCTCCCGGACGGCGTCGCGGTCGATGTGCGCGCCCTTGTGCAGGACACCGGCGCGCAGGCGTGCCGCACGCTCGACGAGGTCGTCGACGCGGGCGCGGTCCGGTCCTTCGAGGTAGGCGTACTCGGGCACGTCCTCGATGCGCAGATGGACGGGGTCCGGGAAGCGCCGGGACGAGGGGCGGTAGGGCGACGGATCGGTCGGCGCGCCCGGGACGGCGGCGTGCAGCGGGTTCAGCTGGACGAATCCGGCTCCGAGTCCCCGGCCGGCCCAGCACGCCAGCTCCCGCAGATCGCCGAGGTCCCCCATGCCCCAGGACCGCTGGGACAGCAGCGAGTACAGCTGGACGAGCACGCCGTAGGCGCGTCCCTCGACGCCGGGCACCCGGGCGGGCGCCACGACGAGGTGCACCTCGGTCTCCCGGCCGTCGGGCGTCCGCACGTCCAGCCTGTACACCCCCGCGTCCAGCCGGGGCGGACCGCCGGGTCCACGGGCGGCGGTGGCGTCGGGGCGGGGGCTGCCGGGGTCCTCGGGCCCCGTCGCGTCGCGCGAGGGGCCGGACCGCACGGGCGGCCGTCCGTCGTCGTGCGTGCCCTCCGTCGCGGGTGCTCGCGCATCGCGGGCGCCGGTGCCGGTGCCGGTGCCGGTGCCGGGCGGTAACCCCTCCGCGGTCGGGCGGGCTCCGGGCGCCGGGGGCTCCGATGCGGGGCGGGCGGACGGAAGGGTCCACTCCACGGGGGCGGCGGCGGGGTCCTCCGGGCGCACGCGGAAGCGGGTGCCGGGCGGCAGTCCCAGGAGCGCGGTGGGCTCCGTACCGAGCCACCACACCACGGTGGGCGGGAGCAGTCGGTCGCGGAGCTCCGCCTCGCGGGCCGCCACGGCCCGGGCGACGGACTCCGGCGTTGACGCGTCCACATCCAGCGCGGCCAGGGCCGCGGTCAGCGCGGCCTCCGTCGCGGACACCGTGCGCCCCGGCGACGGGGAGTACGAGGTCGCGACACCGTGCAGCTCGGCGAGACGGGCGAGGCCCGGAGCCGCCGCCACCTACGCCACCGACGGATCCGCGCCCGCGGCCACCATCATGGACGCCGCCTCACTGGTCAGCGGCGCTTCGTCGGCGAGCGGCGGCTCACTCGTCAGCGGGACCACGTCCGCGAGCGGCGGCTCGCTGGTGAGCGGCAGCTCGGCGCAGGTCCCCTCGGCGCCGAGGCACAGGCAGTCGTCCGACGCGGGCGCCGGCTCCGGCACCACCGACAGCGGTGACACCGGGGGGCGTTTGGACAGGGCGGACAGCAGAAGATGCGCAGATGCGGCCACGTGGGCCTCCTTGACGTACGACGGCGGGCGGCGATCCATGGTGACGGCAAGCCCCTACCCAGCGAGGGCGACGGCAGACGTACAGGACCCGTCAACGTGTCTCTCCTCACATACAACGTGTTCCGCGTCACATTGTGTTCCCGGCGCGCCCGTTGTCCGTACGGCATTCCCGCGGAGCTCCCGGCACGGCCCTTCCGACGCCGCGACGGGGCGTCACTCCGCCTCGTCACGGGGGCAATTGCGGCACAACGGCCATCGCCGTTGACACCCTCACCGGCTGAGTGGTGGGCTCGATTCCTTCGGGGGGACACGAGCGACGAGGAGAACCGGCCGTGCAGCTGCGGCGCAGAAAGGGCGCGGCCGCCGTCGCGGCCGCCGTCATCGCGGGCACGCTCGGTGGCGCCCCGAGCGCCTTCGCGGCCCCGGCCGCCCCGGGCACACCGACGACGTCCCCGGACGACCACCGCACGGACGGCTCGCTGCCCTCCGTATGGCCGCGTCCGCAGTCGATGAAGCCGGGCGGCACCTCGGTGCTGATCACCGACGAGGTCACCCTGGTCACCGCGCCCGGTACGGACCCCTACGCCCTGTCGGCCCTGCGGACCCTGCTCCGCGATGCGGGCGCCCGCCACATCACCGAGGTGGGCGAGGGCGCCCCGCTCCCGGCGGAGAGCGGGAACCTGGTGGTCCACGCCGCCACGGACGCGGCCTCCGCCCGGGACCCGCACTCCCGTACCTCCCCCGGGAACCCGGCCCCCGGCGCGGGGCACGCCGGCACCGTCCGCGGCACCACGGACCAGGTGCTGCGCACCCTGGGTGCGCGGCCCGCAAACGACCTGCCCTCCGGCGGCTACCGCCTCGCGGCCGGCCGCGGCACCGTCGCCCTCGCCGGAGTCGGCGAGGACGGCCTCTTCCACGCCGTCCAGACGCTCCGCCAACTGGTCGGGGACCGCCGGATCCCGGGCGTGGTCGTCCGCGACTGGCCGGGCACGGCCGTCCGCGGCATCACGGAGGGCTTCTACGGCACCCCGTGGACCCGGGAACAGCGCCTCGACCAGCTGGACTTCATGGGGCGGACCAAGCAGAACCGCTATCTTTACGCCCCGGGCGACGACCTCTACCGCCAGGCGCGCTGGCGCGAGCCGTACCCGGCCGCGCAGCGCGCCGATTTCCGCGCGCTCGCGGAGAGGGCACGCCGCAACCACGTCACGCTCGCCTGGGCGGTCGCCCCGGGACAGGCCATGTGCCTGGCGGACGACGGTGACGTCAAGGCCCTCAACCGCAAGCTGGACGCGATGTGGGCGCTCGGCGTGCGCGCGTTCCAGCTTCAGTTCCAGGACGTGAGCTACAGCGAGTGGCACTGCTCCCAGGACGCGGAGACCTTCGGCTCGGGCCCCGAGGCGGCCGCCGCCGCGCAGGCCCGGGTCGCGAACGCCGTCGCCCGCCATCTCGCCGAACGCCACCCCGATGCGGCGCCCCTGTCCCTGATGCCGACCGAGTACTACCAGGACGGTTCGACGGCGTACCGCCGTGCGCTCGCGCACGCGCTTGAGGACCGCGTCGAGGTCGCGTGGACCGGGATAGGAGTGGTGCCGCGCACCATCACCGGACGCGAACTCGCCGCGACCCGGGGCGTGTTCGGCGGCCACCGGCTGGTCACCATGGACAACTACCCGGTCAACGACTTCTCCGACGACCGGATCTTCCTGGGCCCCTACTCGGGCCGCGAGCCGGCCGTCGCCGCGGGCTCCGCGGCGCTCCTCGCGAACGCCATGGAACAGCCCACGGCGTCCCGCATCCCCCTGTTCACCACCGCGGACTACGCGTGGAACCCCCGCGACTACCAGCCCCAGGAGTCCTGGCAGGCCGCCATCGACGACCTCGCGGGCGGTGACGCCGAGCGCCGCCGGGCGCTGGGCGCGCTGGCCGGCAACGACGCCTCGTCCGTGCTCGGCGCCGACGAGTCCGCGTACCTGGTGCCGCTGATGGACGCCTTCTGGCAGGCCCGTACGACGACGGACGCGGCGCGGAACGCGACCGCGGCCCGGAAGCTGCGGGACGCGTTCGCCGTGATGCGGCAGACGCCGCAGCAGCTGCACGGCAGCGCCCTGGACGGCGAGGTGCGGCCGTGGAGCGGGAAGCTGGCCGCGTACGGGCGGGCCGGCGAGACGGCGCTGAGCATGCTCGACGCACAGGCGCGCGGCGACGGCGCGGCGGCCTGGCGCGACGCGCGTGCCCTGGAGCGACTGCGCCGCGCACTCGACGCGAGCGAGGTGACGGTCGGCAAGGGCGTGCTCGAGCCGTTCCTGGACCGGGCACAGCGGGCGTACGCCACCTGGGCGGGCCTGGACCGCGAGCCCGCGGTGTCGCGCAGCCCGGGTGACGGCCGGACGGTGCGCTTCGAGCGCCCCCGCCGCCTCACGGCGGTGACGGTCCTCACCGAGCCGGGCACGACGGGCAGCGTCGAGGTCCATCTCCCCGGCGGCGGCTGGCACCCCGTCGGGGACCTGTCGCCCGAGGGCTGGACGGAGCCCGAGTGGACGGGCTCCGCGTGGTCCGAGCGTGCGGGCGCCGGGGCCCACGGCCGCCCCGCGGCCGGCGCAGGCGCCCGGCCGACCGTCGAGGGAGGGGTGCGGGTCGACGCCGTCCGGGTCACCGGCCCCGCGCCCTCCCGGGTGCGCCATCTCGTGCCGTGGTTCGGGGACACGCCGGACGTCGGTCTGTCGCTGGGCCGTCGCGAGACGGATGTGGCGATCGGCGGCGCCACCCAGCGGGTGACCGCCCGCCTGCGGGTGCTGCGCCCCGGCGACGTCCACGGGAAGCTCGCCGCGAAGGCGCCCAAGGGCATCGAGGTCCGGGTGCCGAAGGCCTCCACCCTGCCGCGTGGCACCGACATCCATGTGCCGGTGGAGATCTCGGCGCCGGCGGGCACGCGCGCGGGCACCTATGACGTGCCGGTCGAGTTCGGCGGCGAACAGCGGACGGTGACGGTGCGGGCCTTCCCGCGCACGGGCGGCCCCGATCTGGCGCGCGGCGCCGAGGCGAGTTCGTCGGGCGACGAGACGAAGGACTTCCCGGCCGGCGCCGCGACGGACGGCGACCCGGCGACCCGCTGGTCGTCACCCGCACGGGACGGCGAGTGGTGGCAGATGCGCCTGGCGGCACCGGTACGGCTGGGTCAGGTGGTGCTGCACTGGCAGGACGCGTACGCCTCGGGGTACCGGATCCAGGTGTCCTCGGACGGCCGCACCTGGCGGACCGCCGCGACGGTGCGCGACGGGCGGGGCGGCCGTGAGGTGGTCCGTATGGACGCCCAGGACGTCCGTTACGTGCGTGTCCAGGGCGACCGGCGGGCCACCCGCTTCGGGTACTCGCTGTGGTCGGTGGAGGCGTATGCGGTGCGTGCGGAGACCGGCGGCGTCAAGGGTGACGACAGTCACTCCACGGGCGACGACGGTCACCGCGCGGGCGGCTGACCCGGCGTCCGGGGGCTCGGCGCTCGACAGCCGGGGGCGCGTCGGCCCGTCGCCCCGAGGCAGCCGGAGCGACCGGAGCGACGAGGAGCGGGCGAACGGAGGAAGGGACCAAGGGACGGGAAGGGGCCTCGCACGGGCCGTCATCACCCGTGCGAGGGACGAACAAAGCCCGGATCCGTCAGGCAGATATGCCGTCGATCCGGGCCAGAGCGTCGTCCGCGCCGTACGGCTGCAGGTAGGGCAGCCAGCGCGGGTCCCTATGCCCGGTCCCGATGATGCGCCAGGCCAGGCCCGTGGGCGGCGCGGGTGTGTGACGCAGACGCCAGCCGAGCTCCATCAGGTGCCGGTCGGCCTTGACGTGGTTGCAGCGGCGGCAGGACGCCACCACGTTGTCCCAGACGTGCTGACCGCCGCGGCTGCGCGGGATGACGTGGTCGACGCTGGTTGCGACGCCACCGCAGTACATGCATCGGCCGCCGTCACGGGCGAAGAGTGCCCGCCGGGTCAGAGGAACGGGCCCCCGGTAAGGGACCCGGACGAACCGTTTGAGACGGACCACACTGGGGGCTGGGATGGTGCGGGTTGCGCTGTGCATGAAGGCGCCGGACTCCTCGAGACAGATGGCCTTGTTCTCAAGGACGAGGACGAGCGCGCGGCGGAGCGGTACGACGCCGAGGGGCTCGTACGACGCGTTGAGGACCAGGACATGCGGCACGGATGCCTCCTTGTACGCCGGCGGCGCGTGGCTCGCGCCGGGACGATCTGCTGCCAGTCTCTCCTCCTGCCTGGTCGAAGCGCCACCATGTACCGGTAACGGGCTGGAAGTGTTTTCGACCACACCCCGTTCATCCCCAGGTGAGCACCGTCTCTCCCTCGAACATTGCAACGATCCACACACGATGCACCGTTAGTGTGGTGGTTCTGCCCGTTCCGCTTTCTTCCACGGGCCGACCGCTACACCTGGAGGTACCTGTCGTGTTCTTGACCGCCCTGCCGGCCGCCTGGTCGTCCGCCGGGTCGTCGCCGTCATCGGACCCCCTGTCCTCCGGGTCCAAGACGATTCAGGACGCTCAGGAGAGCGCCAACAACGCCGCCGGCTGGATAGAGCAGAACTGGTCCACGTGGCTCGGGATGGGTCTGCAGATCCTGCTGATCGTCGTGATCGCGGTGGTTCTGCGGACCGCGATCCAGCGGACGATAACCAAGCTCATCGACCGGATGAACCGCCATGCCGAGGCCGTCAACAGCACCTCGCTGGGCGGCCTGCTGGTGAACGCCGAGCGCCGCCGCCAGCGCTCGCAGGCGATCGGCTCCGTGCTCCGCTCGGTGGCCTCGTTCCTGATCATGGGCACGGCGGCGCTGATGGTTCTCTCCACCTTCAAGATCAACCTGGCTCCGCTGCTGGCGTCCGCGGGTGTGGCCGGTGTCGCCATCGGTTTCGGCGCCCGCAACCTCGTCACGGACTTCCTGTCCGGCGTCTTCATGATCCTGGAGGACCAGTACGGCGTCGGCGACACGATCGACGCGGGGGTCGCCTCCGGCGAGGTGATCGAGGTGGGCCTGCGCGTGACCAAGCTGCGCGGTGACAACGGCGAGATCTGGTACGTCCGCAACGGCGAGGTCAAGCGGATCGGCAACCTCTCCCAGGGCTGGGCGACGGCGGGCGTCGACGTGACCGTCCGCGCGGAGGAGGACCTGGAAAAGGTCCGCACGACCCTCGCCGAGGTGGGCGAGTCCATGGCGAAGGAAGAGCCGTGGAGCGAACTCCTGTGGGGCCCGGTGGAGGTCCTGGGCCTGGACCTCGTCGTACTGGACTCGATGATCGTCCGCGTCTCCGCCCGGACCATGCCGGGCAAGTCGGTGCGGGTCGAGCGCGAACTGCGCTGGCGGATCAAGCGGGCCTTCGACGAGGCGGACATCCGCATCATCGGCCGGCTCCCCGCCCAGCACGACGACGAGCCCCTGCCGGACCCGACGGCCGGCATGTCCGCCCCCTCGGCCTACGCGTCGTCCTCGTCGCCGCAGTCCCAGGCGGCGTCCCCGATCGTCCCGCCGGCCAAGTAGGCGCGGGCGCGTCACACGGATTCGGCAGCGGCGGCATGCTCGTCGTACATCCGGAGCAGGCGAGGAGTCGAGCATCGCCAGCCGAGCCGGTTACT